>NZ_FYAW01000010.1:0-161249 GCF_900185735.1 Stappia sp. P2PMeth1 | reverse complement strand
GCAACCCATCTTGGGCCATGGCGGTTCACCATGCCGCCGAAACAGGCCGGACATACGAACCG
Source organism: Stappia sp. P2PMeth1 (assembly GCF_900185735.1). NCBI lineage: Bacteria > Pseudomonadati > Pseudomonadota > Alphaproteobacteria > Hyphomicrobiales > Stappiaceae > Stappia > Stappia sp. P2PMeth1. Next base: position 161,187 of record NZ_FYAW01000010.1, on the reverse strand, counting down.
CTGTCGATCCGGGCACTCCTCGACTAATCGCTTGCCCTCAGGGGGCCGTCCACATACGGGTCGCGGCTGCGCCTTGCCCGGGAAGACGCCCGGGAAGACGCAAGGAGAGGGGGGAGCGACAAACACCCACTGAGGGTGGCAATGGTTCCCGGCTCTCCGGCTTCGCCGGAACCGGGACGACAGCCTGTGGGCGAGGCGCCGGCCTGTGCATCGTTTCCGCCGGTCCTGCCCCCCCAGCCCGTCCCGGCTCGGCGCGGTGCGCCGTCCGGGAGGGCCAAAGGGGTGGCGAAGGGCGCCGGCGAGCGTCTGCTCAGAGAGCGAACTGATAGGCGGCCGGCAGCCAGCGATAGCTCTCGCCGCTCGCCTGGACATAGCCGAGCGCCGGGAAGGGCATGTGATAGCCCGTCACCGGGATCCTGTCGGTCGCGACCATGTCGAAGACGCGCTTGCGGGTCGCCGCCGCCTTCTCCTTGTCCATGTCGAAGCGGACATGCCAGTCGGGACGCTGGATCGAGGCGACGAAATGATTCGCGACATCGCCCCAGATCAGCAGCCGCTTGCCGCCGCTCTCCACATGGAACGAGAGGTGCCCCGGCGTGTGGCCGGACGTGTCGATGCCGGTGATGCCGGAGACGACCTCGCCGCCGTCGCCGATGAAGGTCATGTTTTCGGCAAATGGCGTCACGTTGGAGCGCACCAGCGTTGCGACGCGCTCGGTCGGCCCGGACAGGCGCTCCTCGGCGGACCAGAAGTCGTATTCGGCCTGACCTGCGACATAGCGGGCGTTCGGATAGGCCGGCGCATCGCCGGTCATCAGCCCGCCGATGTGATCGGGGTGCATGTGGGTCAGCACGACGATGTCGACCTGCTCGGGCGTGTAGCCGGCTGCGGCAAGCTGGGCGGTCAGCGTGCCGGCATCGCCGCCGAGGCCGGTGTCGAAGAGGATGAGCTGCGCGCCGGTGTTGACGAGAACCGGCGTGAAGCCGTTGACCATCTTGTCGGACGGCAGGTTGTTCGCGTCGAGCAGTTCGGCGACCGCCGCCGCCTCCTGATTCTCGCCGAAGATCGGATGCGGCCCGTCCATCGCGCGCGCGGCGTCCAGCAGGGTGGTGACCTCGAAGTCGCCGAGCTTGATGCGGTTGAAGGTGGGGCCGGCGGCGCCGAGCATCGGCGCTTCGGCGCGCACGCGCACGCTGCCGGAGACGATGGCGGGGGCGGCAAGAGCGGTGACGGCGGCGCCGGTCAGCAGCGTCCTGCGGTTGAGGCTGAGTTCGATCATGTCCGTAAACCCTCCCATTGGTCCCAAGGCTCCCCAGCGGCACTTAGGCCCGCCGGGCATGACGGAAAGCGGCGCTCACGCATCCGTGAAGAGGATGCGTGGATCCGCGGCCCCGCGTCTCACGCCTCGCGCAGCTTGCCGCGCTTCAGATGCTCGTCGAGGCGAGGCATGATCTCGACGAAGTTGCAGGGCATGTGCCGGTAGTCGAGCTGCCACTTGAGGATGCCGTCCCAGGCATCCTTGCAGGCGCCCGGCGAGCCGGGCAGCACGAAGACATAGGTCGCGTCGATGACGCCGCCGGTCGCCCGCGACTGAATGGTCGAGGTGCCGATCTTGTCGTAGGAGATGCGGTGGAAGACTTCGGAAAAACCGTCCATTGTCTTCTCGAACAGCGGCTCGATCGCCTCCGGCGTGACATCGCGGCCGGTGAAGCCGGTGCCGCCGGTGGTGATCACCACGTCGACATCGGGCGAGGCGGTCCAGGCGCTAACCACGGCGCGGATCTTCTCCACGTCGTCGGTGACGATGGCGCGGTCCGCCAGGCGGTGGCCGGCCTCCTCGATCCGGGCGACCAGCGTGCCGCCGGAGCGGTCCTCCTCCAGCGAGCGGGTGTCGGAGACGGTGAGGACGGCGATGTTGAGCGGAACGAAGGGACGGCTGTCATCAATGCGATGCATCGGCGTGATGATCCTCGTGGAGCGCAGGGCCCTGCCCTGAGGCGATGGTTGCTATTTGCCCGCAAGGATAGGGCGGGTCACACTCGGGCGCCAGCGAGGACCGACTGGCAGGGGACCGGTGGGGCGGCACGAGGAGCGGACGATGGACTGGACGAGACCGATCAATGCCTATTGCGAGCGGCTGGGACCGGAATTCTGGGCCGAGCCGGTCAACGCGGTGACCAACGGCGCCTTCCTGATCGCCGCCCTTTTCGCCTGGCTGCTGTGGCGGCGCAGGGCGCCGGGCGATGCCGGCGTGCTGTTTCTGGTCGTGGTGGTCGCCGTGGTCGGCATCGGCTCCTTCCTGTTCCACACCTTCGCCAATCGCTGGTCGGCGCTGGCCGACGTGGTGCCGATCGCGGTCTTCATCTACGCCTATTTCTTCCTGGCGATGCGGCGCATCCTCGGCCTCGGCCTCGGCTGGTCGATCGGGGCGACGCTGGCCTTCCTCGCCGCCAGCTACGGCGTGGCGCCGCAGCTCTCCGGGATCCTCGGATCCTCCGCCGGCTATGCACCGGCCGCGCTCGCCATCTTCGGCGTTGCCGCCCTTGCAGCGCGGCGATGCCCGCCGGCCAGCGCGCCGCTGGCACTTGCGGGCACGGTTTTCGTGATTTCGCTTGCTTTCAGAATGAGCGATATCCCATTTTGCCCGTCTTTCCCTTTGGGAACGCATTTCGTATGGCATTGCCTGAACGCGCTGGTCCTGTACCTGCTGATTCGCATCCTCGTCCTGTTCGCGCCGCTCGCCCGCGCCGCCGAGCCGGCGGGCGCGAGGGGCGGGTGACCGCCGTGGACCGGATGTGCCAGCGGACCCGCCGCCTGCCAGCCTTAAGTGGATCGCGATGACCGAGAAAAAAACCGATACCCTGCCCGCCAACGATCTCGATGAGGCCGCGCTCTACTATCACCGCCATCCGCGCCCGGGAAAGCTGGAGATCCAGGCGACCAAGCCGCTCGGCAACCAGCGCGACCTGGCGCTGGCCTATTCGCCCGGCGTTGCCGCGCCGTGCCTGGAGATCGCCCGCGATCCCTCGCTTGCGGCCGAATACACCGCGCGCGCCAATCTCGTCGGCGTCGTTTCCAACGGCACGGCGGTGCTCGGGCTCGGCAATATCGGGCCGCTGGCCTCCAAGCCGGTGATGGAGGGCAAGGCGGTCCTCTTCAAGAAGTTTGCCGGCATCGATGTCTTCGATATCGAGGTGGACGAGCTCGATGTCGACAAGTTCGTCGACGCGGTCGCCGTGCTCGAGCCGACCTTCGGCGGCATCAACCTGGAGGACATCAAGGCGCCCGAATGCTTCATGATCGAGCGCGCCCTGCGCGAGCGGATGAACATTCCGGTCTTCCATGACGACCAGCACGGCACGGCGATCATCGTCGGCGCCGCCGTCAAGAACGCGCTGGAACTTGCCGGCAAGGACATCGCCAAGGTCAAGATCGTCGCCTCCGGCGCGGGGGCGGCGGCGCTCGCCTGCCTCAATCTGCTGGTCTCGCTCGGCGCCTCGCGGGAGAACATCTTCGTCACCGACATCGAGGGCGTCGTCTACAAGGGCCGCGAGACCCTGATGGACGAGTGGAAGGCGCTGTTCGCGCAGGAGACCGACGCGCGCACGCTGGCCGAGGTGATCCCCGGCGCCGATGTCTTCCTCGGCCTGTCCGCCGCCGGCGTGCTGAAGCCGGAGATGGTCGCGGCGATGGCCGCACGGCCGCTGATCCTGGCGCTGGCCAATCCCAAGCCGGAGATCATGCCGGAGGCCGCGCTCGCCGTGCGCGACGACGTGATGATGTGCACCGGCCGCTCGGACTATCCGAACCAGGTCAACAACGTCCTGTGCTTCCCCTATATCTTCCGCGGCGCGCTGGATGTCGGCGCCACCACGATCAACGAGGAGATGAAGCTCGCCGCCGTTGCCGCGATCGCCGAACTCGCCCGCGAGGAGCCCTCGGAAGTGGCCGCACGCGCCTATGGCGGCGTCTCCGAGACCTTCGGCCCGAAATATCTGATCCCCTCGCCCTTCGACCAGCGGCTGATCCTGCGCATCGCCCCGGCAGTGGCGCGGGCGGCGATGGAGACCGGCGTCGCGGTGCGCCCGATCGAGGATTTCGACGCCTATCACGACCGGCTGAACCGCTTCGTCTTCCGCTCCGGCCTGATCATGAAGCCGATCATCGCGGCGGCGCGCGCCAGCGAGACGCGGATCATCTATTCCAACGGCGAGGACGAGCGCGTGCTGCGCGCCGCGCAGGTGCTGCTGGAGGACCGGCTGGCGCGGCCGATCCTGATCGGCCGTCCCTCGGTGATCGAGAGCCGCTGCGAGCGCTTCGGCCTGAAGATCCGGCCGGGCCGCGACTTCGAATGCACCAATCCGGAAGACGATCCGCGCTACCGCGACTATGTCGACACGCTGTTCTCGCTGATCGGCCGGCGCGGCGTCACGCCGGAGGCCGCGCGCACCATGGTGCGCTCCAACACCACGGTGATCGGCGCGCTGGCGCTGCACCGGGGCGAGGCCGACGCGCTGATCTGCGGCCTGGAGGGGCGCTATTCCAAGCACCTGGCCGATGTGCGCGGCATCATCGGCAATGCGCCGGGCGTGCAGGACTTCTCCGCCCTGTCGCTGCTGATCAACTCGAACGGCGCGACCTTCTTCACCGACACCTATGTGACGGTCGATCCTTCGGCGCGCGAGATCGCCGAGACGACGATGCTGGCGGCCGAGGAAATCCGCCGCTTCGGCATCACGCCGCGCGCAGCGCTCCTGTCCGCCTCGAACTTCGGCTCGCGCGACATGGCCTCGGCCGACAAGATGCGCGCGGCCCTGGACCTGCTCAAGGAGATGGTGCCGGACCTGGAAGTCGACGGCGAGATGCATGGCGACAGCGCCCTGTCGCTGGCCATGCGCGGCCGGGTGATGCCGGATTCGCGGCTGACCGGAGAGGCGAACCTTTTGGTCTTCCCCTCGCTCGATGCCGCCAATATCGCGCTCAACCTGGTGAAGGTGATGACCGACAGCCTGCATGTCGGCCCGATCCTGCTGGGAACGGCCAAGCCGGTGCATATCCTGACGCCGTCGGTGACCTCACGCGGCGTGGTCAACATGTCCGCCTTCGCGGCGGTGGAGGCGCTGACGCGAAATCGCGCCTGACGGCGCGATTTCCTTTGCCGGCTTTGTCATGATCGTGTTGACTTCCGTCATGAAAGCTTCGTCCGGCTGATGCATCCTGCCATGTCTGACGCGGCGCTGCAGGATGGATGGAATGGCACATTTCCTCGTGGTCTATGCCACGACCGAGGGACAGACCCGCAAGATTGCCGAGCGGGTGGCCGCAAGGCTGAAGGGCGCGGGGCACAGCGTGACGCTGGTCGACGCCAAGGCGGCGGCTTCGCTCGAGCTCGGCTCCTTCGACGCGGCGGTGCTCGCCGCCTCCCTGCATGTCAGCCGGCATCAGCCCGAAATGCTCGACTTCATCCGCCGGCAGCGCGCCCGGCTGGAGAGCGTCCCGACGGCCTTTGTCTCCGTCAGCCTGTCCGCCTCCTCGCAAAAGGCGGAGGACATCGACAATGCCCGCGAGGCGGCAGAAGTGATGTTCGACGATCTCGATTGGGAGCCGACGCGCCTGCATCTTGCCGCCGGCGCCGTGCGCGACCGGCAGATGGGGTTTCTCAAGCGCTGGGTGATCCACCGCATCCTGCGGCAGAAGGGCGTCGAGATGGACCCGTCCGGCGAGATGGAGTTCACCGACTGGCCGGCGCTGGACGCATTCATCGACGATTTCGTCGAGGAGACGCTGGCGGCGGGCAGGGGATTTGCCTGAGAGCATCCCCTGCCTGCACTTGGTATCGAACGCCCTTACATGTTCGGGTAGTTCGGGCCGCCCGCGCCTTCCGGCACCGTCCAGGTGATGTTCCGGTTCGGGTCCTTGATGTCGCAGGTCTTGCAGTGGACGCAGTTCTGCGCGTTGATCTGGAAGCGCGGGGCGTCCTCGCCTTCCTCGATCCACTCATAGACGCCGGCCGGGCAGTAGCGGTTCGACGGGCCGGCATAGACATCGTGCTCCGATGCCTTCTGCAGCGCCATGTCCTTCACCTTGAGGTGGATCGGCTGGTCTTCCTCGTGATTGGTGTTCGACAGGAACACCGAGGAGAGCTTGTCGAAGGACACCTTGCCGTCCGGCTTGGGATAGGCGATCGGGCTGTGCCTGGCCGCCGGCTCCAGGCTCTCCGAATCCCGCTTGCCATGCGAGACGGTGCCGAACAGGGAGATGCCGAACAGCTCGTTGGTCCACATGTCGAAGCCGCCGAGCATGGTGCCGAACAGCGTGCCGAAGCGCGACAGCAGCGGCTTGACGTTGCGGACCTTCTTCAGGTCCTTGCCGATCTCGCTTGCGCGCCAGGCGGCGTCGTAGCCGGTAAGCTCGGCATTCGCCTCGCCGCGTCCGAGCGCGGCCATGATCTCCTCCGCCGCCAGCATGCCGGACAGCATCGCGTTGTGCGATCCCTTGATGCGCGGCACGTTGACGAAGCCGGCGGAACAGCCGATCAGCAACCCGCCGGGGAAGGAGAGCTTGGGCACCGACTGGAAGCCGCCCTCGGTGATGGCGCGCGCGCCATAGGAAATGCGCTTGCCGCCCTCGAAGGTCTCGCGGATCGCCGGATGGGTCTTGAACCGCTGGAACTCCTCGAACGGGGCGAGGTAGGGGTTCTTGTAATTGAGGTGGACGACGAAGCCGACCGCGACCTGGTTGTCTTCGAGGTGATAGAGGAACGAGCCGCCGCCGGTCCGGTTGTCGAGCGGCCAGCCGAAGCTGTGCTGCACCAGGCCCGGCCGGTGCTTCGACGGGTCGACCTGCCACAGTTCCTTGATGCCGATGCCGAATTTCGGCACGTCGGAATGCGCATCGAGATCGAAGCGGGCGATCAGCTCCTTGGCGAGCGAGCCGCGCACGCCCTCGGCGATGAGCACATATTTGCCGCGCAGCTCCATGCCGCGGGTGAAATTGGCGTTGGGCTTGCCGTCGCGGCCGATGCCCATGTCGCCGGTGGCAACGCCGACCACGGCGCCGGTGTCGTCATAGAGCACTTCGGCGGCGGCAAAGCCCGGATAGATCTCGACGCCGAGCGCCTCCGCCTTGCCGGCGAGCCAGCGGCAGACATTGCCGAGCGAGACGATGTAGTTGCCGTGATTGTTCATCAACGGCGGCATCATGATGTTCGGCAGCCGCATGGAGCCCGCGGGACCCAGCACCAGGAAGTGGTCGGCGGTCACTGGCGTCTTGAACGGCGTGTCCGCCTCCTCGCGCCAGCCCGGCAGCAGCCTGTCGACGCCGATCGGATCGACCACCGCGCCCGACAGGATGTGGGCGCCGACCTCGGAGCCCTTTTCCAGCACGACGACGGAGAGCTCCTCGCCCTTCTCCTCGGCGATCTGCTTGAGCCGGATGGCCGCCGACAGTCCCGCCGGTCCGGCGCCGACGATGACGACGTCGAATTCCATGCTTTCGCGTTCGCCAAGCGTCTCCGTGTCGCTCATGCCTCTCTCCCTCTCGTGCCGCGTGCCTCGGTCTCAGCGTTTTCTGTTTAGTGCAGCGCGAAAGGCGCCGCAATGTCGATAAGCCAATGGCTGCCATATGACGTTTACGTAAGAGGAATATTCCGAACGTGTCGCTCGCCGTCAAGGCGGGAACGATTGCGCTGCCGGGAGCGATGCGGCACAACAGCCGCATGGAACCCGCAGACCCGACAGACCGCAGGCACGACGATGGCCCGTCCGCGACGGTGGCCGAGGGCGAGCGCAAGGTCTCCTCGGCGCTCGAGGCGCTGCTCGATTTCTACATCTCTGCCGGCGCCGACGGATGGCTGGAACTGGAGCCCTCCGACGCCTTCGCCCTGTCCGAGACGGTGCCCGCCGCGCGCACAGCGCCGGCCGGAATGCCGGCTGCCCCAACTGCCGGGCCCGCTGCGCGGCAGATGCCGCCCCAGTTTCAACCGCCCCAGTCTCAGCCGCCCCAGTCTCAGCCACCGAGGTCTGCCCCGCCGATGCGGGCGCCGGCAGCTCCCGCACAAGGTGCAATGGCGGCCGGGGCTGCCGTCGTGCCGGGAGACGAGGTGGTCGTTGCCGCCCGCGAGGCCGCCCGCACGGCGGCGACGCTGGACGACTTGCGCGAGACGCTGTCCCGCTTCGACGGCTGCAACCTCAAGCTCACCGCCAAGTCGCTGGTTTTCGCCGACGGGCCGGCCAATGCGCGGGTGATGTTTGTCGGCGAGGCGCCGGGGCGGGAGGAGGACGCGCGCGGTCTGCCCTTTGTCGGGCGTTCCGGCCAGTTGCTCGACCGGATGCTGGAGGCGATCGGCCTGGCGCGCGGCGAGGTCTATATCACCAATGTCGTGCCCTGGCGCCCGCCGGGCAACCGCACGCCGAGCCCGCAGGAAACCGAGATCTGCAAGCCCTTCGTGCTGCGCCAGATCGAGCTGGTGCGGCCGAAGGTGCTGGTGTTCCTGGGCGGAGCCTCCGCCAAGGCGCTGACCGGCGTGCAGGACGGCATCCTGCGGCTGCGCGGTCGCTGGCTCGACCTGCCGCTGGGACCGGCCGCGCAAGGCGCGACGATCCGTGCCGTTGCGACGCTGCATCCGGCCTATCTGCTGCGCAGCCCGGTGCAGAAGCGCTATGCCTGGCGCGATTTCCTGGCGATCCGGGCGGCTCTCGACGAGGCCTCCGGCACCTGACGGCGGCTCTTTTATCGCCGCATCGCAGACCTATATGCCGAAGACACAGGTATTTCAGCCAGACCACTCAGAGCCCGAGGACACCCCTTGTTCGACAGACTCCGCAAGCACCTTCCCGGAAAATGGGGCGATGTCCCGACCACCGTCCCGGTGCTGCGCCTCCAAGGTGCCATCGGCATGGCCTCGCCCCTGCGGCCGGGCCTGTCGCTGGCAACGGCCGCGCCGCTGATCGACAAGCTGTTCGCCTTCGACGGGCCGGCGGTGGCGCTGGTGGTCAATTCGCCGGGCGGTTCGCCGGTGCAGTCGCGGCTGATTCATGACCGCATCCGCCAGCTTGCCGGCGAGAAGAAGAAGGAGGTGCTGGTCTTCGTCGAGGACGTGGCGGCCTCCGGCGGCTACATGCTCGCCCTGGCCGGCGACGAGATCATCGCCGACGAGAGTTCCATCGTCGGCTCGATCGGCGTCGTCTCGGCGAGTTTCGGCTTCGCCGAGGCGATCGCCCGTCTCGGCATCGAGCGCCGGGTCCACACGGCCGGGGAGAACAAGGCGATCCTCGATCCCTTCCGCCCCGAGCGCGAGGAGGATGTGCGGCACCTCAAGGCGATCCAGCAGGAGGTGCACGAGAGCTTCATCGCCCTGGTCCGCAGGCGGCGCGGCGATGTGTTGTCCGAGACGCCCGACCTGTTCTCCGGCCTGTTCTGGACCGGCACCACGTCGCGCGACCTTGGTCTTGTCGACCGCATCGGCGATATTCGGTCGGTGCTGCGCGAACGCTTCGGCGAGAGCGTGCGGATGCGGCTGATCGGGGCACCGCGCTCGCTGTTCGCGCGGCGTCAGGGGGTGGGTGTCGCGGTCGGCGCCGGCCTGGCGCAGGGATGGGCGGATGAGGCGATCGGTGCGCTGGAACAGCGCGCGCTCTGGGCCCGCTTCGGACTGTGAGGATCGGGAGGACGGGATGGTCAATGTGATCGCGGCGGCGGGCCTCGCCATTGGCGGCTATCTGCTGATACGCGCGGTGCGGCGCGAAATCGCCCGTGTCGAGCGCCGGGTGTCGGAGGCGGCCCGACGGACGGGCGGCGAACTGCCGGCAAAGACGCTGGAGCAGGATCCGGAGACGGGGCGCTACCGCCCCAAGGACTGACGGTAAGGCAAACGACAGGGGCCGCGATCGGATCGCAGCCCCCTGCCGGTCGTTTTCAGGCGTCTGACATCTTCGTCGAAGCCCGATCCTAGCGATGGGTCGAGATGACGCCCATCACCGCGCGCGGGCAGCTCGACTGCACGATGACCGTGCCGTTCGGATAGACGTAGCGCGTCGTGCTGCAGGTCTCGTTCTCGACGATGGGCCGCCGGTACGGCCGCCCGTTCGGATTGTTGGGCACATGCGTCACCGCGGCGGCGGGCGACGATTTCATGCAGCTCCGCGTGGCGCAGAGAATGACGCCGTCCGCGGGTTCCTTGTGGCTCCACACGCGGCCGCCCGAGGGATCGGATCCGCTCGACGTGCCGCCCTGTCCATTGTTGTTCTTGGCATGGGCCATGTCGCCGGTGGCCATCAGGGCGATCGCCAGGGTGGCGAGGCCGGCCATTGCAAGAGTGCGAAGTTTCAACATGATTCAATCCTCCGAGTGTCGGGCCGGGGACCATCCCCGGCGTCCGGTCCTCGATGGCGCGGGATTTATCTTCCTCCTCTATCGTCATCGCCCCATGAGAATGACGTAACGGGAGCTGAGGCGATGTGACCCCGGACACAGTTTGCAGCCTTGGGCGAAACCGGCGGATCTAGGCACTCGCGCACCTTGACGGCACCGGGTGTTGATGGCACCTGTCGCCCGGGCCCTGCCGGGCCAATCCATTCTTGCATTCAAGGACGACGCAGATGACGAGCGAAACGGTGCCGGCGCATATGCGGCCCGAGAACTCCTTCCAGGGGTTGATCCTGACGCTGCAGCGGTTCTGGGCGGATCAGGGCTGCGTCGTGCTGCAGCCCTATGACATGGAAGTCGGCGCCGGCACGTTCCACCCGGCGACGACCCTGCGCTCTCTCGGCCCGCGCCCGTGGAAGGCGGCCTATGTGCAGCCCTCGCGCCGGCCGACCGACGGCCGCTATGGCGAGAACCCGAACCGGCTGCAGCACTATTACCAGTTCCAGGTGATCATGAAGCCGTCGCCGGAGAACCTGCAGGACCTGTACCTGCGCTCTCTTTATGCCATCGGCCTCGACCCCTCGCTGCATGACGTGCGCTTCGTCGAGGACGATTGGGAAAGCCCGACCCTGGGCGCCTGGGGGCTCGGCTGGGAGTGCTGGTGCGACGGCATGGAAGTGTCGCAGTTCACCTACTTCCAGCAGGTGGCGGGCTTCGAATGCGCGCCGGTCGCCGGCGAGCTGACCTATGGCCTGGAGCGTCTGGCGATGTATATCCAGGGGGTCGATAACGTCTACGACCTCAACTACAACGGCCGCGAGGGCGCCGAGAAGGTGACCTATGGCGACGTCTTCCTGCAGGCCGAGCAGGAATATTCGCGGCACAATTTCGAGCATGCCGACACCGCCATGCTGTTCCGCCACTTCGAGGACGCGGAACGCGAATGCCGCGCCATTCTCGCCGCCGGCGCCGCCGCCAGGACCAATGTCCACCAGATGGTGCTGCCGGCCTATGACCAGTGCATCAAGGCGAGCCACGCGTTCAACCTGCTGGACGCGCGCGGCGTGATCTCCGTCACCGAGCGGCAGAACTACATCCTGCGGGTGCGCGAACTCGCCAAGGCCTGCGGCGCCGCCTTCCTAGAGACGGAAGCGGGCGGAGTGGGCTACGCTCCCGCGTGAGACCGGCGCGGGCGGGGAGACAAACACCCGGCCGGTGACCTGCGTCACATCTCCCGGCGTCGTCGCGGTTTCCACTGCGGCCGGCTTGCAGTAGCGTAAGCGCCAATCGTGACCGGAGAGGGTGTCGCCTGATGGCTACCTGGATCGTGCTCGGCCTGATCGTCCTGATCGGCCTTTATCTCGTCTATCTCTACAATGATCTGGTGCGGAAGCGGCAGATGGTGCGCGAGGGCTGGAGCGGCATCGACGTGCAGCTCAAGCGTCGCTCCGACCTGATCCCCAATCTGGTGGAGACGGTGAAGGGCTACGCGACGCACGAGCGGGCGGCGCTGGAGGCGGTCACCGAGATGCGGGCGAGGGCGGCGGGCATCGACCGCAACGACGTCGCCGGCCGGGCGCAGGCGGAAGGGCTGCTGTCGCAGGCGCTGGGGCGGCTGTTCGCCGTCGCCGAGGCCTATCCGGACCTCAAGGCGAGCGACAATTTCCGCGAGCTTCAGGCGTCGCTGGAGAAGGTCGAGGAAGCCCTGCAGATGGCCCGCCGCTACTACAACGGCGCGGTGCGCGCCCTCAACGTGGTGGTCGAGAGCTTCCCCTCCAACCTGGTCGCCAGCCGTTTCGGCTTCACCCAGGAGCCGTATTTCGAGATCGAGGATCCCGCCGACCGGGCGGTGCCCAAGGTCAGCTTCTGAGGGCGCCGCGACCATGCGCGCCCTCTCTCTCCTCAACGCCCTGGCCGCATCGCTGGTCCTGGCGGTCCTGTTGCTCGCCCCCGCGACCGTGCGGGCCGACGAACGCATCCTCGCCTTCAACGCCACGGTGGAGGTCGCCCCGGACGGCGAACTGACCGTCACCGAGTCGATCCGGGTTCGCGCCGAAGGCAATCAGATCCGCCGCGGCATCTATCGCGACATTCCTCTCGTCTTCGAGACGGCGGACGGGCGCCGCGCCCGGGCCGGGTTCGATCTCGTCTCGGTGACCCGCGACGGCGAGGAGGACGGCTATTCGGTCAACCGCGGCGGCAGCGGCGTGCGCATCTATATCGGCCACGAGGATGTTTTCCTGCAGCCGGGCATCTACACCTACACCATCGTCTACCGCACGGACCGGCAGATCAGGTTCTTCGAGACCCATGACGAGGTCTACTGGAACGCCACCGGCAACGAGTGGGGCTTCCCGATCGACCGCGCGGTGGCGCGCGTCGTGCTGCCGAGCGGGGCGACCGTCTCGGACTACGCCGCCTATACCGGCGCCTATGGCGCCACCGGGCGGGACGCCACTGCCCGCGTCGAGGACGGCGGCGGCAGCGTGCTCTTCGTCGCGACGCGGCCGCTGGCGCCGCGCGAGGGGCTGACCGTCGTCGTCGAGATGCCCAAGGGAGTGGTGGCGGCGCCGACCGCGCAGCAGGAATTCGGCTACTTTCTCCAGGATCATCTCGGCGAGATCCTTGGCGGCATCGGCCTGGTGCTGGTGTTCGGCTATTATTTCTGGGCCTGGTGGCAGGTCGGCCGCGATCCGCCGAAAGGCGTGATCTTTCCGCGTTTCGAGGGACCGGAGGGCATCTCGCCGGCCCTGTCCAACTACATCGCGCGCAAGGGCTTCGGCGACGAGGGCTGGCGGGCGCTCTCCGCCGCCTGTCTCAGCCTGGCGGTCAAGGGCAAGCTGGTTCTGGACGACCTCGCCGGCGACCTGACGATGATCCGCCCGGCAGCGGCGCGCGGCGACTACGCCGACCTGCCCAGCGGCGAGAAGGCGATCGCCCGCTGGCTCGACAAGCGCGGCGGCGACTTCACCGTCTCCAAGGCCAACGGCACCTCGGTCCAGTCGCTCGGCAAGGCCTTCCGCGGCGCCATCGAGGGCGAGAACCGCAATCGCTACTACAAGGCCAACAGCGCCTATCTGATCCCCGGCGTGGTCCTGTCGGTCATCACCATCTTCGTTCTTCTCGTCTTCGGCAGCCTTACCGAGGACCAGGTCGCCCTGATGGCCCCGATCTTCATGGTGACCTTCATGGGCGTCCTGTTCGCCGTCCATATCGGCCAGAGCATGCGCCGCTCGCGCGGGGTGACCGTGCGCATCGCCTTCATCTTCATCGTCTTCGCCATCATCACCATGGGGCATCTGACGGTCTCCGCATTGCTGCTGCAGACGCTGGGAGACATCCCTCCGCTGGCGCTCGTCGCCGTGGCGCTGCTGGCGGTGAACTTCCTGTTTTACTTCCTGATCGGCGCGCCGACGGCGCTCGGCCGCAGCGTGATGGACGAGATCGAGGGCCTGAAGATGTATCTCCAGGTCGCCGAGAAGGACCGGATGAACATGCAGGGCGCGCCGGAGATGAGCCCCTCGCATTTCGAGACGCTGCTGCCCTATGCGGTCGCCCTCGATGTCGAAAAGCCGTGGTCGAAGGCGTTCGAGGCCTGGCTTCTCACCGCCGCCGGGGCGGCTGTCGCCGCCTCCTATGCGCCGAAATGGTATTCCGGGCGCAGCTTCGACACGCGCAACATCGCCGGCACGCTCGGCAAGAGCGTCGGGGCGATGTCGTCGACCTTCACCTCCTCGCTGCCGGCGCCGAAGTCGTCGAGCTCCGGCGGCGGCGGTGGCGGCTTCTCGGGCGGTGGCGGCGGCGGTGGCGGCGGCGGCGGCTGGTAGGCCCGGCCCATGCCCCGCCCATGCTCTGACAGCTCGCGCGGGGGGTGACTTTTTCCCCCGCTCTTGCTAACGGACGCGCAACAGTCCTGGCCGCCGCGTTCCGGCGGCGCAACCATTCGAGACCTCCCGATGCCCGATCTTCTCCTGGAGCTTTTCAGCGAGGAAATTCCCGCCCGCATGCAGCGCCGCGCGGCCGAGGACCTGAAGTCGCTGGTGACCAATGCGCTGGTCGATGCGGGTGTCACCTATGAGGGCGCCAAGGCCTTTTCGACGCCGCGCCGGCTGACGCTGCATATCGCCGGGCTGACGGCGGGGTCGAAGCCGACCCGCGAGGAGCGCAAGGGCCCGCGCGTCGGCTCGCCGGAGAAGGCGCTGGAAGGCTTCCTGCGCGGCGCGGGGCTTGCCTCCATCGACGAGGCGCAGGTCGTCTCCGATCCGAAGAAGGGCGATTTCTATGTCGCGGTGATCGAAAAGCCCGGCCGCGCCACCGCAGACATCGTCGCCGAGGCGATGCCCGGCATCATCCGCAATTTCCCGTGGCCGAAGTCGATGCGCTGGGGCGCCGGGCAGCTTCGCTGGGTGCGCCCGCTCCACTCCATCGTCGCGACCTTCGGGCCGGAGACCGAGGAGCCGGAGGTGGTGCCCTTCGAGATCGACGGCATCGTCTCGTCCAACACGACGCGCGGCCACCGCTTCCTTTCGCCGGACGCCTTCGAGGTGCGGAGGCTGGACGACTATGCCGACAAGCTGGAAAAGGCCAAGGTCGTGCTCGATGCCGACCGGCGCAAGGACATCATCGTCAACGACGCGCGCAACCGCGCCATGGCGCTTGGCCTGGAACTGGTCGAGGACGAGGGGCTGCTGGAGGAAGTCGCCGGCCTGGTGGAATGGCCGGTGGTGCTGGTCGGCAGCTTCGACGAGGCGTTCCTGGACCTGCCCGACGAGGTCATCCGCCTGACCATCCGCGCCAACCAGAAATGCTTCGTGCTGCGCGACCCGGCAACCGGCCGCCTGTCGAACCGCTTCGTCGCCGTCTCCAACATCGTTGCCTCGGATGGCGGGGCGACGATCATCGCCGGCAACGAGAAGGTGATCCGCGCCCGCCTGTCGGATGCCCGCTTCTTCTGGGAAACCGACCTCAAGGCGCCGCTGGAAAGCCGGCTGCCGAAGCTCGACAGCGTCGTCTTCCACGAGAAGCTCGGCACGCAGGGCGCGCGGGTGAACCGGCTCGAGGCGCTGGCGCGCGAGATCGCGCCGCTGGTCGGAGCCGATGTGGAAAAGGCGGCGCGCGCCGCCCGTCTCGCCAAGGCCGATCTGCCGACGCAGATGGTCTACGAGTTCCCCGAGCTGCAGGGCCAGATGGGCCGCACCTATGCGGAGCGGCAAGGCGAGGACGCCTCTGTCGCCCGCGCCATCGAGGAGCATTACAAGCCGCAAGGCCCGTCCGACGCGGTGCCGACCGATCCGGTCGCCGTCGCCGTGGCGCTCGCCGACAAGCTCGACCTCTTGACCGGCTTCTGGGCCATCGACGAGAAGCCGACCGGCTCGAAGGATCCCTTCGCGCTGCGCCGCGCTGCGCTCGGCGTGATCCGCATCGTGCTGGAGAACGGGCTGCGGCTGTCGCTGTCCAGGCTCCTTGTCCGTGCGAATGTCGCGATGGCAGAGGCCGGCGGCGACCTTCTCGCCTTCTTCGCCGACCGGCTGAAAGTGCATCTGCGCGAGCAGGGCGCCCGTCACGACCTCATCGACGCGGTTTTCGCGCTGGAGGGGCAGGACGACCTGTTGATGGTGGTGCGCCGGGTCGAGGCGCTGGGCGCGTTCCTGGCGACCGAGGACGGCGCGAATCTTCTCGCCGGCACCAAGCGCGCGGCCAATATCCTGCGCGCCGAGGAGAAGAAGGACGGCACTGTCATTTCCGGCGCGCCGCATGCCGATCACCTGGCCGAGCCGGCGGAGATCGCCCTGGCGGCGGCCATCGACACGGCGCGCGCCGAGATCCGCGACGCGCTGTCGCGCGAGGACTTTGCCGGCGCGATGACGGCGCTGGCCGGCCTGCGCGCGCCGGTCGACCGGTTCTTCGACGACATCCTGGTCAATGCCGAGGATGCGGACCTGCGCCTCAACCGCCTGCGGCTGCTCGCCGAGATCCGCGAGGCGACCCGCGAGGTCGCCGACTTCTCGAAGATCGCCGGCTGACACGGCAGGCACTGCAAAACGACAAAAGGGCGCGGAACCGGCAGGTCCCGCGCCCTTTCGTGTGTCGTGGAGGTCCCGCCTGCCTTTACTGGGCGGGTGCGCCGGCCAGCCGCGCGACCGGCTCTTCCTTGATCGGCCAGTGAACGATGGCGGCGAAGAGGCCGAGGGCGATGCCGAGATACCAGATCACGTCATAGGAGCCGGTCTGGTCGTAGAGCCGGCCGCCGAGCCAGACGCCGAGGAACGAGCCGATCTGGTGCGAGAAGAACACGAAGCCGAACAGCGTTGCCATGTAGCGCGGGCCGAACATCACCGCGACGAGGCCCGAGGTCGGCGGCACGGTGGAGAGCCACAGGAAGCCCATCGTGCCGGCGAAGATCAGCACGCTCAGCGGCGTTGCCGGCGCCATCAGGAACAGGGTGATGGCAATCGCCCGGCCGAGATAGATCAGCGACAGGAAATAGGGCTTCGACCAGCGTCCGCCGATATAGCCCGAGGCCAGCGCCCCGAAGACGTTGCACAGGCCGATCAGCGCGATGGCGATGGCGCCCCATTTCGGATCGAGGCCGAGATCGGCGATATAGGGCGGCAGGTGCACGGTGATGAAGGCGACGTGGAAGCCGCAGACGAAGAAGCCGAAGGTCAGCAGGATGAAGCCGCGGGTGCGAAAGGCCTCGGCAATCGCCTCGGTGAGCTTCTGGTCGGCAATGGCCGAGCCCGGCACATAGGCGGCCGGCTTGCCCTTCAGCGCCACGGCCAGGAACGGGATCAGCAGCATCAGCCCGGCCAGCACATAGAGGCTGTCGTGCCAGCCGAGCCCGTCGATAAGGCCCTGGGAAAGCGGGGCGAACAGGAACTGGCCGAAGGAGCCGGCCGCCGTGCCGATGCCGAAGGCGAGCGAGCGGCGCTGCGGCGTGACGGCGCGCCCGAAGGCGGCGAGCACCAGCGAGAAGGACGAGAAGGCGACGCCGAGGCCGATCATCACGCCGCCGGCGACATGCAGCAGCAGCGGGCTTTCCGCCTGGGCCATCAGCAACAGGCCGAGCGTGTAGACGATGCCGCCGAAGGCGAGCGTGCGCGCCGTGCCGAACCGGTCGGCGACCATGCCGGCGACCGGCTGCGCCGCGCCCCAGACGAGGTTCTGGATGGCGAGGGCGAGGGCGAAGATCTCGCGCGACCAGCCGCGCGCCTCGGTCATCGGGGCGAGGAACAGGCCGAGCGCGGAGCGCGGGCCGAAGCTGAGCAGGGCGATCAGGCAGCCGCAGAGGATGATCAGCGGCAGGTTGACGGACGCCTTGGGAAGCGGGGCGGAGACGGGGGACGTCATGACGGGGGTCCTGAGATCGGCGGCCCGGCTGGACCGGGCCCGGCTGACAGTTTGATCGCGACTATGGAGGAAGCCGCCCATGTCGAAAAGTGAAAGATCTTTGCGCTTTGCATTTACGGCGTGAATGAGTTGGGGGCGGTCGGATGCGATCCGGCAGTCAAGGTCCGTAAGGTCTCGGTCCTCGGCACGGAGAGCTCTCCCGGCTTCCGCGCCCGGTTTGCCGTCCGGAGGATGGTCGCCGGCAGCCTGTCGGCCCCGGCTGCGACAATTCGGTCCATCGCCGCATCCGTGCCGCAAGTCTTTGCGGAAAATGGGTTTTCCGGATTTGTCCGACAAAAAGCCGGCTTCTCTTCAACAAACGCGTTGGCAAGCGCGTCCGGCACGCCTATATATGCGCCAAGAGAGCATAAGCGTCGGCTAAGGCCGCGTTTTTTAAACACCAGTTTATGCTCAAGTTGAGCAAAACGACATTCGTCCGGCCGAAAGGCCAATGGATGTCAGGCCGCTCGGTAGGGGGCGGGTGTCGCGGCGGTGCCGCAGCCCGGATGAAGTCAGGAGGTCGCCATGGCCACCATCGCACTCGATATCGGCAGCATGTCCGGATGCTCGACCGCCGCACCCGCAAGGGCCAGCGGCTATTCGATGCTGCCGCGTCCTCATCTTGCCTATACTGCGGAAGTCGCCGAGGCGACCGCGCCGATCTATGAGAAGGTCCGCCACCTGATCCCCGAGATCGAGTGGCCGGTGCTGGCGCCGGTGATCCATGAGATCAACCGCCTCAAGAAGGAGCGCAACGCCGTCATCCTCGCCCACAACTACATGACGCCGGAGATCTTCCACGGCGTTTCCGACATCGTCGGCGACAGCCTGGCGCTGGCGAAGGAAGCGGCGAAGACCGATGCGGACGTGATCGTCCAGTGCGGCGTCCACTTCATGGCCGAGACGGCGAAGATCCTCAATCCGGACAAGACGGTGCTGATCCCGGACATGAAGGCCGGCTGCTCGCTGGCCGAGTCGATCACCGCCGCCGATGTGCGGGCCTTGCGCGAAAAGCACCCGGGCGTGCCGATCGTCACCTATGTCAATACCTCGGCCGACGTGAAGGCCGAATGCGACATCTGCTGCACCTCGGCCAATGCGGTGCAGGTGGTGGAGAGCCTCGGCGCGCCGCGCGTGCTGCTGATCCCCGACCAGTATCTGGCGGCCAATGTCGCGCGGCAGACCGATGTCGAGATCCTGACCTGGGCCGGCGCCTGCGAGGTGCATGAGCGCTTCACAGCGGCGGAGCTGCGCGAATATCGCGAGATCGAGCCGAGCGTGAAGATCATCGCCCATCCGGAATGCCCGCCGGAGGTGGTCGACGAGGCCGATTTCACCGGCTCCACCGCCGGCATGATCGACTGGGTCAAGACCAACCGGCCGGAGAAGGTGATGCTGGTCACCGAGTGCTCGATGGCCGACAACATTGCCTCGGAGACGCCGGGTGTCGATTATGTGCGGCCGTGCAACCTGTGCCCGCACATGAAGCGCATCACCCTGTCGAAGATCCTCGACTGCCTGCTGGAAATGCGGGATGAGGTCACGGTCGATCCGCAGGTTGCCACCCGCGCACGCCGTGCGGTCGAGCGGATGATCAACCTCAAGAGCTGATCGCCGGTCGAACGGCAACTGAGCCGATGCCGGGCGCTTGGCGTCCGGCAGCGCCGCGTGGCGGCCCGCCCCGACCGTCGTTCCTCCGGCTGCCGCCCGGCAGCCGGTCTTCCGGACGAAATTCATGACGTCGCCACGTCCCGTGACTTCCCATATCGACGATGTCGTCATTCTCGGCGGCGGCCTGACCGGCCTGTTCTGCGCCCTGAAACTGGCGCCGCGCCCGGTCACCATCCTCTCCGCCTCACCCATCGGCGAAGGCGCCTCCTCCGCCTGGGCGCAGGGCGGCATTGCCGCAGCCGTCTCCGACGAGGACAGCGCCGCCGCCCATGCCGCCGACACGATCGCCGTCGGCGGCGGGCTGTGCGAGGAAAAGATCGTCCGCCTGATGACCGAGGAGGCCGGCGACCGGGTTCGCGACCTGCTCGGCTATGGCGTTCCCTTCGACATGGACCTGGAGGGCCGCCTGCAATTGTCGCGCGAGGCCGCCCACTCGATGAACCGCATCGTGCGCGTGCGCGGCGACATGGCCGGCCGGGCGATCATGGACGCGCTGGTGGCGGCGGTGCGCAAGACCCCGTCGATCCGCGTGGTCGAGGGCTATCTCGGCGAACAGCTTCAGCATGAGGGACGCATCGTCACCGGTGTGCTCGCCCGCCGGCGCGGCGACCGCGAGCGCCTGGCGTTTCCCGCGCATGCGGTGGTGCTGGCCTCCGGCGGCATCGGCCATCTCTACGCCGTCACGACCAACCCGCCGGAGGCCAACGGCCAGGGCCTCGCCATGGCTCTCAATGCGGGGGCGGTGATCGCCGACGCCGAATTCGTGCAGTTTCATCCGACCGCGCTCAATGTCGGCCGCGATCCGGCGCCGCTCGCCTCCGAGGCCCTGCGCGGCGAGGGTGCGACGCTGATCAATGCCGACGGCCGCCGCTTCATGGCGGAGGTTCCCCTCAAGGATCTGGCGCCGCGCGATGTGGTGGCGCGCGCCGTCTTCGCGGAGAACCTTGCCGGGCGCGGCGCCTTTCTCGATTGCCGGGAGGCGATCGGCGAGAGTTTCGCGGACCGCTTTCCGACCGTCCATGCGGCCTGCCTTGAGGCCGGCATCGATCCCGTCCGCCAGCCGATCCCGGTGGCGCCGGCCGAGCACTATCACATGGGCGGCGTGCTGACCGACGCCAACGGCCGCACCTCGCTGGACAATCTCTGGGCGGCCGGCGAGGTCGCCTCGACCGGTGCCCATGGCGCCAACCGGCTGGCCTCCAACTCGCTGCTGGAGACGGTGGTCTTTGCCGCGCGCGTCGCCGAGGACATCCAGAACCAGATGCCCAACCCGCGCACCGCCCACTGGCCCGGCATCGACGACCATATCCAGGAGCCGAGCCGGCGCAACGAGGTGGAGCGCGAGGCGATCAGCCTGCTGCGCCAGACCATGGCCGACGGGGTCGGCGTCGTTCGCACGGCCGAGGGCCTGACGGCGGCACTCGCCGTGATCGATGCGCTCGAGACCCGCTGCACCCGCCGCTCGATCCGCAACATGATGACCGCCGGCAAGACGGTCGCCGCGGCGGCGCTGCTGCGGCGGGAAAGCCGGGGCAGCCATTCGCGCGCCGACTATCCGCAGGAGGATGCGGCCTTCGCCCGGCGCTCCTATCTGACCGCGAGCGATGTCGCGGCCGTCGTGCGCGAGGCGGCGGAGAGCGAGATCGGCCGCAAGGCCGTCGCCGCGCTGCCGGCCGGGGGAGAGGGCTGATGGCGGGTACCGCGACCAACCTGCCGGTTCTGCCTGCCCTGATGGTGGAGGATGCCGTGCGCGCCGCGCTGCTGGAGGACTGGGGCAGGGCGGGCGACATCACTGCCCAGGCGACGCTGTCGCCGGAGATCGGCGCAAGAGCGGTCATCGCCGCCCGCCGCCCCGGCCGCCTGTCGGGCCTTGATCTTGCCGCCGCCGCCTTCCGTCTCAGCGATCCGTCGATCGAGGTGGAGCGGCTCGCCCGCGATGGCGACCGGCTGGAGCCGGGGGACGTCGTGATGCGGGTGTGGGGACCTGCGCGCGGCATGCTGTCGGCCGAGCGGGTGGCGCTGAACTATCTCGGCCACCTGTCCGGCGTGGCGACGGCAACGGCCGCGTTCGCCGACCGCATCGCCCACACGAAGGCGCGCATCGTCTGCACCCGCAAGACGACGCCGGGTCTCAGGGCTTTCGAGAAATACGCGGTGCGCTGCGGCGGCGGCGCCAATCACCGCTTCGGGCTGGATGATGCGATCCTGATCAAGGACAACCACATCGCGGTCGCCGGCGGGGTGCGGGACGCCATCGAGGCGTCGCGGCGTTTCGCCGGGCATCTCGTGCGGATCGAGGTGGAGGTCGACACGCTCGACCAGTTGCGCGAGGCGCTTCAGGCGCGTCCCGACGTGGTGATGCTCGACAATATGCCGCCCGAAACGCTGCGCGAGGCGGTCGCCATCGCCGGCGGACGTGTGGTGCTGGAAGCCTCGGGCGGGGTGACCCTCGACACTGTCGCCGCGATTGCCGAAACCGGCGTCGATCTGATCTCGGTCGGCTGGATCACGCATTCCGCGCCGGTGCTCGACCTGGGGCTCGACATCGAGATCGGCTGAACCGCGCGGATTACAGCGCCTCGCGCAGCCTGTCGGCCATCCTGTGAAGGGCCTCGCTGGAGGAGCGATCCTCGCCGTCGGCGCCGAAGCTGGCAACAGTGACGCCGCCGGGCTCGGCCTTTGCCCGGTGCTTGAGCCGGGCGATGTGATTGCTCAGCAGGTCGAGATTCTCGATCGAAAGCCCGGTCGGGATGTGCAGGATGGCGATGGAGCAGGTCAGCAGCGGATAGGTCTGCGACCGTCCCTTGCGGTCTTCGGCCTGGATATAGCCCTGCCGCCGGTGTTCGGGACTGTAGAGGCTCTCGACATTGCGGGCGAATTCGCCGCGCAGATCCGACATCAGACGAAGGGTGCGATCCGGCGACCATTCCTCCAGCCCGACGAAATAGTCGTCGCCGCCGACATGGCCGATAAAGGCGCGCAGCGTGTCGAGCCGGCGCTTCATCAACTCCGAAAACAGGATCAGTGCCCGGTCGCCGATGCGAAAGCCATAGGCGTCGTTGAACGGCTTGAAATTGTCGAAGTCGACATAGCAGAAGGCGCGGTCGCGGGACGGGTCGGCACAGGCGCGCGAGACATAGTCGGAAATCGCCGAATTGCCGGGCAGCTTGGTCAGCGGATTCTGGTCCTGGGCGATCTGCAGGCGAACCTCGTTGGAAATCTTCAGCAGCGAACCGGCGAGCAGGCACCCGGCATAGCGTCCGCCGCGCGTCACCAGCAGCCCGTCGGAGAAGTCGTCCGAGCCGAGATCCACGAGACGGTCGAGCGGCGCGTTGATGTCCGCCACCGCGCAGGGGCGGATGAAGCGGCGCAGGTGGTTGTCGATCGTCGGATTGAGCAGGAGGTCCCGGCCGAAGGAGAGATAGAGGAAGCTCTTGAGGTCCGGTTCGCGGATCAGCCCGCGCGGCTCGCCGGCCGAATTGACCACCGGCAGCACCGTCTGGTGGGGATTGGCCTGGAAGATCTCCAGCGCCTGCGCGACGCTGCCGGTCTCAATGATCGCCTCGAGCCTGACCATCTCCCGTTCGAGGAAGTCCCGGTCGACGGACTTGCGCATGTCGGCGCGGTGCGGGCGGTCCGTGGGAACGGCATAGATCGAACGGGGCTCGGCAAGGTCGGTGAACGGGCGGGCGATCACATACCCCTGAACAAGATCGCAGCCGACATCCCGGCAGGCGCGCAGCTCGGACGGTGTCTCGACGCCTTCCGCGACGACGCGGATGCCGAGCACATGCGCCAGTTCCACGACGCTCGACACGAACAGCCGCTTGCGCGCGTCGTTCTGCAGGGCGGTGATGAAGAAGCGGTCGATCTTGAGGATGCCCGGCTCGTACTGGTACAGCACCCTAAGCTGCGAGTAGCCCTGGCCGAAATCGTCGAGCGCGATCCCGAAGCCGCGATCGCGCGCCTTGCCGACGAGGCTGCGCAGACCGTCCTGAGCCAGCCGTTCGTGGATCTCCGGGATTTCCAGGCAGATGTTGCCGGGTGAAAGGCCGTAGACCCTGGCCGCCGAGACGGTCGCTTCGAGCATCTCGTCGATCGCGGCGATATTCCTCGCGTCAATGTTGAGGAACAGCTTGATCTTGTCCGAAACGCCCATGCGGGAGAATTTGGCGATCGCCTTGCGCCGCAACAGCGTCTCGATTTCGGCGAGGCATCCGATGTCGGCCGCATGATCGAAAACGTCGCGGGGGGCGCGGAAGCCGAGCTTCTCGACCTGCCTCAGCAGGGCCTCGTAGCCGTAGACCTCGCCCGAATGGATGTCGATGATCGGCTGGAAGGCGTAGTCGAGCGCGGCCTCGGCCTGGGTCATGAAGAGCGGCAGGCTGGGACCGGTACGCCGGTTGCCGGCGATCCCTTCGGCTGTGTCTTTCATTCCGGTTGCCCCTGCCATTCCGGTTGCCCTTGCTCGCTGGCCGTCTTCCAAAGGTTTTCGGATGTCCTCGCGGTTCGTGCCCCCGTCGCCGGAGGACGCCGGCGCGGTCGCCTCGCGCATGACCTTGCGAGCCATCAGCCCGTCACGGAGGGAGGCCGACTCAGACTGACGCCTGTCCAATTTGCATGTGGAGGATGACGATATGACTGCGGAAAGCTGTGCGCGTGCATACAGGAGAAACATGAAATCGCCGTCTCCCGGAAATCGATCAATTGAATGGAATTGCTGTCAATGCGCTGGCGCGCCGGAACTGGGAAACGGCTTAGGGTGAAATGCTGAACGGAAGGCTGCCGGCGCGCGGCGCGGCAGCCTAGCCCGTCTGGATAGCGGGGAAAACGCCGCCGCGCGGCCGGGAAAGCGGGGGGACGGGCGGGCGGATCAGCTCCAGCCGCCACCTTTCGTGCGGTAGAAGATGTGCTGGCCGATCCGCTCCAGCCGCTTCATGTAGCGCGACCAGCGGGGGTTCACATAGGTGGCGTGGTAGTGGGTCGAGGCTCCGACCTTTTCCAGGTAGCGCTGCCCGGAGACCGTCTCGCGCGCCACCTTCTGGGCAAGCTCCCACTGCGGCTTCTCGTTGATCACGTCGGGAATGCCGTCGCAGGCGAACGAGAACTGGCAGCGGTTGCGCAGATGCCGGTTCTGGTAGACCACCTTGCAGATGGTCTCCGGATAGGCCGGGTTGCGAACCCGGTTGAGGACGACCTGCGCCACGGCGACCTGACCGTCCAGCGGCTCTCCGCGCGCCTCGAAATAGACGGCCTCGGCCAGGCAGCGCTGCTCCTTGGCGGTGATCACGCTTGCCGGCAAGGCCCGGTCCGCCCACCAGAACGGGTCGCTCTTGGCATTGGTCTCGAGCGCCGCTTCGTCTTCCACGCTCTGCGGCAGGCCGGAGCCGCCCAGCAGCGCCTCGAACGGCGCGCGCACGTTGTCCATGCCCTGCGGCGCATAGGCGCTGGCATAGGAAACGCTCGTCGCGGCAACGTTGCGGGCCATGGCAAGGCGAACGAGGTCGAGCGCCTCGCCCTTCGTCTTGCCCTTGGCGCTGGCCACTGCCGTCGTCTCGGCCGCGGTCGGAAGATTGGGGCGCACGAAGGCGACGTGCGGCAGGTCGGGCTGGCTCTTGGTGCCGATCAGGCTGGCCATGGTGTAGACCGAGCCGGCGGCGACGCCGGTCATCTGGCGGTCCGGGGCGAGCGAGACGAAGCGATCGCCCTTGACCTTGCGGTTGACCGGCGTTTGCGCGGGAGGAGCCTTCGGCGCACTTTCCTTGGCGAAGTTCTCAAGGCCGCGAATGACGGCGGCATCGGTTCCGGGAGCCGCATTGGTCACGGCGTAGTCGGGCGTGTCGGGCGTGCGCCCCTGGGAGGCATCGGCCAGAACGAGGCTGGGCGCGATGCTGCTCGAATGCGGAGCCGCCTCGATGGCGGACATCCAGCGCGGGGCGTTGCCCCGGGTCGCTTCGATGAGGGCGGTGATGTCCTGCTGGGCGATGCCGCCGGTCCAGGCAAGATAGGCGGCCGGCGCGAGAACCGCGAGGCGCCATCGTGCAATCCTGCGGGTCTTGCCGCTACGGCGCTTGCGCGTCGGGCCGACGTCCCGTGTGAGGAGCCAACTCGGAACCTGGCGGGGTTCGAATGTCTGCACCGTGCCAGTCATACGCGGCAACTCCGGTCCATGCGGCTATCGGGTCTGAGCGCCGAGCCAGAGGCCGACGCGGGATCGTTCGACTTGATCGTCGCCTTTTAACCTTGAGAGAGGGTTAATAGGGCCGAAACTCCGCGGAAATCTTCCGCCGGACGGGGGAGCGCGGGCCTGCTCTTGGTTAATGCCGGGAGCGCCGAACCGGCGGAATTGGTTTGCCGGACAGGCGTTTCTAGAACGGGCAGGGGGAGGAGAAGGTGATGCGCTTTCCGCCCTCGGGATGATGCAGCGTCAGGCTGGCCGCGTGCAGGTGCAGCCGCGGAGCGGCTTCGCGCGACTCAGCACTGCCATAGAGCGGGTCGCCGAGAATCGGGTGGCCAAGGGCGCACATATGCACCCGCAACTGATGCGACCGGCCGGTCACCGGTTCCAGCAGCAGCCGTGTCGCGTCCGGTTCGCGAGCGATGACGCTCCAGTGAGTGCGCGCCGGCCGCCCCTGCTGCGGATCGACCATCTGCCGGGGCCGGTTGGGCCAGTCGCAGCGAAGCGGCAGGTCGATGGTGCCGCTGTCTTCGCCGACGCTGCCGGCGACCCGCGCCACATAGGTCTTGGCGACATGGCGCCGCTCGAACTGCAGGCCCAGATGCCGGTGCGCCGCCGGATGCAGGGCGAGGACCAGCACGCCGGACGTGTCCATGTCGAGCCGGTGGACGATGCGGGCATCGGGATCGAGCGACAGGGCCCGGGCCGCGACGCAGTCGGCAAGCGCCGGGTCCTTGCCCGGAACGGTGAGCAGGCCGCTCGGCTTGTCGATCACCAGAATGTCCGCGTCGCGATGCAGCACGACGAGGAACGGCTCGCGTGCGGGGGCATAGATGCGCTCGGGCAGGGGCCGGACTTGGGGCTGATGCTGGCTCGACATGAGCGGATCAATAGCGCCGGAACGCGCCAGTGCAAGCGGCTTGCTGTCAGCGTGGCTCGCCGGCGGGGAAGATCATGCAGGTCTCGACGCCATGGGCGATCAGCTTCCCGGCCCTGTCGACGAGCCGGGCTTCGGAGGTCGCCATGCGCCGGCCCCGGTGCAGCACCCTGCCTTCGCAGGTGAGAAGGCCGCTGGTCTCGAAGGCCGGCCGCACGTTGTTCACCTTGAACTCGATGGTCGTATAACCCTCACCGGCGCCAAGGGTTGCGTGAACCGCGCAGCCGAGGGCGGAGTCCAGAATGGCTGCGATCCAGCCGCCATGTACCGTGCCGAGCGGATTGTAATGATCGAAGGACGGCTCGCCCTCGAAACGGGCGAACCCGTCCTCCGTCGCCGCTGTGAGAATGAAATTCATCGTCCGGCAGATGGGCGGGGCCGGGAAGCGGCCAGTCAGCATCGCCTCCAGTTGCCCGATGCCTGTGAGCTTTGCCGCTTCAGCCGGATCGGCAAGGCCGAAGCTCCGAGTCTCGATATTCATCTGTCAGTCCTCTCATAAGCGTGCATATGCACATAAACATGAGGCGAGAGCGGGCGCAAGCGCGCCAGGCTGAACAGGCAGGGCGAACAGCCGGGCTTCTTCCGATCAAGGGAATGCCGGAACTGCGTGCCTATGCACGCATAGGGTCGGTGTGATAGGCTGCTGCATGGCATCCAACCTCCTTTGCTCCTGTCACCGCATCCACCGGGCCGGACGTGTCGTCACGCGTCTCTACGAGCGGGCCATCGCCGACAGCGGCAGCGGCCTGACGCCCCAGCAGTTCGCCGTTCTCGCTGCGCTTGCTGAAGTCCAGGCGATGACGGCTTCCGAACTGACCGACGTGGTGGGGGCGGACCGCAGCACCCTGACCCGGGCATTGGAGCGCCTCGATGCGTCAGGTCTGGTCGTGGGAGCGCCGGGGACCGACCGCCGCGAGCGCCGCTTTACGCTGACAGCGGCCGGCCGGACGGAGTTCGAGGTGGCAGTCTCCGGCTGGCGCCGGGCGGAAGGCGCCTTGCGCCGAGCCATGGGGCCGGACAAGGTGGCGCAGCTCTGGGATCTGCTTGAAGAGGCCGAGGTGGCGACGCAGACCTATGTGCAGAAGACGGGGCGGTAGAGCGCTTTCCGATCAGGTGGAACCACCTGGTCGACAAGAAATCGGCCCAGATTCAATATGCTCTAGCGCCCGCCGACCCGCAGCCCGAGGGCCGGGCGTTCCTTCAGGACCTCGTGGCGGAAGCGGAACAGGGCAGCCGGGCGTCCGCCGGTCTGGGTCGAGGTTTCGCCCGTGGGCTCCACCAGATCGCCCTTCTCGACGAGCCGGCGGAAGTTCTGCTTGTGAATGTGCCGGCCGGAGATCGCCTCGACGCAGCGCTGCAGGTCGGTCAGGGTGAAGACATGCGGCATCAGCTCGAAGATCAGCGGCCGGTATTTCAGCTTGGTCCGCAGCCGCGAGATGGCGGTCGCCAGGATCCTGCGGTGATCGTGCAGCATCGGCTGCCCGAGCGGCGGCAGGCTGTCGCGCCCCTGCGCCGCGGGGCGCCCGTCGCGGCGCGCCTCTTCCAGCAGCCCGGCTTCATAGAGCATCTCGTAGCGGTCGAGTACGCGCTCCTCGTTCCACATCCCGTCGGTGATGGCGAAGGCCTGGTGCACCCGGTCCTCGCGGGTGTTGCCGCGCGGCGGGCTGTGTCTGGGAACGGGGGCATTCGTCCATCGCTCCAGCGCGGGCAGGATCTCGCGCTCGACGATGGCCGGCATGCCGTCGCGCCAGTCCTCCCAGGGGAAGAACGAGTACCAGGACCGCCATTGGGCGTTCTGCTGGGTCAGGGTTTCGTCGGACTTCGGGGTCTGGCGCGCCAGCGCGAGATAGCCGACGGAAACCACATGCGGTCCGGCATCGGAATGGATGTGGTGGCGGCCCCGGTCGCCGAACGTGTAGAGCTGCTCGACATAGCCGAGCTTCAAGGCGGTCTGCTCCTCCACCCATTCGCGCAGGCCGATCTCGAAGGTCCGGTGGCGGGTCGGGTCAAAGGGCCCGAACGGGAGCGAGGGGACGCGGGGGTCGGGAGGGGCCGCGATGGTCAGAACCTGCGGCTGGGGAGCGGCAACGGAGACGATGACGGCGTTGAGACCGATCTCGATCATGCGCGCCCCGGAACCGGGCGCGGGTCGCGCGGTGCGACGGACAGGCTGAACGGCGTGCCCTCGAAGGCATCGGCTCCCCGGCCGATGGAGCGGACGGC
Organism: Stappia sp. P2PMeth1; assembly: GCF_900185735.1. NCBI lineage: Bacteria > Pseudomonadati > Pseudomonadota > Alphaproteobacteria > Hyphomicrobiales > Stappiaceae > Stappia > Stappia sp. P2PMeth1. Next base: position 132,424 of record NZ_FYAW01000010.1, on the reverse strand, counting down.
CTCGACCATGCGGCCGTTGCGCCCGAGCACCTCGTCGGCGAGCGCGACGAGCCGGGAGTTCGGCGTTGCCGAGGCAGAGGCGCGGCGCAGGGCCGTCGCCAGCGCCATCTCATTGGCGGTGGGCGCCAGTGCGCAGGTGGTGATGAAGGCCGCCGCCGTCGAACGGCTGATGCCGGCGAAGCAGTGGATCACCATCGGCGTCGTCCGGTCCCAGTCGTGAACGAAATCGAGCAGGTCGCGAACATGGGCCTCGCCGGGAGGCGTCAACCCTTCCGCCGGGGCGGTGATGTCGTTGAAGGCCAGGAACAGATGGTTCTCGGTAGTGATGATTTCGGGTCGATCCACCCGCGTTCCCGCATTGATCAAGGTGATCATCCGGCGCGCGCCGGTCCGCTCCACGGTGTCCTGCAAACGGGCGAGCGAACAGACGGTTATCATGGCATCTCCGGTGGCGGTTTGCGGTGCGGCTCGTCGCCCTGGGGGGCGGTGAGGTTCTATATTCCAGGTTCCGATTTATTTAGGGTGTGACGCGGGGCCTGTCACCGGCCGGACGGGGAACGGCGTCGGTCCAGCTCGGAAAATCGTTCAAGGAACAGTCTTTGTGCCTCCGCCGCCGGCAAGGCGTGCAGGCCGAGACGGGGCGGCTGGCCGCGGCGCGTCGGAAACCCCGTCGGCGCGCCGAACAGCCGGACGGCCTCCTCGTCGTCGAAGCCGGCCAGTTCCACCGCCTCGAAATAGGCGGCGATGTGGTCGGCCTTCTTGGTCAGCTTGCGCAGGACCGCCGGCGTCGTCGCGGGCAGGGAGAACCGCAGATGGATCGCGGCCTGCAGCCGCGCCTCGATCTCCTTGTAGCTGCCGCCCATCACCGCCTTGAACGGCGAGATCATGTCGCCGATGACATATTCGGGGGCATCGTGCAGCAGGATCGTCAGGCGGCTTTCCGGCGAAAGTCCGGGCTCGATCCGCAGCGCAAGCCGCTCCACCAGCAACGAATGCTCGGCGACGGAGAAGGCGTGGTCGCCGACCGTCTGGCCGTTCCAGCGCGCGACGCGCGCAAGGCCGTGAGCGATGTCCTCGATCTCGACATCGAGCGGCGAGGGGTCGAGCAGGTCCAGCCGCCGGCCGGACAGCATGCGCTGCCAGGCCCGCGCGGGCTCCGGCTTCTTTCGTGCCGGTCGGATCATCGGGGCGCCCGCCGTCATTCGGCTGTCTCGGCGCTGGCGGAGGGCTCCGGCCAGGCGAAGCGGGCGAACGCCGGCAAGGCCGGCTCCATCGGCACGCCGCCCGCCGTCACCGGCTCGCCGCGAGCCCGGGCCTGGGCGATCCGGTCGAGCCTGACAAGCGCGAGGCCAGCGCTGCCGGCGACGGTCCCCAGCGTTCCGGCCGGCTTGTCGCCGGCGAGGATCTCCGTTCCCGTGGCGGGCAGGTCGCGCGCGCCGGTCACCTGGACGATGCGGCGCCGCGCCGTGCCGCGATGGCGCATGCGGCTGACCACTTCCTGGCCGATGAAGCAGCCCTTGTCGAAGGCGACGCCGTTGAGATCGTCCATGTCCGCGTCATGCGGGAAGGCATCACCGAGCGCGAAATCGAACGGCGCTTCCGGCAGGCCGAAGGCAACGCGGCGCGCGTGGTAGCTCGCCTCGGTCTCGCCACCGGCAAGGGCGCCGACGATGACGGGCGGGCCGATCACGCGCCAGCCGAACCCGGCAAGGCGGGGGTCGGCGACGACGAGGCAGCTCTCCGCCTCCGGCTTGCGCCCGAAGGCCGCCGCGACCGTCAGCGTCTCGCTGGCATCGGCGATGTCCACCTTCGAGCGCAGCTTGTAGAAGCCGAGCCGGCGCGCCAGCTCGTTTGCCGTCTCTCGCCAGGTGTCGAGGAGATAGCCGCCATCGGCCGGCATCACCAGGAAGTCGAACAGGATCTTGCCCTGCGGCGTCAGCAGGGCGCCATAGCCGGCTCCGGTCGCATCGACGGCGTCCATGTCGCAGGTCAAAAGGTTCTGCAGGAAGCCGTGTGCGTCCGCCCCCGCGACGCGAAGCACGGCGCGTGCGGGAAGGGGAACGAAGACGGTCTCTGCCCCCTGGCCGGTGGCCGGGGCGGGATCCGTCCTGCAAGTGTCTTCACTCATCGCGTGGCCGCTCCTTCGATCTCGTCGCGGTGAAGGCCGATGGTGCAGTCCGACTCATGCCGACCGCAATCCGTTTCTGGCGACTTAGGCCTGAACGGCGCGGCCAACAAGGGGAGGGCGGATCTGCATGGCCGCTCGGTGGGAAACTCGCACAAAAGCCTGAGGGCGGGACCGGATGCCGAAAATTCGACACGGTTTGTTACCCCATTGACACTACCATCCTCACCGGACTCGTACTCCACTTTCTGGCCTGTAGCCGGCATGTCCGGCGGTTTCTGGGGTTTGCTGACATGTGTCGCCTGGCTGCCTATATCGGTGCCGAAATTCCGCTGGAAAACATCATCGCCCGTCCGCGCCACTCGCTGCTGGTGCAGAGCCAGGATGCCCAGGAGGCGAAGCTGCGCGTCAATGGCGACGGTTTCGGCATCGCCTGGTACGGCCACCTTCCCGAACCCGGCCTGTTCAAGGACGTGCTGCCGGCCTGGGCCGACACCAATCTGCCGAGCATCTGCCGGCTGGTGCGCTCCGGCCTCTTCCTGGCGCATGTGCGGGCGGCGACGACCGGCGCGTCCTCCCGCGAGAACTGCCATCCCTTCACCCATGGGCGCTGGGCCTTCATGCACAATGGCGGCATCGGCAATTTCGGCCATCTGCGGCGCGACATGGAGGCGGTGATCGCCGACGACTACTACGCTTTGCGCCGGGGCACGACCGATTCGGAGCTGTTCTTCCTGATGATGCTGTCCAACGGTCTCGACGAGGATGCGCCGACCGCGCTTCGCACGACGCTGGCACAGCTCATGGCGATCGCCGGGCGGCGCGGGACGGCCGGCCAGCCGATCCGCCTCACCTGCGCCTTCAGCGATGGCGCGCGGATCTTCGCCTTCCGTTTCGCCGACGACGGCCAGGCGCCGACGCTCTATCTCTCCGACTGCCTCGACCACGGCGGGCGGGCCTTTGCCTCCGAGCCGCTGGAAGGACGTTGCGCACGCTGGCGTGCGGTCGAGCCGGATCTCCTGTATGAACTGGGGCCTGAGCGGCTCGCCGTTCATGCAATCGATCAGGTCCAGGCAGCAAGGAGCGCCGCATGTCCCCTACGTTCGATCTCGTCCTGAAGGGAGGCACCGTCGTCAATCAGGACGGTGCGATCGAACGGGATATCGCCGTCTCCGCCGGCCGGATCGCCGGGATCGGCAGCTTTGCCGAAACCTCGGCCGGCGAAGTGGTCGATTGCCGGGGCCTGCATGTTCTTCCCGGGGTGATCGACACGCAGGTGCATTTCCGCGAGCCCGGACTGGAGCACAAGGAAGACCTTGAATCCGGCTCGCGCGCCGCGGTGATGGGCGGCGTCACCGCCGTGTTCGAGATGCCCAACACCAATCCGCTGACGACCAGCGCCGCGACGCTGGAAGACAAGCTGTCCCGCGGCCGGCACCGCATGCATTGCGATTTCGCCTTCTGGGTGGGCGGCACGCGCGACAATGTCGACGACCTGCCCGAGTTGGAGCGGTTGCCGGGAGCCGCCGGCATCAAGGTGTTCATGGGATCCTCGACCGGCGATCTGCTGGTGGAGGACGATGAGGGCGTTGCCCGCATCCTGTCGAAGACGCGGCGGCGTGCGGCCTTTCACAGCGAGGATGAGTTCCGCCTGCGCGAGCGCGCCGGCGAACGCCGGCCGGGCGATCCCCGCTCGCACCCGGTCTGGCGCGACGAGATCGCCGCGCTGACCTGCACGCAGCGGCTGGTCGGCATCGCCCGCTCCGTCGGAGCGCGCATCCACATCCTGCATCTGTCGACCGCGGAGGAGGTGGATTTCCTCATACCGCACAAGGATGTCGCCTCCATCGAGGTGACGCCGCACCACCTGACGCTGACCGACGAAGCCTATGACCGGATCGGCACGCTGGCGCAGATGAACCCGCCGGTGCGGGCACAGCGCCATCGCGACCGGCTCTGGTGGGGCCTGGAGCAGGGGCTGCTGGATATTTTCGGCTCCGACCACGCGCCGCATCTTCTGGAGGAAAAGCGGAAGGACTATCCGGCCTCGCCCTCCGGCATGACCGGCGTGCAGACCCTGGTGCCGATCATGCTCGACCATGTGAATGCCGGCCGGCTCAGCCTTGCCCGATTCGTCGACATGACCTCGGCCGGGCCGCAGCGGCTCTTCGGCATCGCCCGCAAGGGGCGGATCGCGCTCGGCTATGACGCCGACTTTACCATCGTCGACATGAAGCGCCGCGAGACGATCACCAACGGCTGGATCGCCTCGAAATGCGGCTGGACGCCCTATGACGGCACGTCCGTTCAGGGCTGGCCGGTCGGTACGATGGTGCGGGGCCGCCTTGCCATGTGGCAGGGGGACCTCGCCGCGCCCTCGACCGGCGAGCCGGTGCTGTTTCACGAAGCCTTGCCGCGCGGCTGAACGCGGCGTTCAGGACGGGCGAGGGGACGGGCTTAGGCCGGGCTGGGCAGGGAGCCGCGACCGCTGCCGAAGACCGCCGTGATCGATGCGATGCGGGCGCTTGCCGGGATCGGGCGAATGGTGAAGAGCCGGGGGATTCGGGTGTGTCCCGCGTCGCTGGCGAGCGCCATCAGCGATTCGATCTGCTCGCCGACCCGGCGATGAGTTTCCGTCTCGATGCGGATGCGCCGCCACACATGCCGCTGGATCACCAGATCCATGCAGGTCTTGATGTCGGTGATGAGGAATTCGAGATCGAGCGTCGGCAAGCCGAGATAGGCGCGCAGTTCCTCGAAGATCGTCCTGAGCACCGCCGCATAGGCGAGGTCCTCGGAGGCCGGCCGCAACTCGTTGATGTCGAGGCACTGGATTTGCGCCTCCTCGCGGGCGGTCTCGATGAAGGCGGAGATCTGGCCGCTCGCCAGCACCGCCGTGCCGTCCTCCAGCGCGAGCTGCTTCATCAGGAGCGAGGCCTCGAAGATGTCGAGGATGCGCCGCGACAGCAGATGCACCAATTCGCGCAAGGCCCGCTCCTGGACCGGATTGCACTCCACGAAATTCATCTCGAAAATGTCGAAAAGCCCGGCCTCGAAGGTCTCGCTCATGTTGCGGAAGCAGGGATGATGATGCAGCAGCCTGTTCACCGCCGGCAGGGCGTCGACCTCGACGGGGCAATCGGACATGCGGATGTCGTTGATATCCGTGAAGAGCGGGGTGCTGGCGCGGTTCTGGCTGTTCTGGCACTTGAACACGGCAATCTCCTTTGCCGGCCCCGACTTGGGCGGCGCGATCATTTGTCTTGTCGTCTGGGCTTCCCGGCCGGAGGGGCCGTCTTGGTTAAACGATTCCGAATCGCGACCTGAGTCGCAATCAGGAACTGTCCGGTCTGCGCAAGGTTATTTTTGTGTTGATGGGCGCTTTCATGTGGACAGTCGCGAATCGGTCCCGGCGCCGGGAAACGCAGGCCTGTGACGGCAATCACGGTAAGTTGAGGCCCCGAATGCGAAGGATCTGCTGGAAATAACGAGGGATTTACGGCTTTCGGCTAGGTTTCGGACCAAGTCGCATCCGCGAGACTTTGAAGGTTGGGCGAATGATCGAGAACGCACGCAAGACGTCCCCGGTGGCGAGCCGCTTTCCGCTGGCCCTTGCCGCCATGCTGACCGCCTCTGGAGCCTTGGCCATTTCCGGCGGCCCGGCGGTCGCCCGCGATCCCGCGCCGATGACCGTAGTCGCGGGTGCCGGCGCGGCGGCCGGCACGGATGCCGAGCCCGCCACGGACATGCCCTTGCAGATCCTCGTGTCACTGGACGACCAGATGCTCGAGGTCTATCGCGGGACGACCCTGGTCGAGACGAGCCGCATTTCGTCCGGCAAGAGCGGGCACGGCACGCCGACGGGGGTTTTCAGCATCCTGGAAAAGCGCCGGCGGCATTTTTCCAATCTCTACAACAACGCGCCGATGCCCTTCATGCAGCGCCTGACCTGGTCCGGCATTGCCCTGCATGAGGGTGTGGTGCCGAACTATCCGGCCTCGCACGGCTGCATCCGGATGCCGCGCGGCTTCGCGCAGCAGCTTTTCTCGATGACGGATCGCGGTGCCCATGTGATCGTCACCCGCAAACGCGCCGAGCCGCGCGCGGTCAGCCATTCGGCCTTGCCCGCCTTCCGCCTGCCGGCGATGGCGGTCGCGAGCCTTGACGTGAAACTGCGCCCCGGCCTGCCCGGCGCCGTTACGGACGGCGATGCGGCGACGGTCGGGTCCGTCGGTGCCGCCGATGTCGGGCTGAAGCTTCCCACCGAGCCGCTGCGCATCCTGGTGACGCCGGCATCGCCCCAGGAGCGCATCCGCGACATGCAGCGCGTGCTCGACCGTCTCGGCTATGGTCCCGGACCGGTGGACGGGGTGCTGGGACAAAAGACCCGTGCCGCCATCCGGCTGTTCCAGGAGGGGGCAGAACTGCCGATCACCGGCAATCCGACCGACCTGGTGCTGCGCGCCCTCTATGCCGAAGCCGGGGAGGTGGGGCCTGCCACCGGTCGCCTTTATGTGCGGCGCAACTTCAAGGAGGTTTACTCCGGCAACGTGGTGCTGAAGGACGCGGATCAGCCGCTGGGCACCCATCTCTTCACGGCCATCGCCGACGTCGAACCGGGCGCCGCGCCGCGCTGGATGACCGTTGCGGCGGAGGAAACGGGCAGCCGTTCACCCAACGCCATTCTCGACCGGATCGAGTGGGCCGACGAGGCACGCGCCTTCGTCGAGGAGAACCTGGCGCTCGGCTCGTCGCTGATGGTGACCGACCGGCCGTTCAACCTGCATTCGGGCCTTGGCACCGATTTCGTCGTGATGACGCGGCAATAGGCGCTTGGCTGTCGGGCGGGTGCGACAGGACCGATGCGGGGCGGCGCTTGCTTGCGGCCCGCCGCTCGCTCAGTCGCCGGCGACGAAATAATGCAAGGTGCCGTCCGGGCCGATGCCGACCCGATAGAAAGTCCAGGCTCCCATGGCTTCCATGTCGGCGAGATCCCCGGACGTGACCACCCGGTACATCTCGACCTTCTGCTCCCGGGTCAGCCGGGCCAGCGGGATGCGCGAGAAATACGGCCAGACATACATTTCCTGTGCCGTGCCCTTGTCGACATGGACATAGCCGGCCTCAAGGATCTCGGTGAGGATCGCCATCACCTCCAGGCCTTCGCCGTCGCCGGAACTGGCCTTGAGAAACTCGATCGGGTCGTCCATCTCGCCGAAGGTCAGCGTCGGCATCATCTCGTTGGCCTCCAGCACCATGCGCAGGCGCTCGAGGTCGCCCGCATAGGCGGCTTCCAGCAACTGGGACCGGGTGCGGGCGACGGGCTTGGGCAGGTCCGCCTCGCCGTAGAGCACCTCGGGCAGGGCCTCGGGCTGCACGCCCGGCGCGCCGGACGCGTCGGTGGCGGGTTCGGGGGGCGCTGCCGGCGTCTCCAGCGCGTCGGACGGGATCCGCGTCCCGTCTGCGGGGTCCTCGCTCGGCGCCACCTGGATCCGTTCCGTCTTCACGGTTGCGGCCTCCGCGACCGCCGGGCCGCCGAAAGCGACGGCGAGCAGGAGGGCAGCGAGCGGGGGAACAGGGTGCATGTCGATCCTTCCTGTCGTTGGGGGAGGTCGTGGAACTCGACCCTATACCAAGTGATCTGGCGGTGGAATCGCGCCTTGGCAAGGTATGTGGTTTGCCACGCCCTTCGAGGGATGGGCGGCCGCCCGAAGCGGCTATCCACGAATGTCTCTATCGGACTGTTGAGCTTGCCAGCGCCCTTGGATAGGGATTGTCGACAGGGCAAGCTGCGGTCACATCCGCGGGCAAAGGGTCGGTAGCTTTTGCAGGAACCAATCTTCTTCTTCATCATCGGCCTCGGCATCGGCATTGTCACCAGTGCTCCGGTCGGTCCCGTCAATATTGCTGTCATCCAGCGCTCTTTCCGATCCGGCCTGTTGCCCGGACTGTCCGCAGGCCTGGGGGCGGTACTGGCCGATGGGCTCTATGCGGCCTTTGCGGCGTTTGGCGTGACCGTCGTGTCCGATTTCGTGGAGAAGCAGAGCTGGATCATCCAGTCGGTGGGCGGTCTGATCGTGATCCTGTTCGGCCTTCGCGTCCTGATGACCAGACCGCATTTCGAGGCCGGCGCCGCTGCGCCCAAGGGGTTCACGGCGGGGCTCGCCGGCGGCTTCGTGATGACCATCACCAATCCCGGCGTCGTTCTGGGGTTTCTGGCGATCTTCGGAAGCCTGGGCGATTGGGCGCCCGATCCGGGAAACTATATGGGGGCGGTGTTTCTCGTTGCCGGCGTGCTGGCCGGGGCGCTGGGCTGGTGGATCGTTCTTGCCTCGCTCGTGTCCTATCTTCGCGAGCGGATGAACGATACCTGGCTGCTGTGGATCAACCGTGTGGCGGGCGGCACGCTCTGCCTGTTCGGCCTCGCGATCTTCGCCCATCTGTATCTGTAGGAGCAGGGCCCAAGGTTTGGCGGTCAGGTGGGTTGCCCTGACGTCTCGACAAGCGCCGCGCGAAAGGCGCGGCGGATCAATGCATGGGCTTGAACAGGGTGTAGTCGCCGCGCCGGACCCGCTCCGGCAGGCCTTCCGCCAGTTGCGCGACGGCTTCCTCGCCAAAGGTCATGACAAGGTCGGCAAAGGCTGTAAACAAGGCGGCATGCGCGACCGCGGCCGAATCGAGACCGTCGGCCACGGCCTCGGCGAAGGCATGGTCGATATAGCCGAGCGCCATCCGCCGGATGTCCTGGTCGGTGGCTGTCGCCTCGTCGAACTCGGCGTCGGTGTTGTCGGTGTCGCGCATCTCGGCCCGCCTGCTGGCCTCCGCCCCGGAAAAGGCGTGGCATTTTGATGCGCTCACTTTGCGTGAGTCGCGGCGGGACCGTAAAGAAAAGCTTAACTCATTCGTTAAAATCCGCGGAATATGGTTAACGCCGGTTTAGCAATTCAGCGGTTGTAGCGGGTGGTGACATTGCGGGTCAGGGCGCTGCCCTCCTCGATATACCGCGCAAGTGCGGCTTCGGCCGCTGGCGTGCACTTGAGATAGACCGAGGAAAAGCCGCGATAACCCTGGTTGAAGCGCTCGATGAAGCGCCGCCTGCGCTCGTCATCCTGCACTTCCGCCTCCAGCAGCGCCTCCATCTGGTCGCGCCAGACGCTGCCGTCCGGGGACCCGCAGAGCGGGCGAAGGTAATGGAGGGCGCCAAGGATCTCCGAAAGCCGCATCAGATCGGCCTCGTAGGGCGGGTCGTCGGTGCGGGGAGGCACCTGGGCGAGGGCAGGATGCCCCAGCCCGGCAAGGAGCAGGACGGCCAGCGGCAGGGCGAGTGCTCGCAGGCGCTTGGAGCCGGAAGCGGAACGGGATCGGCGGGTCATGGCCGGCAAGATGCGCTGTCCCGGTTCATTCCGCAAGGGGAGGCGGCGCGCCTCATTCGGGGCGCAGGCCGCCGATCAGGCGAAGGATCCGCGCTGCGGTTCCTGGCGTCATGGAGAGCCCGCCGAGGGTGTCGGCATGAAAAAAGGCGGCATCCGCGGCGTCGTCGCCGGGCCGCAGCCTGCCTTCCGGCTGGCGGGCGAGGAAGACGGCGATGACGAAATGGCGTGTCCCGGTGGCGGTGTCGGGCACCAGTTCGACGATCTCGACCGGTACCGGCTCCAGTTGCGCCGACAGTCCGGTCTCTTCGAAGAGTTCGCGCGCCGCCGCCTCGCGCAGCCGCTCTCCGAACTCGACCGTCCCGCCCGGCAGGCTCCAGTGGCCGGCAAAGGGGGGCTTGCCACGCTTGATCAGCAGCACCTCGTCCCGCTGTTGCAGGAGAATGCTGACCCCGAGCCGTGGGTGATTCGCACCGCCCATGGCTCTCAAGCGAACAGGGCGTCGATCGAGGCTTGCGAGTCCGTCTCGGAAACATCGGACGCATCGAGATGGCCGTGAATGATCGCGCTTGCGGTGGCGATCAGCGGCTTGATCTCTTCAACGGTCTGCAGGGCGACGGCCGGCGCCACCGCCATGATATCGTCGGTTTCGCGCAAACGGCCCTGCTTCTCGCACACGGCGGTGTCCAGGGTCGCGACAACGTCCTTCAGGGCCTTGCGCACGGTGGAAGGGGCCGCCTGGAACGCCTCGATCGCCAGATGCTTCTCGGCGAAGTTCGAGGCCTCGAAATGCTGCTCATAGCTGAGCGGCTGCCAGTCAAGAACGTCCTCGGCGCATTCCGGCATATCCGGGAGCATCTCGAGCAGCATCACCACCTCGTTGAAATGATTGAGGTAGTCGGTGGCCAGCCCCGTGCGCGGATTGATGTTCGCCGCAAGGAGCCGCTCAGCCGATAGGTGCCCTTCTCCCAATGTCGGTTCCGCGAGGCTCATTTGACGTCCTTTGACGATCTCATCTCGGCAGTTTTAACTGCATGGGGTTTCGATTTGCCTAATTGCGCGAATACGATAACTGGCAACTTGAAACGATGGTCCGGCGGCGACCGGCAACAGGATCGGGATCTCATGTGCGGCCGTTTTGCCCTCAAGGCCTCTTCGGAGGAGTTGCGCAGCGTCTTCGACTATCTCGGCGCCGCGCCGGGTGCGGAGGGCATGCCCCCGCGCTTCAACATCACGCCGACCCAACCCATCGCGACCATCCGCCAGGCCCATGGGGCGAGACGCTTTGCCCTGGTGCGCTGGGGGCTGGTGCCGGGATGGGTGAAGGATCCCTCGACCTTCTCGCTGCTCGTCAATGCAAGGGCGGAGACGGTTGCGGACAAGCCTTCGTTCCGCGCGGCCATTCGCCATCGCCGCTGCCTCGTGCCGGCCAGCGGCTATTACGAATGGCACCTTGCCGAGGATGGCTCCAAGCAACCCTGGTACATACGGCCCCGTCAGGGAGGCCTCGTCGCCCTGGCCGGTCTTTGGGAAGAGTGGTGCGATCCGGATGGCGGCGAGATCGAGACGGGGGCCCTGCTGACCGTTCCGGCGAACGGCGCGCTGGCGCCGATCCATCACCGGATGCCGGCCGTGATCGCGCGACCGGACTTCGACGCCTGGCTCGATGTCGGCGGCACGCCGGTCAAGGAGGCGGTCGCCTTGCTCAAACCGGCGCCGGACGATTTCTTCGAGGCCGTTCCGGTGTCGCGGAGGGTCAATTCGGCTCGCGATGACGACGAGGCCCTGACCGCGCCGATCACCCTTGAGAAGACGCCAGGCGGACCGGCGCCGTCGTCGCGCGAGGCATCGGTCGGAAAGACGGCGAAGGAGCAGCCGGCCGGACCCGCGGCCGGCCAGCTCGACCTGTTCTGACGGTCAGAGAATACGCCCAGGGTTGAGCGTGTTGTTGGGATCGAAGGCCGCCTTGATCCGGCGCATCAGCTCCAGCTCGACCGGGGACTTGACCTGCGCGAGCAGGTCCCGCTTCAGCCGACCGATCCCGTGTTCGGCCGAGATCGATCCGCCATATTTCAGGACGATGCCGTGGACGAGGTCGTTCATCTCGTCCCAGCGCGCCAGATAGGCGGCCTTGTCGGCGCCGACCGGCTGGCTGACGTTGAAGTGGATGTTGCCATCGCCCATGTGGCCGAACGGCACCGGCCGGCAGCCGGGCACCATGGCCTCGACAGCGGCGATCGCCTCGTCGAGAAAGGCCGGAACGCTGGCGACGGGGACGGAGACGTCGTGCTTGATCGAGCCGCCTTCCTCGCGCTGCACCTCCGACATGCCGTGCCGCAAATGCCAGAAGGCGGAGGCTTGGGCGACCGATTCGGCAAGGGCGGCATCTTCGACCAGTCCGGCCTCATAAGCCTCGCCGAGAATGGTCTCCATCAGGATGCGGGTCGGGTTTTCGCCTTCCTCGCCGTCCGTGCCGGAGGAAAGCTCCATCAGCACGTACCAAGGCGAGGGGGCCTGCAGCGGGTCGCGCGCACCGGCAAGGTGGCGGACGGAAAACTCCAGCCCGACGCGCGGCATCAGTTCGAACCCGGTCAGCATGGCACCGGCGCGGGCCCTGGCGCGGGTGAACAGCTCCAGCGCGTCCTGCGGCGAGGCCAGTCCGACGAAGGCGACATCCTGCGCGCGCGGGCGCGGATAGAGCTTCAGGACCGCCGCCGTGAGGATGCCGAGCGTGCCTTCCGAGCCGATAAATAATTGTTTCAGATCGTAACCGGTATTGTCCTTGCGCAGGCCCCGGAGCCCGTCGACGACACGGCCGTCGGCGAGCACGACCTCCAGTCCGAGAACGAGGTCGCGGGTGTTGCCATAGGCAAGGACCGCGGTGCCGCCGGCATTCGTCGCGATGTTGCCGCCGATCTGGCAGGAGCCTTGCGAGCCGAGCGTCAGCGGGAACAGGCGGTCGACCTCTCCGGCTGCGTCATGGATCGCCTGCAGCGTGCACCCGGCCTCCACGGTCATCGTATAGCCCTGCGCATCGACATCGCGGATGCGGTTCAGCCGGCCGAGGCTGAGCACGATTTCCGTAGCGGAATCATCGGGAATTTGCCCGCCGACGAGCCCGGTATTGCCGCCCTGCGGCACGATCTTCAGGCCTGTCCTGTCGGCATGGGCAAGGATCGCCGACACTTCCTCGCGCGAGCCCGGCCGCAGCACGACCGGTGTGCGCCCCTGATAGAGATCGCGCCATTCCCGCAGATAGGGGGCTGTATCGGCAGGGTCGGTCAGGGCGTTGCGCGGCCCGACAATGTCGATGAGCGGGGCGAGGAGGCTGGCGTCGGACATGGCTGGACCGGGATCTGGAAAACGAGGACAGGGAGCGTGGAGGGTCACGCATATCACATTTTGCGAAGCAGTCGATGTGGGACAGGCGGCTGGCGATGGCTTGAAGCGGTGGGGGGGCTGTGCCATAGGAACCGTCCCGGACTGCCGGTTGCGGTGCGGGGCGGTTGGCGTTCGGCCCGTATGGCGAACGCCGCGTGTATGGACTTGCTGGAGACTTGAGCATGGCGATGACGCAGGGACTGATGGCTGGGAAGCGCGGCCTTATTATGGGTGTCGCGAACAATCGGTCCATCGCTTGGGGGATCGCCAAGGCGCTCGCCGATGCCGGCGCGGAGATCGCGTTGACCTATCAGGGCGATGCGCTGCGCAAGCGGGTGGAGCCGCTGGCCGCCGAACTGGGCGCACAGGTGGTCGGTCATTGCGATGTGCTGGACGAGACCACCATCGATGCCGTCTTCGCCCGCCTCGAAGAGATGTGGGGAAAGATCGACTTTCTCGTGCACGCGGTCGCCTTCTCCGACAAGGACGAACTGACCGGTCGCTATGTCGATACTTCGGCGGAGAACTTCCGCAACACGATGCAGATCTCCTGCTACTCCTTCACGTCCGTCGCGCAGCGCGCCGAGAAACTGATGACCGACGGCGGCTCGATGCTGACGCTCACCTATTACGGCGCCGAGAAGGTCATGCCGCATTACAACGTCATGGGCGTTGCCAAGGCGGCGCTCGAGGCGAGCGTGCGTTATCTCGCGGCGGACCTCGGCAAGGGCGCGATCCGCGTCAACGCGATCTCGGCCGGCCCGATCAAGACGCTCGCCGCCTCGGGCATCGGCGACTTCCGCTACATCCTCAAGTGGAACGAGTACAACGCCCCGCTGCGCCGCACGGTCACGATCGAGGAGGTGGGCGATGCCGCCCTGTTCCTGCTGTCGGACCTTGGGCGCGGTGTCACCGGCGAAATCCAGCACGTCGATTGCGGCTACCACATTGTCGGCATGAAGGCAGTCGATGCTCCCGACATCTCGGTGGTCAAGGACTGACCTTTCCCGAAATGGCAAGAGCGCCGAACAGCGGTCCCCCTGTCCGCAAGGGCGGGTGAGCGTCGGCCGCGATGGCGCGTCTTCGGAGGTGCAATGAACAAGTCCGGGAACAATTCCGGGGCGGGTGCGGCCCGCTTCGCTCCCCCCTTCATGATCTTCATCCGCCACGGGCAGACGGACTGGAATGCCGAAGGCCGGATGCAGGGGCAGCGCGACATCCCGCTCAACGACACGGGACGCGACCAGGCCAGGCGCAATGGCGCCGCCCTGCGGGACTACCTGAAGGAACAGGACATCCCGCTGCAGGACCTGTCCTATTTCGTCTCGCCCCTGTCGCGGGCGGTCGAAACCATGGACCTGATCTTTGGCGAACTCGGCCTGCCGACGGATCTCTACCAGCGCGATGAACGGCTGCGGGAGATCACCTTCGGCGCCTGGGAAGGCTATACAATTCCCGAGATCGCCGCGCGCTCCCCGGAACAGGCCGCGGCCAGAAAGGCCGACAAGTGGGGGTTCGTGCCGCCGGAGGGCGAAAGCTACCGGATGCTGTCGAGCCGGATCGACGCCTGGCTCGCCACGATCACGCACCCCGCCGTGGTGGTCTCCCACGGCGGAGTGATGCGCGTGCTGCAAGGCCGCCTGCTGCCGATGCCGCCTCAGGAGATCCCGACGCTCGACATCCCGCAGGATCGGTTTCTCGTCTGGAAGGACGGGGAGATAGAGTGGGTCTGACCGCCGGAGGCGGTCAGTCGAGGATCTGGACGTCGGTCAGCATGCGGTTGCTGGTCGTCTCGTCGTAGAACACCAGCACCCGCATGCCGGTCTTCAGGTCGTCGACGAAGAAGTCGACCGGGATGGCATAGGTCTGGCCGTCCGACAGCACCAGCACGGATGCGTCGGGACGAATCTCGACAATGGTCGCCTCGACTTCGCCGGCCAGGGACGCGGCCGTTCCGGCAAGCGTCAGCATGACGGCGGCAAGGATCATCTGCAGCATGCGTTTCATCGTGTTCTCCGTGGACCCGCCCTTATGGTCCGGGGCGGGATCGAACAAAACCTCGGCTCTGGCGTCAAGTGGGGATCGGCAGAAGCGCGAATGGACGTCGCCGGTTCATCGGCGCTTTGAAGCGGGGTGCCAGTTGTGACTGCTTCGCCGATGTGATCGGCGGCTACGCCTCCTGCCCGGACGCAATGTCCACACGTCTTTCAGTCTGCCAGTCAAGCATGGCGTTTCGATGGCGCCGGTCGCCGCATCGACCGGGTCGCCAGCCGGCGAAGGGCGTCGGCCGCGGCGGCTTTGCATGGCCGGGAACAGGGCTTGATAAAAGATCGCGCGCGATCTATATCCGGCTCATAGGAGATCCGACATGGTGCCCGATACGCCCGACCCCAACATGCTTGACCCCAACATGCTTGACGATGACGGGGCGACCCGCGGTCTGCCGCAAGAGCTTCTGTGCTTTTCCGTCTACGCGGCATCCCACGCCTTCAACCATCTCTACCGCCAGGCGCTGGCCGATATCGGCCTGACCTATCCGCAATATCTGGTGATGCTGCTGCTGTGGCAGGCGGACAACCGCATGGTGAAGGATATCGGCCGGCACATGGATCTGGAGTCCAACACGCTGACGCCGCTGCTCAAGCGGCTTGAAAGCCTCGGGCTGATCCGGCGCACGCGGGACGCCGAGGACGAGCGGGTCGTGCGGGTTCATCTGACGCCCAAAGGGCGCGATCTCGAGCAGGCGGCGCGCGCGGTGCCCGACTGCATCGCGGCCGCCGTCGGACTCGACCCGGAGGAGGTGAGGGATCTCTCCCGGCGTCTGCACGCTTTGCGGAAGCGTCTGCTGGAGGCCTGACGGCGCCCATATCCGTTCTTGAAGAGATTCGATCCGCTCCTGATATCGGCAACTGGCAGGGCGGAATGCCTTGCCTGCGGTGCAGCGGTGGCGGACACTGCCGCGTGAGGCGGAAGGATGGTGTCGTGAGCGATATGACCGAGGGAACCGGACACTTCTACCAAGCCTTACCGGTGTTCAGCGAGTTCGCGAAAGTGAGCGATGCGGCCGCCTTCGAGCCGCTTCCCGATGACTGGATCCTTCTGGCCTCGGACATCGTCCGCTCGCGCGATGCCATCGCCGCCGGGCGCTACAAACATGTCAATATGGTTGCGGCGGCAGTCGTTTCTGCAGTGTTGAACGTGGCGGGGCGCATCGAGCTTCCGTTCGTGTTCGGCGGTGACGGCGCGCTGGTGGCGGTGCCTCCGGCGCTTGCCGAGGAGGCCGGTCGTGCGCTCGTCTCTGTTCGCGCGATGGCGCGGGAGACGGCCAGCCTCGATCTGCGGGTCGCGGCCATTCCGGTTGCCGCGTTGCGGGCTGAGGGGGCCGATCTGCGGGTCGCGAAGTTCGAACTCAGCCGGGGCAACAACCTGGCCATGTTCTCGGGCGGCGGCATCGAGCTTGCGGAGACGATTCTCAAGGACGAGGCGCGCGTCGCCCCCTACCGGCTCGTCGAGCCGGATGTCGTGGAGCCCGCGCCGCTCGACGGCCTGTCCTGTCGCTGGGAGCCGCTGCCGGCGCGCCGTGGCAGGATCGCGACGCTGCTCCTGCGGCCCGCCAGCGGCCGCATGGAGGAGTTGAGCGGGATTCTCGACGACCTTCGCGGCATGCTCGGCATCGATCTGACGGGAGCAGACCCCGCGAGCGCTCCGGTGCGCCGAAGTTCGCTGAAGTTCCGTTTTCCCCCTGCGGGGCTGAAGATCGAGGCGCGGATGGTTGGCTGGCGCCGCAGCCGGTGGCGCACCTACCTTGCCGGGATGGCTGCATGCGTCGCCGTCGTCGTCAGCGTTGCCACTGGCCGCCGCATCGGCCCGTTCGAACCGGAGCACTATCTGCATCAGCTCGCGCTCAACACCGACTTTCGCAAGTTCGACGACATGCTGCGCCTCGTGCTCGACCTCGACGGGCGCGAACTGGAGGCTCTCACCGCCTATCTGGAAAAGGGAGAGGCGGCGGGACACCTGGTCTACGGCCTGCATCTCTCGGACGAGGCGCTGATGACCTGCCTTGTCTTCAGCCTTGAGGAAAACCGCCATATCCATTTCATCGATGGAGCCGATGGCGGCTATGCGCGCGCCGCGCAGGATTTCAAGCAGCGGCTGGCAGAGCAAGCCTCCGGCGCTGCCGCCTGAAAGCCCCTTGTCGCTTTTGCGGTTTCCCTGCGCGGCCGGGCGCTTTAGAAGACCTGTGCCAGTCCGTTTGTCGGTCATGTTCCGGATCCCCAGATGTCGCACAATACCTTCGGCCATCTTTTCCGTGTCACCACCTGGGGCGAGAGCCATGGCCCGGCGCTTGGCTGCGTCGTCGACGGCTGTCCGCCGCGCATCGAACTGACCGAAGCCGAGATCCAGACCTTTCTCGACAAGCGCAAGCCCGGCCAGTCGAAATACACGACCCAGCGGCGCGAGGCGGACGCGGTCCGCATCCTTTCCGGCGTGATGAGCGACGACCACGGCGTTCAGCGCACCACCGGGACGCCGATCTCGCTGATGATCGAGAACACCGACCAGCGCTCGAAAGACTATTCCGAGATCCGTGAGAGCTACCGCCCCGGCCATGCCGATTTCACCTATGACGCCAAATACGGCATCCGGGACTATCGCGGCGGCGGGCGCTCATCCGCGCGTGAGACGGCGGCGCGCGTTGCCGCCGGCGCCATCGCCCGCAAGGTGGTGCCGGGGCTCGTGGTGCGCGGCGCACTGGTGCAGGTCGGGCCGCACAAGGTCGACCGCAGCCGCTGGAACTGGGACGAGATCGGCAACAATCCGTTCTTCTGTCCCGATGCGACGACGGCCGCGCGCTGGTCGGACTATCTCGACCAGATCCGCAAGGACGGCTCTTCCGTCGGCGCCGTGGTCGAGGTGGTGGCCGAGGGCGTGCCGGCAGGTCTCGGCGCACCGCTCTACGGCAAGCTCGATCAGGAGATCGCCGCCGCCCTGATGTCGATCAACGCGGTCAAGGGTGTGGAGATCGGCAATGGCTTCGAAGCGGCTTCCCTGACCGGCGAGGAAAACGCCGACGAAATGCGGATCGGCGCCGATGGGCGCCCGGTGTTCCTCACCAACCATGCCGGCGGCATTCTCGGCGGCATTTCCTCCGGCGAGCCGGTCGTCGCGCGCTTTGCCGTCAAGCCGACCTCGTCGATCCTGACCCCGCGCCGTTCGGTGACCCGGTCGGGCGAGGAAGTGGATGTGCGGACCAAGGGGCGGCATGACCCCTGCGTCGGCATCCGCGCCGTGCCGGTGGGCGAGGCGATGCTGGCCTGCGTCATCGCCGATCACTATCTGCGCCACCGCGGGCAGGTCGGATAAATTCAGTATCACTGAATTTCTCGATATTTTTCATTGTAACTGAAATTGTCCGAGACTAGCATCCGGGCATGCGTCTGGATGCTTGGCTTACCCTCAACAAGGAAACCCGGTCGGCCTTTGCCCGCCGCGCCGGCCTGTCGCCGGCGGCTGTGACCGCCCTGTGCAACGATCCGGGCGTCTGGGTCTCGCGCGAAAGCGCGGAACGGATCGCCGCCGCCACCGGTGGCGCCGTGACCCCGAACGACCTGCTTGGCTTGAAAGGATCTTCAAACGTGGACATGTCCCAGACACGCGTTGCGGAGGCGCTGCGCGCCTTCGAACGCGGCGAAATGCTTGTGGTTACCGACGACGACGACCGGGAGAACGAGGGCGACCTGATCGTTGCCGCCTCGCTGATCACGCCGGAGCAGATGGCCTTCATGGTCCGCCATACGTCCGGCATCGTCTGCGCGCCGATGACGCGCGAAAACGCCCGCCGCCTGCGCCTCGACCCGATGGTTGCCGACAACGACGCGCCGCTGTCGACGGCCTTCACCATCTCGGTCGACTATCGCCATGGCCTGACCACCGGCATTTCCGCCGAGGAGCGCTGCTCGACCGTCCGCGGGCTCGCCAATCCCAATGCCGGGGCCGCCGATTTTGCCCGCCCGGGCCACATCTTTCCGCTGGTCGCCCGCGAGGGCGGCGTGTTGATGCGCTCCGGCCATACCGAGGCGGCGGTCGATCTCTGCCGTCTTGCCGGTCTGCCGGAGGTGGGGGTGATCTCCGAACTCGTCAACGACGACGGAACGGTCAAGCGCGGGCCGGAAGTCGCCGAGTTCGCCGCTCGCCACAATCTCAAGATGGTGTCCGTCGCCGATCTCATCGCCTGGCGTCAGCGGATGGAGCGGCTGGTCGAGCGGGTCGCCGAACAGCCGATCGAAACCATCGCCGGCCCGGCCTATGCGGTGACCTATTCGACGCCCTACGACCCGATGCATCACGTGGCGGTGGTCTTCGGCGACATCCTCGACGGCCGCAATGTGCCGGTGCGCCTGCAACTGGAATCGGTGCTCGACGATGTGTTCGGCGATGCGCGGGTCATGGACGACGTGATGCGGGATTTCGCAGCGCGTGGCCGCGGCATCGTCGTCTACCTGCGCGAAGGCTCCGTCGGCGTTGCCCGCCAGGCGCGCCGCGCGCGCACCGACCTTGCCGCTGCCGAGGCCGAAGAGCATCAGTCGGCCCAGGCGCGCGAGGAGCACTGGCGGGAAATCGGCCTCGGCGCCCAGATCCTCAAGGATCTCGGCGTCAACTCGATCACCCTGCTGGCTTCCCGACAGCGCCGCTATGTGGGGCTTGAGGGTTTCGGCATCGTCATCGAGACGACGGAGATCCGCGAGGTGTGATTGCGGCGCCCCCGGCCTGCGGCGGAACCGCGCAGGCCGGGCACGGAGAGGGCGCGCAAACGGGCACCTGCACAAAAAGGAGGCCGTGCCAAAGGCACGGCCTCAAGTCGATCACTGTGCACGTGGCCCCATCGACCACAACCTGTATTTAGTAGCTTTTCATGCCTCTTGCATCACCTAAATGGGTGGGTAAAACCAGAATTTTCCCGCTATATCAGAAGTTTCGACAGGTATTGATTTACCCAGGGTTGCATTCCCCCGGCTCGAATAGTGATATTCTCCCCGCACGGTTGCCGCATTTTCGGCGCGATTGCGGGGGGATGCGAGCAGTGGATTTGCGCCCTATGTCTACATGGTGGTATTGAGCGACCTTGGCCGTCATAGCCTGGCCGCCACAGGGTGACGGGAGCATGTGCCGCTTCCGCCGTCTCGCGTCGAACTCCTGGGATCGCTTCCGTGTACAATCGCCCCGAAACGCCGCTGCTCGACACTGTCCGTTCGCCGAGCGACCTGCGCCAACTTTCCGAGCGCGACCTGCGCCAGCTTGCGGACGAACTGCGCGCAGAGGTGATCGACGCGGTTTCGGTAACAGGCGGTCATCTGGGGGCGGGACTTGGCGTTGTCGAACTGACGACGGCGATTCACTACGTCTTCAACACGCCGGACGACCGGTTGATCTGGGACGTCGGCCATCAGTGCTATCCTCACAAGATCCTGACCGGACGGCGCGAGCGGATCCGCACCCTGCGCCAGGGCGGCGGACTGTCCGGCTTCACCAAGCGCTCCGAAAGCGAATATGATCCTTTCGGCGCGGCGCATTCCTCGACCTCGATTTCCGCCGGCCTCGGCATGGCGGTGGCCCGCGATCTCGACGGGCGCTCCAACAACATCATCGCGGTGATCGGCGACGGCGCCATGTCGGCGGGCATGGCCTATGAGGCCATGAACAACGCGGGTGCCCAGCATTCGCGGCTGATCGTCATTCTCAACGACAACGACATGTCGATCGCCCCGCCCGTCGGCGCGATGAGCGCCTATCTTGCCCGCCTGGTGTCGGGGCGCACCTATCTGACCTTGCGCGATGCCGCCAAGCAGCTCGCCAAGGCCCTGCCGCGGCACCTGCAGCAGAAGGCCGCCAGGGCCGAGGAATATGCCCGCGGCTTCTGGACCGGCGGCACCATGTTCGAGGAACTGGGCTTCTATTATGTCGGCCCGGTCGACGGTCACAATCTCGACCACCTGCTGCCCGTGCTGAAGAACGTTCGCGACACGCATCAGGGACCCGTGCTGATTCATGTCGTGACCCGCAAGGGCAAGGGCTATGCGCCCGCCGAGAATTCCGCCGACAAGTATCATGGCGTCGCCAAGTTCGACGTCATCACCGGCGAACAGTCCAAGCCCAAGGCCAACGCGCCGAGCTACACCCGCGTCTTCGCCGAGAGCCTCGTCGAGGAGGCGCGCCACGACGAGCGCATCGTGGCGGTCACGGCGGCGATGCCGGACGGTACGGGTCTCGATCTCTTCGGCGAGGTCTTCCCGGAGCGGACCTTCGATGTCGGCATCGCCGAGCAGCATGCGGTGACCTTCGCCGCCGGCATGGCGACGGAAGGCTACAAGCCGTTCTGCGCGATCTATTCGACCTTCCTGCAGCGCGGTTACGACCAGGTGGTGCACGATGTCGCCATCCAGGGCCTGCCGGTGCGCTTCCCGATCGACCGGGCCGGCCTGGTCGGTGCCGACGGCCCGACCCATGCCGGCAGTTTCGACACGGCCTATCTCGCCTGCCTGCCCGGGTTCGTCGTGATGGCGGCCGCCGACGAGGCGGAGCTTCGCCACATGGTGGCGACGGCCGCAGCCTATGACCAGGGGCCGATCTCCTTCCGCTATCCGCGCGGCGAGGGCGTCGGCATCGACCTGCCGCAGCGCGGACAGGTCCTGGAAATCGGCAAGGGCCGGATCGTGCGGGAAGGGAGCAAGGTCGCGCTGCTGTCCTTCGGCACAAGGCTGCGCGAGTGCCTGCTGGCGGCGGATGAGCTCGACGCGGCCGGCCTGTCGACGACCGTTGCCGATGCCCGTTTCGCCAAGCCGCTCGACGAGGACATGGTGCTGCGGCTGGCCCGCGAGCACGAGGTCCTGGTGCTGATCGAGGAAGGTTCCGTCGGCGGCTTCGGCTCGCATGTGCTGCAACTCCTGGCCGAGCGCGGCGCGCTGGATGCCGGTCTCAAGGTCCGGCCGATGTGTCTGCCCGACCGCTTCATCGAACACGACAAGCCGGAGCGCATGTATGCCGAGGCCGGCCTCGATGTTCGCGGCATCCTGCACACGGTGTTCTCGGCGCTCGGGCGCGGGAGCGAGACGGCCGCGCTGCTGGCGTGACGCCGCCGCCTGGGTGGCGCCCGCATGACCCATGCCCTGCCCGGGCAGCGCCATGCGCCTTGCGTGCATTGACACCGGCACGCGAATATTGAAACGGTCCCGGCGACGTCACGTGTGCGCCCGCGCGCGCCGCAGTCATCGCGTCGGGATGTGTCGGGCAGCGCCGGGCCGCACTGCCTCAACCTTCCGCGCAACCACCCCGGCCGGGACACCGGCCCGCATCTGTGAGGAAAGGGCGCGACATGGCGCAGGCGCTGGCCCCGGTATCGGCCCTTCTGATCGCGATCGCACTGCTCGTCACCGGTCACGGACTGCAGAGCACGCTGATCCCGCTGGCCGGCTCCCAGGCCGGTTTCTCCGATCTCGAGATCGGCCTGGTGTCGTCGAGCTATTTCATCGGCCTGGTTCTCGGCTGTCTTGGCGCGCCTTACGTGATCATGCGCGCCGGGCACATCCGTGCGTTCGCCGCCCTGGTGTCGCTGATGTCCGCCGCCGCCATCCTGCATCCGATCATGGTCGAGCCCTTGGCCTGGAGCGCCATCCGCGTCATCTCCGGCTTCTGCCTCGCCGGTTTCTACATGATCGTCGAAAGCTGGCTCAACGAGCAGGCTTCGAACGAGAACCGCGGCACGATCATGTCGATCTATATCGTGCTGGTCTACGCGGCGATGACCGCCGGGCAACTGTCGCTGACGGTGATGGATATCGCCACATTCATCCCCTTCGCGATTGCGTCGGTGGCGGTCAGTCTCGCGGTGATTCCCGTTTCGCTGACCACGGCCAACCAGCCCGCGCCGATCACCGTCGTACGGTTCCGGCCGGTGAAGCTCTATCGCAACTCTCCGACTGCGCTGGTCGCGGTTCTGATGATCGGCATCACCCAGGGTGCACTGTGGATGCTGACGCCGCTCTATGCCATCCAGATCGGCTTGACCACCAGCCAGGCGGCCTATTTCGCCGCCGCCTTCGTCGGCGCTGGCGCTCTCTCGCAATGGCCGATCGGCCGCCTGTCCGACAGGCTGGACCGCCGCCTCGTGCTGCTGGGCCTGGCCGCCTCCGCCGTCGTCGTCAGCATCGTGTTCATGACCGTGCCGATCAACGGTTTCGCCATGGCCATCGCGCTGGTGCTGCTTGCCGGCATCGCCACGCAGCCGGCCTATGCGATCGCGGCCTCGCATGCCTTCGATCACGCGGACCGCAGCGACTATGTCGAGACGTCGTCGGGCATGAACCTCGCGTTCGGCATCGGCTCGTCCTTCGGCCCGCTCACGGCCGCCTATCTGATGCAGTCCGTCGGCTCCTGGGGCCTGTTCCTTCAGGTGGCGGTGATCCAGGCGCTGATGGGGCTCTATATCCTGTCGCGCCTGTTCCAGCGCGCGGCGCCCTCGATCGAGGAAAAGACCGACTTCGACTACGCGGCTTCGGCGCAGGTGGGCACGGTCCTGAGCCCCGAGCCGCTGGACCTGGAGGATCCCTCGGTCATCCCGCCGGAGGAGTTCCCGGCCTATGACCATGTCTCCGACGATCTGACGGGAGCGGCTTCCGCAGCCATAGGCGAGGAATATCTGACGCCCACGGCGTCGGCGCAGATGCCGGATACGCCGGATGCCGAGACGCGGGCGGATTGACCATGACCGTGGCGTTCGGGCCTGCGGCATCTCATCTCTCGACCGGGCGAGTTGGTTGGGGCATTGTCGCACAATGACCCAGCGAGCGACCATGTTCGGTCTTCTGCGCCGCGAAGCCTTGCCGCTTGCGTTGGCGTGCGCGCTGGCTCTGCTGCTGCAACTGGCTGCCGTGCCGATGACGCTGGCACAGGTCGGGGAGGACCAGGCGCAGGCCCTGTCCTCCCTTTGTCTTGGCAGTACCGCCGCAGAGGAGGAACCTGGTTCCGGCCCCTTGCACCATATCCCGGGTCTGTGCCCCTGCGGGCCGGTGTGCCCGCATTCCGCCTCGGTGTTCACGGCCCTCGCGGCAGTATCTGTTGCGACCGCCGAGCCCCCGTATCGGACGAGCCTGCTGGTCCCGCTGGGCTCTCGCCGCGAGGCGCCTCTCGTCGGTCTGACCATCCGTGCCGGAGCCATTCGGGCACCGCCTCCCGCCAGGATCTGACCCGGCAGCGCGCGAACACTTCACACCCCGCCTGCCGTCCTGCGCCATGTCCCGTCTTTGCGCCTTGTCGATGTCGCCACGGGACTGAGCTGTTAGATATCGATTTTCGGGAGACGAAAATGACCTACTTTTCCAAGCTTGCCCTTGCCGCCCTTCTCGCCACCGCGACCCTGCCGGCAGCCACTCTGTCGGCACTTGCGCAGGACGTGACCGTCGGCGCCCTCACCCTGTCGGGCGCCTGGACCCGCGCCACGCCACCCCAGGCGCGTGCCGGTGGCGGTTTTCTCACGATCACCAATTCCGGCGAGGCCGATCGTCTCGTCGCAGCCGTGTCGCCGGTCTCCAGCCGCACCGAGATCCATGAGATGGCGGTGGTGGACGGCGTCATGAAAATGCGCGAGATGGCGGACGGCGTCGAGGTTCCGGCCGGTGGAACGCTGGAACTGAAGCCGGGCAGCTATCATGTGATGTTCATGGATATCGTCGAGCCGCTGAAGGAAGGCGAAACCGTTACCGCGACGCTGACCTTTGAAAAGGCCGGCGAGGTCGAGGTCACGTTCACGGTGGAGAAGATGGGCGCCAAGGCCATGCCGGGGCATGGGATGCCCGGCCACGGCAAGCAGGGCGTGAAGGAGTAAGCCAGCATGTCCGCACTGAAGATCCTGCGCTATGTCGCCTGGGCAGCGGTGATCGCGCTGCTCGGCGCCATGGGCTATGTCGGCTATCAGCAATATGTCGCGCCGGAAGGCGAGGGGCTGATCTCGCCGGTCGCCAGCATCGGCGGCCCCTTCACGATGACCGATGCGTCGACCGGGACGATCGTCACCGACGCCGACTTCCGCGGCAAGCCGGCGGCCTATTTCTTCGGTTTCACCTTCTGCCCGGATGTTTGCCCGACCACGCTGGCCGAAACCCAGATGTGGATCGAGCAACTCGGACCGGATGCGGACAAGATGAATTTCGCCTTCGTCTCCGTCGATCCGGAGCGCGATACGCCGGAGGTCATGCGGGACTATGTCGCCGCCTTCGACAAGCGCATCCGGCCGCTCACCGGCACGCCCGAGCAGGCGGAGCAGATGATCAGGGCCTATCGCGTCTATGCCCGCCGGGTGCCGCTCGACGATGGCGATTATACGATGGACCACTCGGCTGCGGTGTTCCTGATGGACAAGGACAACCGCTTCGTCGGGACCATCGCCTATGACGAGGCCCCGGAAAACGCCATGGCCAAACTGCGTCGTCTCATCGATAATGCGTCCTGAGGCGACCTGAACCGGACCTGTCGACATGCGCTCTGATCTGCTCGTTCCTGCCGGACTGTTCTTCGCGGCGGCTTTCGCTGCGACGGGCGTCCTGTGGTGGGTCTACGGCGAGCGCATCTATGTCGACCGGTTGCTCACCGGCATCGCCAATTGCTTCTGAGCCATGGCGGAGCGTGAGCGGCTGGACCAGCTTCTGGTGGCGCGCGGGCTTGTCGAAAGCCGTGCCCGCGCGCGCGATGCCATTCTGCGCGGCCATGTCCGGGTCGATGGCGTGGCCGTCGACAAGCCGGGGCAGAAGGTGGCGATTGCGGCCAGGCTCGACGTCGAGGACCCGGCGGGCGGCTATGTCTCGCGCGCGGCCCTGAAGCTCAAGGCCGGGCTCGAGCGCTTTTCTTTCGATGTTGCCGGGCGCATTGCCCTTGATCTCGGCGCGTCCACCGGCGGCTTCACCCAGGTGCTGCTGGAGGCCGGCGCGCTCAAGGTCCATGCGATCGATGTCGGCCACGGGCAGATGCACCCGTCGGTCGCGGGAGACCCGCGCGTGCTGCGCCGCGACGGGGTCAACGCCCGCGCCCTGACGCTCGACGATCTCGGCGGTGAGCACCCCGGCGTTGTCGTCTCCGACATGAGCTTCATTTCCCTGCGCCTTGCGCTGCCTCCCGCGCTTGGGCTTGCCGCGCCGGGGGCTTGCGGCCTGTTCCTGGTGAAGCCGCAATTCGAAGCCGGCCGCGAGGCGGTCGGCAAGGGCGGGCTGGTCGCCGCCGAAATCGGAGAGGGTGTGGTGAGGGATCTCGCCGGCTGGCTCGCCGGTCAGCCGGGCTGGTCCGTGCTCGGCCTCGAACCCTCGCCGATCACCGGCGGAGACGGCAACCGCGAGTGGCTGCTGGCGGCGGTCAAGGACGGCTGATCGCCGGTCTTGCCGGTTTCTGCCGCATGCGGCTTGCCTGTGTCCCGGCGGCGGAGTAACCGGTGCGCATGAGCCAGGATGTCACACTCGAAATCGCCGCCCTTGCCCACAAGGGCGAAGGCAGGGCGGAGACTGCCGAAGGTCCCGTCCACGTTCCCTTCGCGCTGCCGGGGGAGACCGTCCGCGTCCGCCGCGAAGGCACGCGGGCGCGTCTGCTGGAGGTGCTGACGCCCTCGCCCCTGCGGGTGGAGCCCGTCTGCCCGCATTTCGGCACCTGCGGCGGCTGCGTGCTGCAGCATATGGATCAGGCGGCGATCCTCGACTGGAAGCGCCAGCAACTCGTCGCCGCGCTTGCCGCACGCGGGCTCGCCGAGGTGGAGCCCCTGGTCGAGCCGACGGCGGACGCTGGCGGGCGTGGTCGCCGCCGGGCGGTCTTCGCCGCGACGCGGGCCGGAGCCCGCATTCTGCTTGGCTTTCACGAGCGCGCGAGCCACCGCCTCGTCGATGTCGTCCGCTGTCCGGTGCTGGTGCCGGAGATCGTCGCCCTGCTGCCCGCGCTGAAGGAACTCGCCGCGCGGGTGATGCCGCGCAAGGGCGAGGTGACGCTCAACGTCCTTGCCACGCCCACCGGCGTCGATCTTGCGCTCGTGTCCTCGGCAAGGGTCGAGCCGCGCGGGGGCGCCGCGCTGATCGAGGAGGCGATGGCCGCCGGCATTGCCCGCCTCTCGCTCAACGGCGAGGTGCTGGTCGAGGCCCGCGCCCCGACCCTCGACATGGGGGGCATACCGCTGGTGCCGCCGCCCGGCGCGTTTGTCCAGGCGACGGAAGCAGGGGAGGAGGCGCTGGCCGCCCGCGTCCTGGCCGGTGTCGGCAAGGCACGCAAGGTCGCCGATCTCTTCTGCGGGTCGGGCACCTTTGCCCTGCGCCTTGCCCGGCAGGCAACGGTACGGGCGGTCGAAGGCGAGGCTGCCGCCCTTGCCGCGCTGGACCGGGCGATGAGAACCGGGGCGGGGGCGCTCAGGGAGATCAGGGCCGAGCGGCGTGATCTTTCCCGAAACCCGCTGACCGCGGTGGAACTCGACGAGTATGGACGCGGGATGGAGGCGGTCGTCTTCGATCCGCCGCGCGCCGGCGCCGAGGCGCAGGCACGGGAGCTTGCCCGCTCGAAGGTGCCGACGGTGGTGGCGGTCTCGTGCAATCCGGCGACGCTTGCCCGCGACCTGCGCATCCTGGTCGATGGAGGCTACCGGATCTCGTCGATCCTGCCGGTGGATCAGTTCCGCTATTCGCCCCATATTGAGAGTGTTGCGGTTCTGTCGCGCGGCTGAGAGCTGCCGCGGCGGTCCGGGTCGGAAGACGGGAGAACGCCATGGCGGAAACGAGCCTTGCCGGACGTGCCTTCACCTGGGGCCGCAGGGCGCGCTATGCCGCCCGGCAGGGGAGCCGTGTCGCCTGGTTCGCCGTGCATGGCGAGATCGCCCAGGCGATCTCCCGCCGGATCGCGCGCGCTGCGCGCGCCGGTGGCGAGGCGGCCTCCCAGCCGGAGGATCGCGAAGACGGGCGCCGAGAGCCGCGCCGGTCGGTATCGACACCCGATCTCCGGCGCCTGTTTTCCCAGATCGCCGCGCTGTTCGCCCGTGATCTCGCCAATGTCGAGGCGGGGCACTACCCGATGCCGGAGGGCGAGTTCGGCGGCCCGCGCGGCTTTCTCGATCTCAGCCGACGCTTTCTCGCCGACGTGCCGAAGGTGGCCCGGCGGCGCGTGACCGGTGGACATCAGGAGGTCTTCGAGGCAACGCGCGAGGCATCCTCCGGCCTGCCGCGCTACTACCGGCAGAATTTCCATTTCCAGACCGAGGGGTGGCTGTCGCGCGACAGCGCCCGCATCTACGACTTCCAGGTCGAGGTCCTGTTCAAGGGGGCGACGGCGGCCATGCGGCGGCAGGGCCTGGTGTACCTGTCGCGCCTCGTGCGCGAGACCGACCAGCGACGGCTCGCCTATGCCGATATCGCCTGCGGCACGGGCGGCCTGCTGGCCCCGGCCCTTGCCGCCTTCCCGCGGCTTCGCGGCATCGGCGTCGACCTCTCGCTACCCTATCTGCAACATGCGCGCGAGGCTCTGCCGCCTGCCCGGCAGCGCCGCGTCGGCTTCGTCAATGCCAATGCCGAGCGCTTGCCTTTCGCGGATGCCAGTCTCGACGCGATCTCCTGCGTCTACCTCTTCCACGAACTGCCACCGAAGATCCGCCGGGTGGTCGCCCGCGAGCTCGGCCGTGTGCTGAAGCCGGGGGGGCGTCTGATCTTCATCGACAGCCTGCAGCACGGCGATCTGCCGGAAAACGACGGACTGCTGGAGCTGTTCCCGGACCTCTTCCACGAGCCCTATTATCGCGGCTATCTGAAAGAGGATCTCGACGCGCTGTTCGGCGCCGGCGGCCTGCGCCGCGCGGACTTGTCGACGGCGTTCCTGTCGCGCGTCGCGCTGTACCTCAAGGAGTAGGTGAACGCGTCAGTCGACGTCGAGCGGGGCCGTTCCGGTTGCGCTGCCGTCCTCGGCAAGCTGGATCCGTTCGACCTTGGCTTCGGCCGCCTTCAGCAGCTTGTCGCAGTGTCGGCGCAGCAGATCGCCGCGCGAGTAGAGCTTGATGCTCTCCTCCAGCGGAACGTCGCCGCGTTCGAGCCGGCCGACGATCTCCTCGAGTTCCTTGAGGGCGACCTCGAAGGCGAGCGCCTCGATCGCCGGGTCGGTGTCGTCTCGGGTCACACGCCTGCTCCTGCTTGCTGCCTCGATGGAGTGCCAACCTACAAGCCGCCCCGCTACCGGGCAAGGCAAGCCGTCCGGCCTTCCGCCTTGCCTGTGGACGGGCGGGATCAGGACTTCATCAGGGTCATGATATGGGCAGCGGCCGAGCGCGCGAGGCCTTCCAGGTCGTATCCCCCCTCGAGCAGCGACACGACACGACCGCCGCATTTGCGGTCGGCAATGTCCATCAGCCGCATCGTGATCCAGGCGAAGTCCGCCTCGACCAGATTGAGGCCGCCGAGCGGATCGCGGGCATGGGCATCGAAGCCGGCGGAGATGATCACCAGGTCGGGTTGGAAGGTCTCGATGCGCGGCAGGATCGCCACCTCCATCGCCTCGCGGAACTCCTCGCCGCCGTCGCCGGCCGAAAGCGGCGCGTTGACGATCGTGTCGGCCTCGCCCCGTTCGCTCGCCGCGCCGGAGCCCGGATAGAGCGGCATCTGATGCGTCGAGCAGTACATCACCGTCGGGTCGGCCCAGAAGATGTCCTGGGTACCGTTGCCGTGATGGACGTCGAAATCGATGATCGCGACGCGATCGGCGCCATGTTCCCGCTGGGCGTGGCGGGCGGCCACCGCGGCATTGTTGAAGAGGCAGAAGCCCATGGCCCTGGCCGCTTCCGCATGGTGTCCCGGCGGCCGCGAGGCGCAGAAGGCATTGCCGACCTTGCCGGTCATCACTTCGTCGACCGCCTGGCAGGCGCCGCCGACCCCGCGCATCGCCGCCTCCCAGCTTCCCGGCGACATGGTCGTGTCGGCGTCGACACGCACCAGACCGTCCTGCGGCGCCATCCTGTGAAGCATGTCGATATAGGAGGAGGGGTGGACCCGGGCGATATCCTGGATCCGCCCCATCGGCGCCGTCTCCCGTTGCAGCGTCTGGAACCGCTCATGCTCCAGGATCCGGTCGATGGCGCGGATCCGGTCGGGGCGTTCGGGATGACCGACAGGGGTCAGATGATCGAGATAGGCGGAGTGGTGCAGGTAGAGGGTTGCCAAGAGCGTTTCCTTAGCTTGGGCCGTTTTCGGGCGCTTGGTGCCTCATCTGACCGGCCATGGCAGACCCTGTCAATGAGCCAAAGGCAAGGGGGATCGCGGAAGGCAATCGCAAATTTGAGGCTCTGGGCAAAAGAAAACCGGGGCGGCTTGAAACGCCGGCCCCGGAAAAAGGTGCGGGCAGTCTAGGGCCCGTAGGGGAGGTCCGCTGCATCACCTGTGAAGGTAATGATAATACTAATTGATTCGCACCCCTTTCAGAAGGAGGAATTTGCGAGAGAAGGCGTTTTCGAGCATGAAATGATCGAATTTGGTAAAATCAGGATTTATTTTTCACTGTAAAAAATCCCGATGCCCAAGTTGTGCGGGGCAACATCTTGGTGTGCCCCTGCGTCAGATCGAGCGGGTGGATGCGTCTTGCGGTGCCCGGACGCGACCGCCTTTCGCGGCTCAGTCCCGTGGAGCGGCGGCGCGGCGCAGGCGATCGTTGATCGCCTCGCCCAGCCCGGTCTCCGGGACCGGCATGACGGCGATGCGCTCTGCCCCGCTGGCGTCGAGGCGCCGCATGGCGGTGAACAGGTGGGCGGCCGCCTGCCGAAGATCGCCATCCTCACTCAGTTGGACCACGGCCGCGGCGCGCTCGGAGCCGGGAGGCAGCGGCGTGCCGAAGGCGAGAAGCGCTTCTCCTGGCTCGACCCGCTCGGCATTCAGCCGCATCCCGGCGCGCGGGGCATAGTGGGAGGTCAGCATGCCAGGTGCCTCCGGCGCGGTTTCGCAGGAGAGGGAGGGGGCGGCAAGAGCCTCCCCCAGCGCCGCCTCGATCTCCGCGCGTGACACGCCGCCGGGCCGCAGCAGCGTCGGCCGCTCCCCGGCTAGACCGACGATGGTCGATTCCACGCCCACCGGGGTCGGCCCGGCATCGATCAGCAGGGCAAGGTGCTCGCCAAGGTCGCCCGCCACCGCATCCGCCGTGGTGCCGCTGATGCGGCCGGAGCGATTGGCACTGGGAGCGGCAATCGGCCGCCCACTCGCCGACGAAAGTTCACGCATGATCGCCGCGGCCGGTACCCTCAGCGCAATCGTTTCAAGCCCCGCCGTCGCCAGATCGCACACCGGGCTGTCCGGTCGCTTGGCGACCACCATCGTCAGCGGTCCGGGCCAGAAGGCACCGGCCAGCCGTCTTGCACGCTCGTCGAGGATGCCGTGCCGGTGGGCCTGCTCGGTGGAGGCGACATGAGCGATCAGCGGGTTGAAGCTCGGCCGTCCCTTGGCCGCGTAGATCGCCGCGCAGGCAAGCGGGTTCGTGGCGTCGGCAGCGAGCCCGTAGACGGTTTCCGTCGGCACCGCCACCAGGCGTCCGGCGAGAATGTCCGCCACTGCCGCCTCGAACTCCGGCGTGTCGCGCCAGCCCGTCTCCTGCGGGTCGATCCGCCAGCGCCGCATGGCTTGCCCTCGTGTCCTGTCCGCTGGCGGATGGTTGCGTGGTTCCGTCACGTCACATGTTGACGTTTACGTCAGCCGCAGCCATCCTCGCGCCCGAAATGATGCCGGGCGGTTCTGCGGCCTCTGTCGCCGTTCGTCAAGCACCGGCCTGTCAAGGGAGTGAGACATGTACCGTGCCCCCGTATCGGAGATCGCCTTCACGCTGAAGCAGGTGGCGGGACTGGGTGAGGTCCTTGCCCATTCGCGGCACGGCGAGGTCACCGATGACCTGGTGGACGCAATCCTGCAGGAGGCCGGTCGTTTCGCCGCCGAGGAGATTGCCCCGCTCAACAGCGTTGGGGACCGGCAGGGCGCGCGTCTGGAGAACGGGACCGTGACCATGCCTGACGGGTGGTGCGCGGTTTACCGGGCCTGGATCGAGGGCGGCTGGAACGCACTGACCGGCGCGCCGGAGTTCGGCGGGCAGGATCTGCCGGCGATGCTGCACGCTGCGGCGCTGGAGATGTGGAACTCCGCCTCCATGGCCTTCGCCCTTGGCCCGACCCTGACCACGGGGGCGGTCGAGGCGCTTGAAAAGCACGCAAGCAAGGACCTGCAGGAGACGTATCTCGCCAAGCTCGTCTCCGGCGAGTGGATGGGCACGATGAACCTGACCGAGCCGCAGGCCGGGTCCGATCTCAACGCCCTGCGCGCCCGGGCCGAACGCGCCGGCGACGGCACCTACCGCATCTTCGGGCAGAAGATCTTCATCACCTATGGCGAGCACGATTTCACCGACAACATCGTCCATCTGGTGCTGGCCCGCCTGCCGGACGCACCGGCCGGCACGCGCGGCATCTCGCTGTTCCTGGTGCCGAAGTTCCTGGTCAACCCGGACGGATCGCTGGGCGCGCGCAACGATGTTCGCTGTGCCGGCATCGAGCACAAGCTCGGCATCCACGCCTCGCCCACCTGCACCATGATCTATGGCGACGAGGGCGGTGCCATCGGCTGGCTGATCGGCGAGGAAAATCGCGGCCTTGCCTGCATGTTCACGATGATGAACAACGCCCGCCTTGCGGTCGGCATCCAGGGGCTGGGCATCGCCGAGCGGGCCACCCAGCAGGCGCTGGCCTATGCGCTGGAGCGGAGGCAGGGCCGGGTGCCGGGTCAGAGCGGTGAGGGCATGAGCCCGATTGCCGCCCACCCCGACATCCGCCGCACGCTGCTCGACATGCAGGCCTGGACGCAGGTCGCCCGCGCGATCTGCTACGCCAATGCCCATGCCATCGACATGGCGCGACTGGCAGGGGACGACGCGGCGCGCACCCACTGGAGCGAGCGCGCGGCAACCCTGACCCCGCTTGCCAAGTCCTTCGCCACCGATATCGGCGTCGAGGTCGCCTCGCTCGGCGTGCAGGTGCATGGCGGCATGGGCTTCATCGAGGAGACCGGAGCAGCGCAGCACTATCGCGATGCGCGTATCGCGCCGATCTACGAGGGCACCAACGGCATCCAGGCCATCGACCTGGTCACCCGCAAGCTGCCCCTGTCGGGCGGGGCGCAGTTTCGCGGCCTGGTCGAGGAACTCTCTGCCATCGCAGCGAAGGCAAGCGGGGCCGGCCCGGACTTTGCCGATATCGCGGCGCGGCTTGAGAGCGCCCTGGCCAATCTCTCCGGCGCCACGGATTGGATGCTGACCGCGCTTGCGGGCGGTCGGCAACAGGAAGCGCTCGCCGGCGCCACGCCGTTCCTGCGGCTGTTCGGCCTTGCCTATGGCGGCGCCATGCTGCTGAAGGGCGCGCTCGCGAGCAGCGGCGATGCCGCGCCGGAGGCTGCGCGCCGGCTGCTGCTGGCCCGCTATTTCGCCTCCGCGCGTCTCGCCGAGACGGCCGCGCTGAAGGAGCAGGTGGTCTCCGTCGCCTCGGCGGTGCTGGATTACGATCCGCTGGCCTGAGGCGGTATTGGGGAGGACGCGATGATCGAGATCGAGCGGGACGGGGCCGTCCAGCGCATCCGGATGAACCGGCCGGACAAGAAGAACGCCCTCACCGGCGAGATGTACTCGGCTCTTGCCGAGGCGCTGGAACAGCGGGACGCGGACATCCGGGCGCATCTCCTGTGCGGCGTGCCGGGATCCTTCACCGCCGGCAACGACATCGCCGACTTCCTTGCCATGGCCGGCACTGTGGGCATCCAGGACGCGCCGGTGGTGCGGTTCCTGCGCGCGCTTGCGACCTGCGAGATCCCGATTGTCGCTGCCGTCAACGGTCTCGCGATCGGCGTCGGCACGACGATGCTGTTCCACTGCGACATGGTCTTCGCCAGCGAGCGGGCGCTGTTCCGCACGCCGTTCCTGGATCTTGGCCTCGTGCCCGAGGCCGGCGCCAGCCTGCTCGCCCCGCGCGTCATGGGCCATGCCCGGGCCTTCGAACTGTTGTGCCTGGGCGAGCCTTTCGATGCGGCGCGGGCACTGTCCGCCGGCTTCATCAATCACGTTGTGGCGGAGGAGGAGGTCGAGGCGCGCGCGCTTGCCGCTGCCAGGGCGATCGCCGCCAAGCCGGCCGAGGCGATGCGCCTGTCCCGCGCCCTGCTATGGGGCGAGCGCGCGGACCTGCGGGCCCGCATGGAGGAGGAAATCCGCCTGTTTGCGGAGCGCCTGGCCTCGAAGGAGGCGCGCGCCGCCTTCACCGCATTCATGGATAGGTCGCGCGGGAGCGACTGAGGTCGCGACCGCTGTTGGGAGGAACGCATGTCGCTCAAGAACCGAACGCTTTTCATCACCGGTGCGTCACGGGGCATCGGCAAGGCGATCGCCCTGCGCGCCGCGCGCGACGGCGCCAATGTGATCGTTGCCGCTAAGACCGCCGCGCCGCATGCGAAGCTGGAGGGCACCATCTACAGCGCGGCGGAGGAGATCGAGGCAGCCGGCGGCCGGGCGCTGCCGCTTGTCGTCGATGTGCGCGACGAGGCGGCGGTGGCCGATGCGCTGGCGCAGGGGGCGCAGACCTTCGGCGGCATAGACATCCTCGTCAACAATGCCAGCGCCATCCAGTTGACGCCCTTGTCGCAGACCGACATGAAGCGCTTCGATCTGATGCATCAGATCAACACACGCGGCACCCTGGTCTGTGCGAAACACGCGCTGCCCTGGCTGGAGAACAGCGACAATCCGCATATCCTGATGCTGTCGCCGCCCCTCGACATGCAGGAGAAGTGGTTTGCGCCGTTCACTCCCTACGCCATCGCCAAATATGGAATGAGCCTTGCAGTGCTCGGCCTGGCCGGAGAACTGCGAGACAAGGGAATTGCGGTCAACGCGCTGTGGCCGCGCACCACCATTGCCACCGCGGCGGTGCGCAACCTGATCGGCGGCGACGAGATGATGCGCTCGAGCCGCACGCCCGAGATCCTGGCAGATGCCGCCTGGGAAATTTTCACCAGTCCCGCCAGGGATTTCACCGGCAACTTCCTCATCGACGACAGCTTCCTGGCATCGCGCGGCATCACCGATTTCGACAGGTATCGGGTCGATCCGTCCTGCGCCCTGATGCCCGATTTCTTCGTGCCGGAGGACAGCCTTCCGCCGGCCTCCCTCGCGCCGCTGCGGGACTGAGGAAGAGGACGCGATGGGCTACCAGCCCATCGCTTTCCAGAGGAGCCCACCGAGAACGGCGCTGGCGCAAAGCCCGAAAAGGACCCATCGCAGGACGGGATTGTCGTCCTTGCGCGGTGGGCGTCGTTTCCTGCCGTGCTCCTCGGCCATGCCGGTGTCAGTCGAATTCAGGCCCGCGGGCGCGGTAGGCCCGCAGTTCCTTCCAGGCCCGCATCAGGGTCGTCAGTTCCTCGTCGCCCTCCTCGGGCAGCACGATGCGCAGGGTCACCAGCAGGTCGCCCCGGCCCCCGGTACGGTTCGGCAGGCCCTTGCCCTTGAGCCGCATGGTCTTGCCGGCCTGGGCGTTGGGCGCGACGGTCAGGTTTACCGCGCCGTCAAGGGTCGGCACGCGCACCTTTGCACCCAGCACCGCCTCATAGAGGGTGATCGGCAGGTCGAGCCGCAGGTCGTCACCGGAGGGGGTGAAGATCGGATGCCGGGCAAGGCGCACCTCGATGATGGCATCGCCGGCCGGACCGCCGTTTTCCCCCGGCTCGCCCTGGCCGCGCAGGCGGATCTTCTCGCCGTCCACCGTGCCGTCGGGCAGCTTCACGTCCAGCGTCTTGCCGGAGGGCAGGGCGACGCGCACCTTGCGATCATGGACGAGCTGCTCCAGCGTCACCCGTGCGGTGACGTTGGCATCGCTGCCGCGCCGGGTCGGTCGCGGACGGGGGCCAGCCTGCCCGCCCGGTCCGGCGCCTGCAAAGCCGCCGTCACCGGCAAACCCCGCGCCGCCACGGACGCGTCCACCGAGGCCGCCGAGAATGTCATTCAGGATGTCGTCGAAACCGCCGCCCCGGCCAAAGCCCGAGGACTGGCCGCGCGCTTGGCGAAACAGGTCGGACTCGTCGAAGCCGCCGCCGAATCCATGCGCCTGGAAGCGCGGCTTGCCCTCGGCGTCGATCTCGCCCCGATCGAACTGGCCACGCTTCTCCTTGTCGCCCAGAATCTCATAGGCTTGGTTCGCCTCGGCAAAGTGTTCCTTCGCCTTCGGATCGTCGGCGTTCTGGTCCGGGTGATACTTTTTCGCAAGCTTCCGGAAAGCCCGCTTGATGTCGGCCTCGCTCGCCGATTTTGCGACGCCGAGAACGGAATAGGGATCACGCATGGTTCAGACCGCGATGGTGTGTGGTGCAACGGGTATACACCCGCGCCTTGCTCGGGAACCATATGGTTGTTGATAGGAATAAAATCCAGTGGCGAGCCTCGCCCACCGTGGCCGCCTTTGCAGGTGGATATCAGCCCCGGCCGCGACGTCAGCCTGCTGTCTCCGGCTTCGGGTTCTTCACGGCCAGTTCGATGATCGCCCAGTCCTGCATGACATCGCGGCAGGCGGTGCCGAGATAGGCGCGCACGCCGCCGATGGTGTTGGCGGTCGTCTCGAAGCGGGTGCAGCCGGTGCCGCCGGGCTGGGTGTCGTCCTTGATCGCGACGATGGTGCCCGAATTGCCGCTGATCGGATTGTTCCAGGAGAAGGGCGGATCTGCCTTGCCGCTTTCATGAGCGGTGGCAATGGCGCGGGCGATGATCGCACGGTCCTGCGAACTGATGTCGACATCCGCAGCATTCTGCTGCGAATCGATGGATCCGGTCAGATCCAGCGGCACTTCCGGATCGGCGCTGCCGATCGGCATGGAAATGCTGCCGCAACCGGCAGCCACGAGCGGCAGAACCAGGGCGAATGCCAGCGCGCCCGCCCGATAGCGGTTGGCGGCTGCTCCATCCTTTTCGGCGGATGTCGCGGTGACCCGTATGGATGTCATGGCGTTACCGTCCCGAAGCTCGATGCGCGGTCTCGCGTGGCGAGGTTGTTGCGCCTTTGCAACAGGATGAAAGAAAGCGATTAACAAATGGTAAGCCGGATCCTCCAGCGATCCCGTTTCCACTTTTAGGGCAGGGGCTTGGCGATGAGGTGCGGAGCACAGCCGGAGCGAATCGTCATGTCGCCTTGCCGAGCACGGCGCAGAATTCGCTGACCAGATAGGGGGTTGGGTAGACCCGGTAGGGAACGAGGCCGATCAGACCCAGCCCGTTCAGGGTGGTGATGATCTGTGTGAAACTTTCGGGCGTGAAGCGCCAGGCATGCACGTCGATATAGGCGCCCTTGCTCTGTTCCCATTCCTGGATGGCGTTGCGCGTGCGCGCCACCGTGTGCTCCAGCGTGCCATGATCGCCCTTCCAGTGGCGAGCGGCATCGTTGTGGGTGGTCAGCGCCCGCATCTCGATGACGCTGCGCAGGGTGTGCACTTTCGGGTTCTGGCGATGCGCCTCGATCACCTGACCGAGGGTGGAGGGCGGGATGAAATGATCGAAGCAGAAGCGGCAATCCGGGATGATCATCGCGTAGACGCCGCCCGCGTCGAGGATCCGCTCGACATGGGCAAGATGCGCGACCAGGTTGGGCTGATGCTCGATCACATGCGAGGAGACGACCATGTCGAACTGCTCGTCCACCACCGCAAGGTCGCCGGACGGCGACACAAAATCGATATTGGGAATCCCGTCGGGGTTCTCGCCGATGGCCTTCGCCCGCTCGACGAGTTGCGCTCTCGGCAGGACGTCGAAATGCTTGGTATGGGCGCCCCGCATCAGTGGCCGGTGGAAGGCACCGAGTTCCAGCGAGCGTTCGTTGCCCTGCAAGGCATCGACGAAATAGCCGCGCGCGGCGAGCGGCGAGGCGACCCGCCCCTCCATCCGGCCGCTGTCGCGGTAATGGGCGGCGAGCGCCTCGTCCTCGAGTTCCACAAGGTCCGGATAGAGCGCGCGGTAGTAGTCGGGATCGAACTCGGCAAGGAACCGGTCCCGTAGCGGCAGGGGAGCGATCCGCTGCAGCACGGCCTCTTGCGACCACGTCCCGGTGCGCTGCGGCCGACGCGCCGCCGGCGGCCGGCGGCGGCCGCGGCGCAGGGCCCCGGCGAGTTTTGCGGCGAGGCTCGTCATCGGGTGGGTTCTGGTCCTGACTGCGGCATGGTCAGGCAAACTAGGGCAGACGCGGGCAGGCTCAAAGCAGCTTCTTCCATCTGAAATAAAGGAAAGTGATGGCGACCGACATGAACATGATGCCGATCGAGAACAGATAGCCATACGCCCAATTGAGTTCCGGCATGAACTCGAAGTTCATGCCGTAGATCGAGGCGATCAGTGTCGGCGGCAGGAACACGACAGCGAGAACCGAGAAGATCTTGATGATCTGGTTCTGCTCGAGGTTCACGAGACCGACCGTCGCGTCGAGCAGGAAGTTGAGCCGGGCATCGAGGCCGGTCGCATGTTCGCGGATCGAGCGGATATCGCGGCCCAGCGTCTTGGCGGCGGACTTCTGCTGTCCGTTCAGGCCCAGGGTCTTGGCATGCAGCGAGAGAAACAGGAACAGCCGCTCCAGACTGGCGCAGGCATCGTGCATGCGGGCGATCTTCAGGCCGATCTGGCCGATCTTCTGGATGGTGGCCTTGTACTGCGCGCTCTTGCGGCTGTCGATTCCGCGGCCGAACACATCACTGGCAACAGTATCGAACGCGCTGGAGCATTCTTCCACCACATCGGCGGCCCGGTCGGCAATGGCGTCCAGCAGGACGAAGAGAATATCGCTCGCGGTGCGGATCGGAACGCCGTCATGCTGGATCCGCCGGACGGCGGCGGCGACGGAGGTCGGCTCGCCGTGGCGGAGCGAGACCAGCCGCTCCTTCGTCACCACCAGGGTCATCGCCGCCGATTTCAGATCGGGCTCGCGGACGACCAAGGGCATCACCGCCGTCATCACCAGCGTGTTCTGCACCTCGTACAGCCGCTCGGATGTTTCGATCGCGGCCATCTCCTCGCGGGTGGGAATTTCAGTTCCGATCCAGAGCTCCGCCATCGCCCGCTCCTCGGGTGTGGGAGACGCAAGGTCGACCCACAGGGCCAGATCGGGAATTCGGGTCTCGGCCGAGCAGCGAATCTCGACGATGGCGCCGGCATCGAGCGTATAGGCGGTGATCATGCAAAAAAGGCTCCCGATGAAATCGCGTGCGATTCGGGAACCCTATAGCGTTTTCTTGACGGATTTTCCGCAACGCGGTGCAGGAGGCGCCGTGCCGGCGCCGTTTCCTGCTCCGTGCCTGCGGCGCTCGGCGTCACTTGGCCTTGGGCTGCGACGCCTTGACCATCCCGGTCTTGCAGATGTTAGCCGCGGTCACGGCACCGATGCCGACCGGCTTGTACAGAGAGGCAAGGCTCGGTCGCGGAGCGGGAGCGGCGGCTTGGGGGGACTTGGAAGTCATGTCTGGGTCCGGGTCGTTGGTTGCGCCGGGGAACATCCTGTCGGCGATGCGCACAAATCGTCTCCGATTTGGTCAAAACTAAGGATGACGCAAGGAAACATGGTGGCGCCAGTCACTCTTCTTAACACCTTGTAACCTTTTGCGATTCCGAGAAAGGGGACGAACCTTCCGCAGAGCGGTGCCGGCCCCTTGCCGGATCGGGAAACGCGAAGCGGAATCAAGAGGGTGACGAAGCCGGAAAGGCGTCACCTCGCCGGCGTTCCGCCCGGGACGTCCTCTTCATAGATTTCCGAAAGATCGTCGGGCAGTGGCTCCAGCGGCAGAGGTGCCGGGGTCGTCGCCGAACTCTGTGCGCCGGAAGCCTCGGGATCGGGCTTGGCGCCGGGCAGAGGCGTCTGCCCGTCTTCGCGCTCCGGCGCGTCAGCATCGAGCAAGGGCAGGTCGGCCGGCAGGTCCTCGTCCTCTTCGACCGGGTCGAGGATGCCATAGGCTGCGACCAGGACGGCGTCGAGGTCCTCGAAGAAGCCGCGAACCCGGTTGGCATTGGCACCGAAATCATGCCGGCCGAAGCGCGAGGCGGAGCGGATGTCGAGCCTTGCGCCGACCGGATCCGGCAGGATGCGCACGGCGATGTCGTCGCGAAAGGCGAAGACAAGCGTTGTCGCTACGGCCTGGAAGCGTGTCGGCTCGTCGGGCATGCCGGGCGGCAACTCGGCGGTGATCGTCCAGCGGTTGCGCGCCGCGACCTGCAGGGCCGCCCTGTGCAGCTCCGGCGGGGCGATGCGGAAACGTCGCGACACCAGGTCGGGATAGCTCTCCGCTTGTCTCGAAGCCCCGGTGAAGGGGAGGCCGCTGGCAATCTGCGGCGGGTTTTCCGTGTCGGTGCTGACATCGGCGAGTTGCGGATAGATCGCGAAGGCGTAGAGCGCGAAGAGGGCAGGCGTCAGCGCCACGACACCGTAGAAAAAGCCGCGCACCGCCTGCGCCCAGCCGGTGCCGCCGCGCCGCCACAGGACGAGCCCCGCGATCAGCGCTGTTCCGCAGGCGGCGGCGGCCAGCAGCAGGCCGAGGGTCAGAAGAACCAGGAATTGCGGCGTCGTGACGATATCCGCCCGGTGGATCAGCGCCGAGATCACCAGAACAGGCAGGGCCAGCCGCCCGAACTGGAGGCTTGCCGCCGCGAGGCGCGACCGGGAGAGGGGCAGGATCTTGCGCATGCGGCGGGCGGAAACTTCCCTGTGACTGAGACCGCGTTTCGTTCCAACCGCTTACCACGACCGTCGGCGAATGCGAACCTCCTTGCGCCGCCGGGCGTGCCGTGGGCTTGGCAGCGGCGGCCGCAAGGGCCGTCGCACCGACCTGTGGCAGGGGCCGGTCAGGTTCGGGCGAGGAGCGTCTCGATCCAGTCGATCGCCTCGCTCAGCGAGGCGGCGACATGGTCGGCATGCGGCGCCAGCACATCCGCGCCGACGACGCCGGTGGTCACGGCGAGCGTGCGCGTTCCCGCGGCCTGGCCGGCATGCATGTCGTGCAGGCTGTCTCCCACCATCACCACCTCCTGCGGCGCAAGGCCGAGCGCCGCACAGAAGCCGGAGACCATGCCCGGCGAGGGCTTTGCCCCGTGGCCGCTGTCGAAGCCGATCACCGCGGCAAAGCGCTGCGTCAGGCCGAGCGCGTCGAGTTGTGCCAGCGCCGAGGCTTCCGCGTCGTTGGTGGCGATGCCGAGCATCAGCCCATGCCCGGCCAGCCGGTCGAGCGCGGGGACAAGGTCGTCGAACGGTGCGAGATGCGGCAGGCTCATCGCCCCGATGCGGGCGTTGATATCCTCTGCCAGCGCCTGCGGATCGGCAAGGCCGAGGATCTCGGCGAAGGCATCGACGATGTCGTCGTTGGAGCCGGCGACCAGCACCGAGTCCGGGGCGAAACGCACGCTGGCAAGGTCGAAGCCGGCGGCCGCGGCCAGCCGCTCCGCTGTCAGCCTGTCGCCGGCCGCAAGCTCGCTCATCAAGGTGTGGAAGGTCGGCGCCCAGGTGTTCTGGAAGTCGATCAGCGTGCCGTCCTTGTCGAACAGCACAGCGCGCACGGTGCCCATGGTCAGGCCGCCCTGCCGAGCGCCACGGGCAGCAGGTCCGACATGCGTTCGATCACGAGATCCGCCTCGTCCACCAGCCGCTCGCGCGGGATTGCACCGGTGGTCACGGCGATGCGCATCATGCCGGCCGCCTTCGCCGCATGCATGTCGTGCAGACTGTCGCCGACCATGGCGATCTCCCCCGGCTCAAGGCCCGTGTGGCGGGCGAAGGCGAGCAATTGGCCGGGCTCGGGCTTCGACCCGTGACCACTGTCGTAGCCGGCGAGGAAGCCGAAGGCGCCCGCGAGGCCGAGCGCCTGCATCTGCTTGCGCGCCGAGGCTTCGGTGCCGTTGGTGGCGATGCCGAGCGGCAGGCCGCTTGCCTTCAGCGTGGTCAGCGTCTCCACCACGCTGTCGAATGGGGTGACCGTGCGGTCGCAATGCTCCAGCAGGATCGTCTCGATGCGCTCCAGCATCGCCTGGGGGTCGGGTTCGCCGATCACCTCGGCCCAGCCGGTGGAATAGTCCTTCGGCGATTGCACCTTGAGGATCGACGGACCGGTGAAGCGGGCCTGCGCCACGTCGAACATGGCGAGTGCCTCCAGCGTTTCCAGCAGGGCCCCGTCGCCGCGCGCCAGATCCTTCAGCACCAGCGCGATGGCGGGCCCCCATGTGCTGTCGAAGTCGGTCAACGTGCCGTCGCGGTCGAACAATACGGCCTTGATGCGCATGCGGAGGTCTCGTCCGGTGGGAGATGTCGGGCGGGCGCCGGCCCGCGTTTCGCCGTCACATGCCATGTTCCCGGCTGCCCGTCAAAGGAGATGGCGCGTGGCACCCGTTTCGGATGTTCGTCAGGCGAGTTCCAGGCGGCTTGCCAGCGTCAAGGTCGGACTTTGGCCGGGCGCCAGGCCGACCAGCCCGCGCTCGATCAGCCATTCGACCTGGGCGAGCACCGACAGCGCCGCCGCCCCGTGCAGCGCGCGGTCGACATCGGCATAGATCCTCGCCACCATCTCCGGGATCGTCCGGTCGCCGGCGGTGAGCCGGTCGAGGATCGCCGTCTCCCGCGCCTGCCGATGGGCGATGAGCCCCGCGATATACTCTGCCGGAGCGGTCACGGCTCCGCCATGCCCCGGTAGATAGACGCTGTCGTCGCGCTGCGAAAGCCGCGCCAGCGAGGCCATGTAGGCGCTCATCGAGCCGTCCGGCGGCGCGACGATCGAGGTCGACCACGCCATGACGTGATCGGCGGAGAAGAGCACATTGCCGTCGTTGAGCGCAAAGGCGAGATGGTTGGCCGTATGGCCGGGCGTTTCCACCGCGGTCAGGGTGAGGCCGTCAATGGTGAGGCTGTCGCCGTCGCGCAATTCGCGGTCGGGGACGTGGTCGGCATCGGCGCTGGCGTCGAGCGGATTGGTCTCGCCCGGCTGGAGGGCGCGGGCTGCCCGGTGCCGACCGCAGCCGACGATCGGCGCCCCGGTCATCTCCTGCAGCAGCCTTGCGCCGGGGGAATGGTCGACATGGGTGTGCGACACCAGGATGGCGGCGAGCCTGTCCTTGCCGACGGCGTTGAGAAGCAGCCTCGCGTGAGTGGGGTCGACGGGGCCGGGATCGAGCACTGCCACCTCGTCGCGCCCGATCAGGTAGGTATTCGTTCCGTGCCAGGTGAAAGGACCGCGATTGGGCGCGGTCGCGCGTCGCACAGCCGACGATATCTCGACGATTTCGCCATGTCGCGGATCGAAATTCCGGTCGTGTCGCAGGGAAACCATCGCTTTTCAGGCTCCGCTTCTGACTTTCGGATTTGCCTATACGAAAAGGCCGGCAAGCCGCAAGTGGGCCGCTGCTTCGCCATTGCTCCACAGCCGGCTAATCTTTCGGTTGAAAGATCATATCCGCACCAATAACGTCTGCCTTACATGCGAGGGACGCTCTTGCTGGAGATTGCCGCGAGGGGAGGCCGTTCCGGTCCTGTCGCGCCGGCCAGCCGGCGGATGCCGTACCCTTCCGTG
The DNA here is from genome assembly GCF_900185735.1 of Stappia sp. P2PMeth1. NCBI lineage: Bacteria > Pseudomonadati > Pseudomonadota > Alphaproteobacteria > Hyphomicrobiales > Stappiaceae > Stappia > Stappia sp. P2PMeth1. Next base: position 88,922 of record NZ_FYAW01000010.1, on the reverse strand, counting down.
TCATACTAACGTTGTCAAACTGACCTATGGCCGAGCGAGCGATGCGGGGAGGAGACCCGCCGATCCGTCGCCGCTCGCAAGACCAATGTAACGGAGAGGTCCGACATGTCCATTTCCCGCCGTTCGGTGCTCAAGGGCTCCGCAGCCGCATCGACCCTGCTTGCCGCCCCGGCCATCCTCAAGGCCGGCGACGCGCTGGCCTCGTCCGGCCAGGTGAACGTCTTCGCCTGGGGCGACTACATCCAGCAGAACATGATCGACAAATTCCAGGGCGACACCGGCATCAAGGTGAACCTCTCGACCTATGGCTCCAACGACGAGGCGGAGCAGAAGCTGCGCGCCGCCGGCGGCAAGGGCTTCGACGTCATCTTCCCGTCGATCACCAACGGCAACAACTACTATCCGGACGGCCTGCTGCAGCCGCTCGACGAGAGCAAGCTCGAGCTCGACAAGCTGATCCCGTCCATGCTGCGTGACAGCGTCCAGCTCGGCGGCACCTATCGCGGCAAGCGCATGCTGCTGCCGTTCAACTGGGGCACCGAGGCGATCACCCTCGACAGCACCCAGTTCAATGCCGACGACGTGTCCTACGGCACCATGTGGTCGCCGGAAGCCGCCGGCAAGGCCGCCTTCCGCCAGAAGTCGGTGATCATGGGTGTCGGCCTCTATCTCGACGCGATCGGCGAGGTGAAGTCCGACCGCATGCTCGACGTCTACAAGACCGAGGATGAGGCCCGCCGCGTGTGGGATGCCTGCGCCAAGTTCATCATCGAGCGCAAGGCCAACATCGCCGCGTTCTGGAACAATGCCACCGAGGCGACGAACGCCTTCAAGCAGGCCGGCGCCACCATCGGCCAGACCTGGGACACCACCGGTCTCCTGCTGAACCGGGAAGACGCCAAGTGGAAGTACCGCATGCCGAAGGAAGGCGGCATCACCTGGATGGACTCCATGGGCATTCCGTCGGGCTCCGAGAACCTGGAGCAGGCCTACGCCTTCCTCAACGCCATGCTGGACCCGGAGATGGCCGGCCTTCTGGCAGGCAACACCGGCTACAACTCTGCCGTGACCGGCGCTGCCGACTACGCGGGCGACAACTACAAGGCCCAGTTCGCCGACGTCTACAATGCCGAGAACCTGGCCAACCTGTGGTGGTGGCAGGCCGACACGCCGTGGTTCGCCACGCTGCGTGAGGAGTATGTGGACAAGATCACCAACGCCTGAGGCGTTTGGACCCGGCGGATCGCGGCGCGTGCCGCGATCCGCTTTTCTTTCCGGCCGAACGCTGCCGGATCGCGTGCCAGATGAGGGGCAAATGCACGGACAAGACGTCGTCCTTGACGGGGTATCGATGCGCTTCGGCGATTTTACCGCCGTTCAGCCGACCGACCTGACGATCAATGCCGGGGAGTTCTTCTCCATTCTCGGCCCCTCGGGCTGCGGCAAGACCACGATCCTGCGGATGATCTCCGGCTTTCTCGACCCTTCGGCCGGCGACGTGCGCATCGGCGGGACGAGCATGGCCGGCATCCGCCCCAACGCCCGGCCGACCGCGCTGATCTTCCAGAACCTTGCGCTCTTCCCCCTCATGAGCGTGTGGGAGAACGTCGCCTTCGGCCTGGAGGCGCGAGGCGTGCCGAAGAAGGTCCGTCGCCAGCGGGCCGAGGAATTGCTGGCCATGGTCGCGCTCACCGGCCAGGGCGAGAAGAAGCCGACGGAGCTGTCCGGCGGCCAGCGCCAGCGCGTCGCGATTGCCCGTGCGCTGGCGGTCGAGCCGGCGGTGCTGCTGCTCGACGAGCCGCTGTCCGCTCTCGATCTCAAGCTGCGCCAGCACATGCGCAGCGAGCTCAAGGACCTGCAGCGCAAGACCGGCGTCACCTTCATCTACATCACCCATGACCAGGGCGAGGCGCTCACCATGTCCGACCGGGTGGCGGTGATGAACCGCGGCGTGGTCGAGCAGGTCGCCTCCTCAGACGAGATCTACAATCAGCCGGGAACGCCCTTCGTCGCCAGCTTCGTCGGGGAACAGAACGTCTTCCGTGGCAAGCTTTCCGGGCTCGACGGCGAGATTGCCCGGGTCGACACGCCGCAGGGCGAGATGCTGGCGCGTCTGCGCGGGCGCGCCGGTGTCGGCGACGAGGTCATGATCTTCGTGCGCCCCGAGCGGGTGGGCCTTGGCGGTACCGGGACCGACGATGCGCCGCGCAACCGACTGCGCGCCACCATCGAGCGCCGCGATCTGGAAGGGCCTTTCGTCAACCTGCATTGCCGTGCCGGCGACGCGCCGGTGACGGTGCATCTGCCGAATTCGGGCGACACGGCCTCTTCGCTGGCATCCGGCGAGACGGATCTTGCCTTCCGGCCCTCGGACGCGATCGTCATGCCGGTGGGGGATCTCGCCCGTGAATAGTCTGGTCAAGAGCTATGGCAAAGGCCTGACCGGGATCTTCCTGGCGCTCACCGCCGTTTGGATCGCCCTGCTGATCGTGCTGCCGCAGGCGCGCATGATCGAGCGCGCCTTCACCTATGTCGACCGGTCGGGCGATGCGGCGACCCTGTCGCTGGAGATCGACCGTGCCTATACCCGCGTCTTCGACATCGACACGGATCTGCGCGATCTGCGGGCCCAGCTTCAGGCTGGACAAGAGGCTGGACAAGAGGCTGGACAGGCGGCGGACGGAGCTCCGGCAGGCGGTCTGCCGTCGCCGTCGCTGGTTCCCTCGCCATCCCTGACCCCGTCTCCCTCTTTGACGCCCTCACCCTCGCTGACGCCGTCTCCCTCGCTACCCTCGCCCGCGGCGCCGTCACCAGGCGTCGCCCCGAGCCCCTTCGCGCCGCCGCAACAGGCTGCGCTGCCGCTTGAGGAGGTCGAGGGCCGCATTGTCGCGCTGGAGGAGGAGAAGGCCGGCCTGCAGGGGCGCATTGCCGAACTGGAGGCGATCGAGGCCGAGACGACCAAGACGGCTGGCATCAGCGAGAGCTATTCGGCCAAGAATTTCACCAATATGAGCGAGCTGCACTTTCGCATCTTTCTCTCGACGATCTTTTACGCGCTCTGCGTGACGCTGCTCTCCTTCGTCGTGTGCTATCCGGTCGCCTATGCGGCCGCGACGGCGAAAAGCGCCAACAAGGTGGCGCTGATGATGCTCGGCCTCATCATTCCTTACGCGATCAACGAACTGCTGCGGATCTTCTCCTGGGTGATGATCCTGGAGAAGCAGGGCATCCTCAACGGCGTTCTCGATGCCCTCGGCCTGATCGACATGCAGGCGGGAGAGGGCATCCGCTTCGTCGCCTCCAACGGCGCCGTCTTCACCGTGATGGTCTATGCCTATGTGCTCTTCATGGTGTTCCCGATCTACAACACCATCGAAACGCTGGACAAGAACCAGATCGAGGCGGCGCGGGATCTTGGCAGTTCCACCTGGCGCATCCACTGGCGCGTGGTGCTGCCCCATGCCAAGCCCGGCATCGCCGTCGGCGCGATCATGACCTTCATGCTGTCCGCCGGATCGATCGCCGTGCCGGAGATCGTCGGTCGCGGCCTGCATCCGGACTGGTTCGCGCAGGTGATCTACCGCCGCTTCTTCGAGGCGGGCTCGTGGAACGAGGGTGCGGCCTATTCGCTGGCCCTGCTCGTCGCCTGTATCGCCTTCATCCTCGTCAACATGGCCGTCTTCCGCGTCGGCATCAGGGATATCGCGAAATGACGGTCATCACCGCAGAGCAGATCGCAGCGGGTGCCGCCCCGCGCCGGCGCCGGATCCGGGACTGGTCCGACGCGGTGCTCTCCGGCTACCTGCTGCTGTTCTTCGCCTATATGTTCCTGCCGCTGATGTTCATGGTCGCGGCCGCGTTCAACGCCAACCCGACCCCCTCCGTCACCGACTGGCAGGGCTTCACGCTGAAATGGTTTCAGGCGCTGCCGCGTGATGCCCGGTTCGTGCAAGGACTGCTGCACTCGCTGGCGATCGCCGGCGGCGTGATCGTCATCTCGATTCCGCTCGGCCTTGCCGGCGCGCTGATCCTGACGCGGCTGCAGTCGCGGGCCTCGACCCTGCTCTACACGGTGCTGGTCTCGCCGATCCTCACCCCCGGCATCGTGCTTGGCGCCACCACCATGATCTTCTGGCGCGATGCTTTCGGCATGGAGGCGGGGCTGTTCACTGCGGCCATCGCGCAGGCCGCCTTCATCGCCTCCTATTGCATGCTGATGTTCATGGCGCGCCTGCAGCGGCAGGACCGCGCGCTGGAGGAAGCGGCGCTCGACCTCGGCGCCTCCTCGGTCTTCGTCTTCCGCCGCATCACGCTGCCGTTCCTCATGCCGACGATGCTGACGGCGGCGCTGATCTCCTTCCTGCAGTCGATCGAGAACTACAACACCACCTTCTTCGCGATCGGTTCCAGTTGGACGCTCGTCACCGAGATCGGCGCGCGCATGCGCTTCGGCCTGTCGCCGATGATCAACGTCATCGGCGTGATCTTCGTCGTCATCACCGTCGTATCGGCCACCATCTGGGTTCTGGCGAGGCGTCGCGGCGGCAACGGTTGACGGCCCGGCCGGTCGGCTGCGACCTTCAGGGTCTTCGTTCCGGCGACTGATTCGGGAGCTGACATGTCCGAAACGGACGGTTCCATCGTCTTCGTTCGCACGCTGCCGCTGGCACGCGAGGCGGCCTTCGATCTGCTTGTCGACCGCATCGGCGAGTGGTGGCCCTGGCAGCGCACATTTTCCCGCGATCCGGCGGCCGACCTTTCGATCGAGCCGATGGCGGGCGGTGCCTGCACCGAGCAGACGCCCGGCGGTCCGCGCCGGGTCTGGGGCACGGTCCTGTCGATCGAGCCGCCGCTCTATCTGCGTCTCGCCTGGCAGATTTCGCCGGACGGCGAGCCGGTGGCGGATCCCGCCGCTGCCAGCCGCGTGATGATCGAGTTTCGCCAGGCGGCCGAGGGCACCCGCATCGAACTGACCCATGGCGACTTCCTGCGCCATGGCGAGGCCGGCATCGCCTATCGCGAGGCGATGGCGTCACCCGAAGGCTGGCCTGCCTGTCTCGACGCGCTGGAGGCCGCCGCCCGAAACCGTCCGGCACGGCGATGAGGCTCTCGTTCCGCTGTCTGCCGGAACTGGTCGGCCATGTGCCGGAGCCGGTGCCGGCGCGCGCCGGCTTTCCCGACTGGCTGAAGGCGGTGCCGTCCGTGGTCGCGAGCGAGTTTCTCGGCGGGGCGCAGGTCCGCACCCTCAAGCACTGTCCGCCGCTGATCGATGCGCTGGCGCTGGGGGTGATGTTCCGCCTGGCCGCCGATCTCCACGTCGCTGACGGCGAGATCTCCTGGGACTGGTCGCCGCCGGTGGCGGAAGGGGCGCGCCAGACCCGCTCGCCCATCGGCCTGCATGTGCCGGAACAGGCCGCAGGTGTGCCCTTCGGTCTGCCGGACGGGCAATTTGTGGTGAAGTTCACGAATTTCTGGACGGTCGAGGCGCCCGAGGGCGTCTCCCTGCTCTTCACCCATCCGCTCAACCGCGAGGACCTGCCCTTCCGCACTCTTGCCGGTCTTGTCGACTGCGATCGCTACCGGGACGGCTTCGTGCATTTCCCGGCGATCTGGCGCGATGCCGGCTTTTCCGGACGCCTGCCTGCCGGCACGCCGGTGGCCCAGGCCTTCCCGATCCGCCGCGAGGCGCTGGACCTCGACATCCGCGCCATGGACCGGAACGAGCTTGACCGGCACCTGCAGGTGCAGGACGGGCTTCAGGATGATCCGGGTCTCTATCGCAAGAGCTTCCGCGCGCCGCGCGACAGGTGAGGGGCTCAGCCGGCCTCGTCGACGCGCACCGTTCCGGTCAGGGCAAGGCCCGACAGCGGAATTTTGCCGCGCGGCCCCTGGCTCATCGCCTTGAGGAGGCGCGGCCGTTCGGCCGGCAGTTCGGCGAAGAGGGTTCTGAGTTTCGCCGCGGCCTCCGCCCGTCCCTGGCGCAGTCCCGCCTCCGCCAGGCCGATCTCCGCGTCGCGGTCGCCGGGTCGCAGGGCAAGGACCCGGGCAAAGGCCGCTTCCGCCTCGCCGGCCGCGTCGCGGCGCAGGCGCAGCCGGGCAAGGTTCAGCCAGCCGTCGGCATCGTCCGGCGCCTTCTCCAGATAGGCGGAAAAGCCGGCCTCCGCCGCCTCCCGGCGGCCGGCATCCATTGCCGCCGCCGCTCGCTCGAACAGGGCGTTGAGATGGCCGGGAGAGACCTTCAGCGCCGCGCCGAAGGCATCGTCGGCGGCATCCGGATCGCCGAGCCGGCGCAGGACGAGGCCCAGGTTGTAATGCAGCGAGGCATTGCCCGGATCCGCCCGCACCAGGCGCTTGAGCGCCTTGCGGGCCGTCTCCCAGTCCTGCATCGCCAGTGCCTGGGGCAGCCGTTCAGCCGCCTGAGCCGGGGTCATGGCAAAGCCTCCCTCGCGCATCGCGCCGTCCGTCGGCGCGTCTGCCTGCATCCAGGCAGATAGCATTCCCGCCGGTCCCCGTGAAGCAGCCGGCTGCGATTGTTTCCCGTCTTCGACTTCTGGCTTCGGTTTCCGTCTTGGGCCTGTCATATGGGCCATGCTATGGAAGTCCTCCCGCTTTCCCGGCCTTTCCGCTCCGCGTCTGCCGCGCCGCCCCGCGGACGGACAGGCCGTTGGGAAACCCGACAGGATCGACGGCGACAGGAATGAGCGACGACACCACAGAGCGCCCTGCGGCGCGTCCGGGCCTGCGCAGCCGGCTTCGCGAGCGCGTCGCCGAGCAGCGCTGGGTGTTGTTCGCCGTCGTCGCGGTGGCGCTGCTCGCCGTCCTCGTGGCCGGGGTGCCGGCGCTGATGGTCGCCGCCGGGGCGATTCCGGTTCTCCTTGCGGCCCTCATTCCCCCCACCCGCCGTCTGCTCGTCACCCGTCGCCGGAGGGAAGCCCGGGCGCTGACCCCCTGGCCCGAGACCGGCATGAAGCAGCTCGCCGACGCGCTGCCGAACCCGTGCTTCATCGTCGACCGGCGCGGCATCACCCGCTATGTCAACCGCGCTGCAAGGGTGCGCTTCGGCGACCCGCTGCCGGGCGATCCGCTGTCGCTGCGCCTGCGCGTGCCGGTGCTGCTGGAAGCGCTCGACAAGGTCATGGCCGGCGGCCCGGCCCAGCGGATCGAGTGGAGCGAGCGGGTTCCGACGGAAAGCTGGCTCGAGGCCTATGTGACGCCGATCGCCGAGCCGGCGGCGGCGCCCGGCGAGGCGCCACGCGCCGGCGCCGCCGGCGGAGCAGGGCGCTTCGTTCTCGTCACCTTGCAGGACCTGACCGAGCAGCGCCGGCTGGAGCGAATGCGGGCCGACTTCGTCGCCAATGCCAGCCATGAGCTGCGCACACCGCTCGCCTCGCTTACCGGCTTCGTCGAGACGCTGCAGGGCCCGGCGCGCGATGATCCGGTCGCCCGTGATCGGTTCCTCGGCATCATGCTGCAGCAGGGCGACCGCATGCGTCGGCTGATCGACGACCTCCTGTCGCTGTCGCGCATCGAACTGAAGGCCCACGTCCAGCCGGAGACCGTGCTCGACCTCGTCCCCCTGTTGCGGCATGCCTGCGACGCCTTGAAGCCTGTTGCCGATGAGGCCGGCGTCGTTCTCGACATCGAGACGCCGCCGGCACTCTGCCTGGTCCGGGCGGATCGGGACGAACTGATCGAGGTGATCGAGAATCTCGTCGAGAACGCCATCAAGTATGGCGCCAGCGGCAAGCGGGTGGAAATCCGCCTGGTGCCGGTCCCGCCGGCGGGCGGGGAGGCGTCGCGCGGGCCTGGAACCTTTGTCCTCAGCGTGCGCGACTTCGGTCCCGGCATCGCGGCGGAGCACCTCCCGCGCCTGACCGAGCGCTTCTACCGGGTGGATGCGTCGCGTAGCCGGGAAACCAGGGGCACAGGCCTCGGCCTTGCCATCGTCAAGCACATCCTGACCCGGCACAAGGCGCGGCTCGAGATCGACAGTACCCCGGGCGAGGGCGCGACCTTCACCGTTAGGTTTCCTGTCGCAAAAGACGCCACTTTGACTGTTTTCGAGAAAAAAGACGTTTTAAGTCAAGGTCTTGAATTGTCACAAAAGTGATACCTGATCTTCATATAAGCATCACGGGCCAGGACTAGGGTGCCCTCGACCTCGCGGGAATAAGTCTGCGGGGTAACGTGAGAAATCCTGAAATCCAGGGAGAGGTCAGGTGAACATCAAAGCTCTTCTCAGCGCGACCGCGGTCGCTTCGGTCGCCTTCACCGGCGCCGCCATCGCTCGCGATCAGGTCAAGGTCGTCGGTTCCTCCACCGTGTTCCCCTACACCCAGGGTGTTGCCGAGGAATACGCCAACAAGACCGGCTCGGCCGCTCCCGTCCTGGAGTCGACTGGCACCGGTGGCGGCTTCAAGATCTTCTGCGGCGGCATCGGTCCCGATTTCCCGGACATGACTGGTGCTTCCCGTGCCATCACGGACAGCGAGAAGGAGCTCTGCAAGACCAACGGCGTCACCGACGTGACCGAAGTTCTGATCGGTTATGACGGTCTGTCGATCGCCGTGTCTCAGGAAGGCGCGGATCTTTCGCTGACCAACGAGCAGATCTTCAAGGCGCTCGCGGCTGAGCTTCCGGACGGCAATGGCGGTTTCGTCGCCAACCCCAACCAGATGTGGTCGGACATCGACCCGTCGCTGCCGGCGGCCAAGATCGTCGTGTTCGGCCCCCCGCCGACCTCCGGCACCCGTGATGCCTTCGTCGAGCTTTCGATGCATGAGGGCTGCAAGAACCTGCCGGGCATGGCCGATCTCAGGAAGTCCAACCGCGACAAGTGGAACGAGGTCTGCTCGCGCATGCGTCAGGACGGCCCGTTCATCGAGGCCGGCGAGAACGACAACCTGATCGTTCAGCGCCTTCAGGCCGATGCGACGACCCTGGGTATCTTCGGCTACTCGTACCTGTACGAGAACCAGGACACCCTGAAGGCGGTCTCGATCGACGGTGTCGCTCCGTCTCTGGAGGCGATCGGTTCGGGTGAGTACTCCCTGTCGCGTCCGCTTTACAACTACGTGAAGAACGCTCACCGCGGCGTCATTCCGGGTCTGAACGAGTTCCTCGAGGAGTACGTCTCCGAGGACGCCATCGGTGACGGCGGTTACCTCGCCGAGCGTGGCCTCGTGCCGCTTCCGGCGGACCTGCGCGAAAAGACCCGCGCTTCGGTCGCTGCCGGCGAGAGCATCTCGTTCTAATCTGAGAGCGTTGCAAGCGCCCGCGCGGGGACTCCGCGCGGGCATTTTCTTGATCAACCGCAATCGGGGGCGGTGATGGCCGGAACCGTATTTCTCATTCTCTTGGTCCTGGCGGTAGTCGGCTACGTGGCGGGGCTCATCCGCGCCAGACGTGTGCGCGGCACCGCTTATCGCGACTTTCACTCGCTGCCATTTTACCACGGTCTCAACATCGCCATCTGGACCGGTATTCCGGCGTTGATCATTGTCCTGTTCTGGCTGCTTTTTCAGGGCGCGGCGGTAGACCGGATCATTCTCGACAGCATGGGCAATGCCGCTGCGGGACTCGACACCGCGCAGAAGGCGCTTCTGCTGAGCGAGATCAAGCAGGTGGCTGCTGGGCGCATCTTCCGAGAGCCGTCGGGAGACGTCGCGGCTGCGGCCGAGTTTTACAAGGCTGTCATCGCCAACGCCCAGTGGGCCATGCTGGTGGTCGCCGTGTCTGTCGCTCTGGTCGGTCTCGGACTGGGCTACAAGCTGATTTCGGTGCGCTATCGCGCGCGCCACAGTGTCGAGCGTTCGCTGAACGCCTTCATGCTGTTCTGCTCGGTGGTCGCGATCGCAACCACCGCCGGCATCGTCACCTCGCTCCTTTATGAGGCCTACCAGTTCTTCTCCCGCGTTCCTGCGCATGAGTTCTTCTTCGGCCTGAACTGGGAGCCTCAGATCCCCATGCGTGAGGATCAGGTCGCGGGAGCGGGGGCTTTCGGTGCCGTTCCGGTATTCCTCGGCACCCTTGTCATCGCGGTGATCGCCATGGCGGTCGCAACGCCGATCGGCCTGTTCTCCGCGGTCTATCTGACCGAATTCTCCTCCGAACGTGTCCGCGCGGTCGTCAAGCCGCTGCTTGAGATCCTGGCCGGCATCCCGACGGTCGTCTACGGCTTCTTCGCCGTGCTGACTGTCGCACCGGCGTTGCGCAGCCTCGGGGACTGGTTGGGCTTCGGCGTCAGTCCGAATGCCGCGCTGGTCGCGGGCGGCGTGATGGGCATCATGCTCATCCCCTTCATCTCCTCGCTGTCTGACGATGCCTTGACCGCCGTCCCGCGCTCCGTTCGCGATGGGTCCCTGGCGCTGGGGGCAACAAAGGGCGAGACAATCCGCAAGGTGCTGCTGCCGGCCGCGCTTCCCGGCATTGTCGGCGGTGTTCTGCTGGCGCTGTCGCGAGCCATCGGCGAAACCATGATCGTGGTGATGGCGGCAGGTCTGATCGCCACCATGAACGTCAATCCGCTGCAGTCGGTAACCACCGTTACGGTGCAGATCGTTACGCTGCTGATTGGTGACACTTCCTTCGACAATCCGAAGACGCTTGCGGCCTTCGCTCTTGGTCTCGTCCTCTTCGTGATCACCCTGGCACTGAACGTCGTGGCGCTTCGGATCGTCCGCAAATATCGGGAGCAGTACTGATGTCCGTCACGGCTGATACCAACCCGAGCGCTCTGGCCCGGACCCCGGTCAACTGGTCGTCGGACGCGATGCAGGCGCGTCGACGCGCCCGCTACGCTGCCGACACGCGGCTGAAGACCTACGGTCTGACCGCCATTCTCCTTGCCCTCGGCTTTCTGGCGATCCTGTTCACCTCGCTTTTGATGAGCGGCTACAAGGCCTTCGTCCAGACCATGGTGACAGTGGAGATCCGCCTCGATCCTCAGGAGATCGATCGGGCGGACGTGTTCAACGCTCCCTGGCGGAACATTGTCCAGAATGCGCTTGCCGGTCTCAACCCGGAGGTGACCGCCGCGGAGCGCCGCAAGTTCCTCCAGACCTTCACGCCGAACGCGCAGTTCCTCATTCGCGACCGGGTCGTTGCGGATCCTTCGCTGATCGGGCGGACCGTGGCCTTCACCGTGCCGCTGGCCGATCCCTTCGACCAACTGGCAAAGGGCGAGGTCGACCGCTCCCTGCCCGAAAGCCGGCGGCGGGTCGACGACACGCAGATCGGCTGGTTTGACGAACTGAGCGCCCGCGGTGTGATCAGCCAGCCCTTCAACTGGGGCCTGTTCTTCAACGCCGACAGCCGGTTCCCTGAGCTTGCCGGCCTTGCGGGAGCCATCTCCGGCTCGTTCTGGGCGCTTCTCGTCTGCTTCCTGCTGTCGTTCCCGGCCGGTATCGCGGCGGCGATCTACCTTGAGGAATTCGCCCCGAAGAACCGCGTGACGGACTTCATTGAGGTGAACATCAACAATCTCGCAGCCGTGCCCTCGGTGGTTTTCGGTCTCCTTGGTCTTGCGGTCTTCCTGGGGGTTTTCGGCTTGCCGCGCTCGGCGCCGCTGGTCGGTGGCATGGTGCTTGCGTTGATGACCTTGCCGACGATCATCATCGTCACGCGGGCTTCGCTGAAGTCGGTCCCCTCGTCGATCCGCGAGGCCGCGCTCGGTATCGGCGCGTCCAAGCATGAGGCGATCCTGCACCACATCCTGCCGCTGTCGATGCCGACCATTCTGACCGGCACGATCATCGGCCTCGCCCAGGCGCTGGGCGAGACGGCACCCTTGCTGCTGATCGGCATGAACGCCTTCATCACCTCGCCGACCACCGGTGTGCTCGAAGCCTCCACCGCCCTGCCGACGCAGATCTTCATCTGGGCCGACAGCCCCGAGCGCGGCTTCGTTGCCCGCACTTCGGCGGCGATCCTGGTGCTGCTCGGCTTCCTGATCACGATGAACGCAATCGCAATCTTCCTCCGGCAGCGCTTTGAGCGGCGCTGGTGAGCGGGCCTCGAAAGGAAATGACCATGTCCATGGAAACGATGGAAGCCCCGGTGACGGGGTCCGCGGCAGCGGCGCGCATGACCACGCCGGAAGGTGTCGCAGTGAAGATGCGCGGCAAGGACGTGCGGGTGTTCTACGGCGAGAAGCAGGCGCTTTTCGATGTCAATCTCGACATCCGCGAGCGGCATGTGACGGCGCTGATCGGGCCGTCCGGCTGCGGCAAGTCGACCTTCCTGCGCTGCCTCAACCGGATGAACGACACGATCGACATCTGCCGCGTCGAGGGTCTGATCTCGCTCGACCAGCGGGACATCTACGATCCGTCGATCGACGTGGTCGAACTGCGCGCCCGGGTCGGGATGGTGTTCCAGAAGCCGAACCCTTTCCCGAAGTCGATCTACGAGAACATCGCCTACGGGCCGCGCATCCACGGCTTGACCCGCAACAAGGCGGAGCTTGACGAGGTGGTGGCCGTGTCCTTGCAGAAGGCCGGCCTGTGGAACGAGGTGAAGGACCGTCTCGACGAACCGGGCACCGGCCTGTCCGGCGGCCAGCAGCAGCGCCTGTGCATCGCCCGCGCCATCGCGGTCAGCCCCGAGGTCATCCTGATGGACGAGCCCTGTTCGGCGCTCGATCCCATCGCCACCGCCAAGGTGGAGGAACTGATCGACGAGTTGCGCGAGAACTACACGATCGTCATCGTCACCCACTCCATGCAGCAGGCCGCCCGCGTGTCGCAGCGCACGGCCTTCTTCCACCTCGGCAATCTCGTCGAGGAAGGGGCGACGAACGACATCTTCACCAGCCCCCGGGACAAGCGCACCCAGGACTACATCACCGGCCGCTTCGGCTAATCTGGATCTGGTCGAGAACGGGCGGGAGGCTGCGTCCTATGCGGCGCACCCCGCCGGGTGGGGCGACCGCCGCCCCGGATGGAGACGAGACATGAGCGAACATACCGTATCCTCCTTCGACGAGGAACTGAAGGAGATCGCCGGCCGCGTGTCGGAGATGGGCGGCCTTGCCGAGGTCATGCTGAGCGATGCCGTGTCGGCGCTGGTGCGCATGGACAAGGACCTCGCCCGCCGGGTCATCGGCCAGGACAAGCGGGTCGACGTCCTGCAGTTCGAGATCGAGGAGCAGGCGATCCTGATCATCGCCCGCCGCCAGCCGGTCGCCAGCGACCTGCGCGACGTCATCTCGGCGATGCGCATCTCCAACGACCTGGAGCGCGTCGGCGATCTTGCCAAGAACATCGCCAAGCGTGTCATCGCCATCGAGGGGACCTTCGATTCCAAGAAGTTCGCCCTCGGCGTCGAGCACATGACCGAACTGGCCCAGGCGCAGTTGAAGGACGTGCTGGACGCCTATGCCAGCCGCGACAGCGAGGCGGCGGCCGCGGTGCGCGACCGTGACGACGAGGTCGACGCGCTCTACACCTCGATCTTCCGCGAACTCCTCACCTATATGATGGAGGATCCGCGCCAGATTTCGGTCTGCGCCCATCTGCTGTTCTGCGCCAAGAACATCGAGCGGATCGGCGATCACGCCACCAACATCGCCGAGAACGTCATCTACATGTCGACTGGCGTTCTGCCGACCGACGAGCGCCAGAAGGTCGACGAGACCGGCGTCGAAACCGACATCGTGCCCTGACGCGGCTGCGATCGAGACTTGCGCGGGCGATCGGATCGCCCGCTGCTGCTGACAACGAAAGCCGGCAAGGCGGTGCGAGTGAAAAGCCGCACCAAGGCCTTCCGGCCGGGTCGATAGGACAAGGGTAAACATCATGCCGAAGGTCCTGATAGTGGAGGACGAAGAGCCTCTCATCATGATGCTGCGCTACAATCTCGAGGCCGAGGGCTACACGGTCGAGACCTGCATGCGCGGCGACGAGGCCGACCTGCTGCTGCGCGAAAGCCAGCCGGACCTGCTGCTTCTCGACTGGATGTTGCCGGGCCTGTCCGGCATCGAACTGTGCCGCCGTCTGCGCTCGCGCGCCGAGACCGAGCGCCTGCCGGTGATCATGCTCACCGCCCGCGGCGAGGAGCAGGAGCGCATCCGGGGCCTTGCCACCGGCGCCGACGACTATGTGGTCAAGCCGTTCTCGATCCCCGAGCTGATGGCGCGGGTACGCGCCATGCTGCGCCGGGCAAAGCCCGAGGTCGTGTCCTCGCTGCTGCGCGCCGGTGATCTGGAACTCGACCGCGAGACCCACCGGGTGCGCCGCTCCGGCCGCGAGGTTCATCTCGGCCCGACCGAGTTCCGACTGCTTGAATTCCTGATGACCTCGCCCGGCCGCGTCTTCTCGCGCGAACAACTGCTCGACGGGGTCTGGGGCCACGATGTCTATGTCGACGAGCGGACGGTCGACGTCCATGTCGGCCGCCTGCGCAAGGCTATCAATCGCGGCAAGGTGCAGGACCCGATCCGCACCGTGCGTGGTGCCGGCTACGCCTTCAACGACCAGTTCGCCGTCGCCTCCTGAGGCGGGCCACCGATATGGAAGGAGCCGGAGTGCCTGGCACGGCGCTCCGGCGATCCCCGTCGCGGACGCTCCACCGATGCAGACGCGAAAAGGCCCGCCGCGGAAACCGCTGGCGGGCCTTTCTCGTCAGAGCCGCCCCCTGGAGGGGGACGCTGCCTCAGCCGTTGGCGACGTTGCGGTCGCGGCGGCGATCGCTCGCCGGCTGATAGGCGATGCGGCAGTGATAGGGGCAGTAGGGCACGCCCGGGTTCGACGGGTGGCCGCAGAAGTAGAAGTCTTCCTTGGTGGGGTCGCCGATCGGCCATTTGCAGGTCCGCTCGGTCAGCGTCAGGATCGTTGCCCGCTTGGCGATCGGCACCAGTTCGGCGACGGGCTTGGCTTCCGGCGCGGGGGCGGCCACCGGCGCGGCCTCGATCTTCAGCGCGGTGGCGCCGATGGTCTGCGGTGCGGACGGGGCGCCGCCGCCCTGCTGCTGCGCCGCCGACGCGGCCGCCTCCTCGGCGCCGCTCCGGGCCGGCTTGCTGCGTGCCTTCTGGGCGGCCGCCGGCGCCTTGGCACGGCCTGACAGGCCGAGGCGATGCACCTTGCCGATCACCGCATTGCGGGTGACGCCGCCGAGCTCCGCTGCGATCTGGCTGGCGCTCAGTCCATCGGTCCAGAGCTTCTTGAGAAGGTCGACGCGTTCGCTTGTCCAGGACATGCGCTCAACTCCGTGTTGGATCGGGCCCCGACATCTGGTTAATAAAAGGTTATCGGCACACCGTAAGGGGCGCCCCGCTCATCGCCGGATTTTGAGGCTATTGTGAGTCGGATACACGAGATGTCGTATTTCTTGACTGGGAAGCTACAATATGCCGGCTTTCCGGTTCAAGGTGAGGGGGCGATTCACCTGGGGATTGATCCGGTTTTCCCCAGAAAAGGCCGCTTTCGGCCGCGTTGCGGGTGCGCATGCCGCCCGCCAATTCCGTTGACTTTTCCGCGTCCGCGCGGTGTATAACGGGGCTTCCTCGCCGTGCCGCCTCTCGTGGGCGGCATAATTGCTTTCGGGAGCGCCGTCCGCATCCTTCGCAGCCCTTTGCGGCAGCGGGAGGGCAGCGGTTCGCAAGGCATCGCGCGGGGCTCGGGGCGGGTTCGCCCGCCAAGGCATCTCGCCGGTCGATGGGACCGGTCAATGGGAGCAGGAAGGACATGGAAGGCTCATCTCTCTATCAGACCTACAGCCGCGCGAACCTGGAGTTCGTGCGTGGCGAGGGTGTGTGGCTGGAGACTTCCGATGGCCGACGCTTTCTCGATTGCGCCGCCGGCATTGCCGTCAACTCGCTCGGCCATTCCCATTCCGGTCTCGTCAAGGCATTGAAGGACCAGGCCGACAAGCTCTGGCACGTGTCCAACGTCTATGCCATCGAGGGCCAGGAGACGTTCGCGCGCAAGCTGACGCAGGCGACCTTCGCCGACCGCGTGTTCTGCACCAATTCCGGCGCCGAGGCGCTGGAATGCGCGATCAAGACGGCGCGGCGCTACTTCTATGCGAAGGGCGAGCCGGAGCGGATCGACATCATCACCTTCGAGGGCGCCTTCCATGGCCGCACGCTGGCGACCATCGCCGCCGGCGGCCAGGAGAAGTATCTGGAAGGCTTCGGCCCCAAGGCGCCGGGCTTCATCCAGGTGCCGTTCGGCGACCATGAGGCGCTGCTCGCCGCCATCGGCGACACCACCGCCGGCCTGTTGATCGAACCGATCCAGGGCGAGGGCGGCGTACGTCCCGTGCCGACCGAGTACCTGCGCGAGATGCGCCGCCTGTGCGACGAGCACGGCATCCTGCTGATCCTCGACGAGGTGCAGACCGGCGTCGGGCGTACCGGCAAGCTCTTTGCCCATGAATGGGCCGGCATCACGCCGGACATCATGGCGGTTGCCAAGGGCATCGGCGGCGGGTTCCCGCTCGGCGCCTGCCTTGCGACCGAGGAAGCGGCCTCCGGCATGAAGCCGGGCACCCACGGCACCACCTATGGCGGCAATCCGCTGGCCATGGCCGTGGGCAATGCGGTGCTCGACGTGGTGCTGGCCGACGGCTTCCTTGAGAGCGTGCAGAAGAAGGGCCTGCTGCTGAAGCAGAAGCTGGCTGCCGTTGTCGACGGCCATCCGGCGATCTTCGAGGAGATCCGTGGCAAGGGCCTCATGCTCGGCCTCAAGTGCCGGGTCACCAATACCGAGTTGCTGTCGCATTTCCGCGAGGCCGGCGTTCTGGCCGTGGGCGCGGGCGACAATGTCCTGCGCATCATGCCGCCGCTGACCATCACCGAGGCGGAGATCGAGGAGGCGGTGGCCCGCATCGACCGGGCCGCCGGCGCCATGGAAGCCGGGCTCGAACGGGGAGCGGCAGAGTGATGACCATCCAGCCGCGCCACTTCCTCGACCTCACCGACGTCGACGCCAGCGAGCTGCGCTTCATCCTCGACGGCAGCCGCCGCATCAAGCAGGCGCGCGGTCCCGTGCGTGTGTCCGGCGGCGGGCCGCTCGCCGGCCGCGTGCTGGCCATGGTGTTCGAGCAGCCCTCGACCCGCACCCGCATCTCCTTCGATGTCGGCATGCGCGAGCTTGGCGGCGAGACGTTGATGCTCACCGGCGCAGAGATGCAGCTCGGCCGCGGCGAGACGATCGCCGACACCGCGCGCGTGCTGTCGCGCTATGTCGACGCCATCATGATCCGCATCCTTGACCATGATGCGCTGACGGAACTCGCCGAATACGCCACCGTCCCGGTGATCAACGGCCTGACCAAGCGCACCCATCCCTGCCAGATCATGGCGGACGTGCTGACCTTCGAGGAGAAGAAGGGCAAGATCGCCGGGCGCAGCGTCGCCTGGACCGGCGACAGCAACAACGTTCTGGCCTCCTGGGTGCATGCGGCGACGAAGCTCGACTTCGCCCTCAACATCGCCACCCCGTCGGAGCTGGCGCCGCCGGCCGACCTCATCGCCGCCGCCCGCAAGGCGGGAGCAGAGATCCGCATCACCGACGATCCGTTCGAGGCGGTGAAGGGTGTCGACTGCGTCGTCACCGACTGCTGGGTCTCCATGGGCGACGACGACGGCGATCGCCACAATCTGCTGCGCCCCTACCAGGTCAACGACCGTCTGATGGCGGAAGCCGACCGGGACGCCATTTTCATGCATTGCCTGCCTGCCCATCGCGGCGAGGAGGTGACGTCGCAGGTGATGGACGGCCCGCAGTCCGTCGTCTTCGACGAGGCGGAAAACCGGCTCCATGCACAAAAGGGCATCCTCGCCTGGTGTCTTGGGGCCCTGCAGAACGCATAGGACCGACATGAGCGTTCAGGACGAACTGGAACGGCTGGGCGTCACCCCGGCCGGGCGCGACGCCGTGCTTCCCTTCGCTGTGGAGCCGCTGGACGTGCGCGGCCGCGCCGTGATGCTCGGCCCGGTGCTGGACCGCATCCTGGAGCGCCATGCCTATCCGGCATCGGTCTCGCGCCTGCTCGGCGAGGCGGCGACGCTCGTCGCCCTGCTTGGCACCTCGCTGAAGTTCGACGGCCGCTTCACCCTGCAGACCACCACCGACGGCCCGGTTTCCATGCTGGTCGTCGATTTCCAGACGCCAGACGGCTTGCGCGCCTGCGCCCAGTTCGACGCGGAGGCAGTGGCGGCGGCGGAGGCGGCCGGGCGCACCGACACGCCCTCGCTGCTCGGCCATGGCCATCTCGCCATGACGGTCGATCAGGGCGCCGCGATGAATCGCTATCAGGGCATCGTCGCGCTGGACGGCATCACGCTGGAGGAGGTGGCGCATCGCTACTTCGCCCAGTCGGAGCAGATCCCGACCGTGGTGCGCCTTGCCGTCGGCGAGGTTCTCGACCGCCGGGCCGGCGACAAGCCCCGCCACTCCTGGCTGGCCGGCGGCGTGCTGGCCCAGTTCCTGCCCGAGGCGCCGGAGCGCATGCGCCAGGCCGACCTGCCGCCGGGCGATGCGCCGGAGGGCGCGATGGAACACGAGTTCGAGGAAGACGACGCCTGGCGCGAGGCCCGCGCCCTGGTCGAGACCCTGCGCGACGACGAACTCGGCGATCCGGATATGACCGCCGAGCGGCTGCTGTTCCGCCTGTTCCACGAGCGCGGTGTGCGCGTCTTCGCGCCGCAGCCGCTCGCCGACCGCTGCCGCTGCTCCGACGAACGCATCCGGGCCATGCTCAAGGGATTCACCCTGGAGGAGCGCGACGACATGACCGTCGGCGGTCGCATCGAGGTGACCTGCCGCTTCTGCAACACCCGCTACGACTACAGCCCCGGCGAGTTCTGAGCTCTCGCGTCAGTCGTCCTTGGGCACGGTCTGAGTGCCCGACGCCAGATCGGCAGTACCGGAGCCGACATCGGGCGTGCCCGACCCCACGTCCGGCGTGCCGGATCCGATATCGGGCGTGCCGGAACCGATGTCGGGTGTGCCGCTCGCCGGTGGCGGCGGGGGAGGAGGCGGCGGATCCGGGTAAAGGATGGGATCGGGACCGACCGGATTCATCCAGCCGAGCGCGACTTCCGGTACGGATGTATCAGTGATCACGGGCGGCGTGCTTGTGTCCGGGTTGTCGGGTTCGTTTTCGGGCTGGGACGTCATGACTGGCTGAACTCCCTGCTGCAGATCCCCTTAAGATTGCGGGATCAGCGTGGCACACCTCGAACGGGCGGGTGTTGACGTACATCAAGCCGGCCTGCCGTCATTGGCGGAAACGGAGCGAAAATCGCGCTCTCCTGTCGCCGTCTGTGGCAGGAGTCGCCCTGGGCACAATTTGATACACTCTTCATCTTGCAAGCGCGTTGCGCCGCTAGAATAGTTCGCACCTGCGGTATTTGCGTCCGCGAAGCAATCCAGTCCGCGCCGGAATGCCTATAGGGCATGAGGACGCGCGCAAGAGAGCATTCGAGTGGAAAAGAGTGTCATGCTGAAATCGGTCGACGAGGCGAACCGCACTCCCAGGGGCGAGGTGGCGTTCGAGCGCCCGGCAGACCGCCCCCGCTCGGCACGCCGCACCGGCATCCTGGCCGTCAAGCTTGCGTTGCAGGCGGCCATCGCGCTGGCGATCCTGCTGGCCGCCTATGTCGGCATGAACCGGCTGATTCTCGCCAAGGACCCGGTACCGGTGCGCCCGGCCCGGGAGACCTCCTATATCGTCCAGACCATGCCGGTGGAGGTGCGTGACCACGCGCCGATGCTCTCCCTCTATGGCGAGGTGACGGCGGCACGCACCGCCGAATTGCGCGCCCTGGTGGCGGGCGAGATCGTCCGCGTCAACCCGGCGCTGGAGGCCGGCGCCATCATTTCCGCCGGCGAGGAACTCGTCGCCGTCGATCCCTTCCAGTACCAGGGCGCGGTCACCGAGGCGCGCGCCAATCTTGCCGAGGCCCGCGCCGCCCTTGTCGAGGCGCGGGGCCGCGTTTCCACCGAGGAAGGCAATGTCGAGCGCGCCCGCGAGCAGCTCGAATTCGCCGAGCGTGACCTGCAGCGGGCCGAGCAGTTGATGGGCTCGGGCGCCGTCACCGAGCGCGCCGTCGACGAGCGCCGCCTGCTGGTGTCCCAGCGCGGCCAGGCGCTCGAGCAGCGCCGCTATGCGCTGGATGTCGAGAAGGCCCGCGTCGAGCAGCAGCAGGCCGCCATCGAGCGCCTGCAATGGCGCCTGTCGCAGGCCGAGAAACACCTTGCCGACACCGTGCTGAAGGCACCCTTCGACGCCGTGGTGCGCTCCGAGAATGCCGCGATCGGCCGGCTCGTCGGCGTCAACGACGTGGTCGCGACCCTTTATGCGCGCGACGCGCTGGAGGTTCGCTTCACTCTCTCCGACAATCAGTATGGCCGCATCCTGGCCGACAGCGGCACCGTCGTCGGCCGTCCCGTCGAGGTGCTGTGGTATATCGGTGGCGAGCCGGTCGCCTATCGCGGCGAGATCCGCCGGGTCGGCGCCGAGGTGGCGCTGGCGCGCGGCGGCATCGACGTCTACGCCAGCGTCGCGGTGGAGGAGGGGCAGCCGGCGCTGCGGCCCGGCGCCTTCGTCGAGCTGCGCCTTGCCGACCGCACCTATCCGGCCTCGGCCCGCATTCCCGAAGGCGCCATCTACGGCACCGACCATGTCTTCGTGGTCGATGCCGACAACCGCACCCGCCGCCGCGATGTGCGCCTGCTCGCCTTCGACGGCACGCATGTGATCGTGTCCGGCGAGCTTGCCACCGGCGATCGTCTCGTCTCGACCCGGCTCGACAAGGCGGGCGAGGGGCTTCTCGTTTCCGAACCGCGCCAGCGCGGCGCCAACACGGGCGGTTGAGCCATGCGTGACACCGGCTTCGTTCCGCGCGGCATCATCGGCCATTTCCTGCGCCATCCCAATGCCGCCAACCTGGTCATGGTGCTGATGATCCTGTTCGGCGCCTTCGGCCTTGCCCGGCTGAACGCCGAGTTCTTTCCGCAGATCGTCATCGACCGCATTTCCGTCTCCGTCTCCTGGCCGGGGGCCAGCGCCGAGGACGTGGAGAAGAACATCCTCCAGGCCATCGAGCCGGAACTGCGCTTCCTCGACAATGTCGACGAGATGATCTCCTATGCCCGCGAGGGCTCGGGGACGATCCGCCTCGAATTCCTCCAAGGCGCCGACATGCAGAAAGCGATGTCGGACGTCGAACAGGCAGTCGCCGGCGTCACCACCCTTCCCGAAGACGCGGAACGGCCGGTGATTTCCCTGTCCAACTGGTTCGACCGGGTCGCCCGCGTCGCGCTGCGCGGGCCGTTCAGCGAGGAGGCGCTGAAGGCCTTCGCCCGCCAGATCCGCGACGATCTGATCGACCGCGGCATCGACAAGGTCTCCTTCAACGGCTTTC
Organism: Stappia sp. P2PMeth1; assembly: GCF_900185735.1. Classification (NCBI taxonomy): domain Bacteria; kingdom Pseudomonadati; phylum Pseudomonadota; class Alphaproteobacteria; order Hyphomicrobiales; family Stappiaceae; genus Stappia; species Stappia sp. P2PMeth1. Next base: position 67,549 of record NZ_FYAW01000010.1, on the reverse strand, counting down.
GCGACACCGAATATGTGATCAAGGTGCCGGAGCGCGAGCTGCGCCGCCTCGACATGACGCTTGCCGACATTTCCGAGCGCGTGGCCGCCAACACACGGGACCTTCCGTCCGGCGACCTGCAAGGCGGGGTCGAGCGGCAGGTGAGGGCGGTCGCCGACACCACCTCGCCGGAGGCGATCAGCCGCATCGTCGTCAAGTCCTTCCCGACCGGCGAGAAGACCCAGCTCCGCGATGTCGGCGAGGTGTCGCGCGGCTATGACCGCACCCAGGTCATCGGCTATTCCGACGGCATGCGCGCGGTGGAGATCAATGTCGAGCGCTCGGCCCGCGCCGACCAGTTGAAGGTCAACGCCATTCTCGACCGCTACCTGGCCGAGATCGCGCCGCAGCTTCCCGCCTCGCTGGAACTGGTCAAGTACGAGGTCCGCGCCGAGGCGCTCACCGACCGCATCATGATCCTGGTGCAGAACGGCATCTCCGGCCTTTTCGTCGTGGTGATCGTGCTGTTCGCGTTCCTCAACGGCCGCATCGCCCTGTGGGTGGCGGCCGGTATTCCGGTCGCGATGATGGCAACGCTCGGCTTCATGTGGATGTCCGGGCAGACCATCAACATGTTCTCGCTGTTCGCGCTGATCATGACGCTCGGCATCATCGTCGACGACGCCATCGTCGTCGGCGAGCACACCGCCACCCGCATCGCCATGGGCGACAGTCCCTATCTGGCGGCGGAGGAGGGCGCCGGGCGCATGCTCTGGCCGATCATCGCCGCCTCGACCACCACCATCGCCGCGTTCATGCCGATCACCTTGATGGGCGACACGATCGGCCAGCTCATGGGCGTGCTGCCGCTGGTCGTCGTTGCGGTGATCGCCGCCAGCATCATCGAGTGCTTCTTCGTCCTGCCGGGGCATCTTGCCCATTCGCTGGCGCGCCCGCCGTCATGGAACTGGTGGCGGGTGGTGCTGCTGGCCGGCGTGCCGGGCCTGTTCGTCATCGGCCTTGCCGGGCGCGAGGACATCACCGTGCCGGTCTGGCTCGACTGGCTCGCCGTTCCGGCCCGTGGCGGCCGCGAGGCGCTCGGCGAGATCGTCTTCGACGTGGCCGTGCTGGTGGCGCTGTTCCTGGTGGCCTCGGCGCTGGAATTCCTGCTGCTGCTGATGCGCCGGGCCCGCAGGCAGCGGACCTTCGACGAGCAGCCCGGCTGGTTCCGCCGCAATTTCGACGCCGGCTTCGCCTGGTTCCGCGACGTGCCGTTCCGTGCGTTCGTTCGCTCGGCCTATGGCTGGCGCTATGTCACCGTCGCCATTGCCGTGGCGATGCTGCTGCTGACCGCCGGCCTGATGCGCGGCAACCATGTCGGCTTCCGCTTCTTCCCCTCGCCCGAGGCGGAAAACATCCGCGCCACCATCGATTTTGTCGCCGGCATTTCCGTCGAGGATGCGGAAAAGGCCTTGCTGCGCATCGATGGCGCCCTGCGCGAGGCCGAGACACGGCTGACGGCCGACAATGGCGAGACGCTGGTCGTCGCCTCCTATGCAACGCTCGGCCAGTCCGGCAACAGCCGCGGCAACAATGTCGCCAGCATCGACGTGCAGCTCACCACCTCCGAGCAGCGTACGATCCGCACCCCGGAGATCGTCCAGGCCTGGCGGCGCGCCATTCCCGAGATCGCCGGCACCAAGCGTGTCGCCGTCTTCGAACGGCGCGGCGGCCCTCCCGGGCGCGATCTCGACATCCGTCTCGTCGGCGACGACACGCGGGCGCTGAAGGAAGCCTCGCTGGAACTGCAGGAACTGCTCACCTCCTATCCGGGCGTCGATGGCGTCGCCGACGACCTGCCCTATGGCAAGCCCGAACTGGTGATCGAGCTCAGCCCGCGCGGCAAGGCGCTCGGCTTCACCGTGGAGAACGCAGCCCGCCAGATCCGCTCGGCCCTCGAAGGCTCGATCCCGCGGCGCTTTGCCCGTGGCGAGGAGGAGATCACCATCCGCGTCATGCAGGAGGTGGCGCTTGGCGGCGGTGCCCTGCGCGAGCTGTCGCTGCGGGCCCCCAGCGGCGAGTTCGTGCCCTTGAGCGAGGTGGTGACGCTGGACGAGCGCGAGAGCTTCTCGGTGATCCAGCGCCGCGACGGGCGCGTCACCGTCTCCGTCTCGGCCGATGTCGATGCGGATGTCACCTCCAACATCGAGATCGTCCGCGACCTTGAGACCGGCAAGATGCAGGAGCTCGCCGGCAAGCACGGTGTCGGCTACCGCTATTCCGGCCGCGAGGAGGAGCGCCGCGCCGCCTTCTCCGACCTGCAACTCGGCATGGTCGCCGCCCTGTCGATGATCTATCTGATCCTCGCTGCGATCTTCGCCAGCTATTTCAAGCCGCTGGCGGTGATGTCGATCATCCCCTTCGGCGTCGTCGGGGCGGTCTCGGGTCATTACCTGATGGGCTACGACCTGACCATCCTCAGCTTCGTCGGTCTGCTCGGCCTGTCGGGCATCCTGGTCAACAACTCGATCATCCTGGTCGACCGGTTCGAGGATCATATCAAGGATGGACGCAGCATCGCCGAGGCGGCGGTCGCCTCCGCCCAGGACCGTCTGCGCGCGGTGCTGCTGACCTCGCTGACGACGATCGGCGGCCTCGCGCCGCTGCTGTTCGAAACCAGCCTGCAGGCCCGCTTCCTGATGCCGATGACCATCACCATCGTCTTCGGCCTGGCCACCGCCACGCTTCTCGTGCTGGTGCTGGTGCCGGCGCTGATCGGTATCGGCGACGATTTGCGGCGGATGGTCAGCGTGCAGCGCGACCCGCATCGCGATGGCGGCGGCGACCCCGGCCGCTCCGGCCCGCCGGCGCAGGTGCCGGCGGAATAGGCGGCCGCATTTTCAAGCGGGCGCACAGCGCCGCGTCGTGAAAATGCGGCAGGGAAAAAGGCGCGCCGGCCCTACGCGATGGCGATCCGCCCTGCGAAGTCGGCAGCCGCTTTCGCGGCGAGCGCCAGATTGCCGTCCCAGGTGGCCGGCGACGCCCCGCGCGGGGCAAGGTCGTGGTTGCCGTCCTCCAGCCAGACAAGCTCGACATGGGCCGGCAGGCTGACCTCGGCGAGCTCAGCGGCATTGCCGAAGCCGTCGCGGTCGCCTTGCGCGATCAGCACCGGCCGGCGCGCGCCTTCCAGCGGGGCCATCCGCCAGTCGTCCGGCTTGCCCTGCGGATGGAAGGGATAGCCGAGGCAGACGACGCCCAAGACCCGTTTCGGCAGCGAGCCGCCGGCGGCCAGCATCGCGGCGACGCGCCCGCCCATCGACTTGCCACCGACCAGAACCGGACCCTCGACGCTCTTCAGCACCTCCTGCAGCGCGGTCTGGTATTCGCCGACCAGCAGATCTGCCTTGGGCGGCGGCCGCTTCGCCCCGCCGTTGCGCCGCGCCGCCATATAGGCGAACTCGAAGCGGGCGACGGCAAGGCCGGCCGCCGCCGCATGCCCGGCGAAGCGGTTCATGAAGCCGGAATCCATCGCCGCGCCGGCGCCATGGGCCAGCAGCAGCGTCGCCGCAGTCGGAGTGTCGCCGTGCGGGCGGGTCCACAGTAGCCCGGTCATCCGTGGCCTTTGGTCGCGATCTGTTGATTGAGGTGCCGTGGCTCCTGTCTCATGGGATGGAGTAAGGTGCAAGCGCTGTTGTCGGCTGGCGAGCAACGATGAGGGGGCAATGAGCGAGGCGACCGTCAGGCTGCTGCTGTTTCTCGGCGTCTTCGCCGTCATGGCGGGGGTCGAATTGGTGCTGCCGCGCCGCGAGCGGCTGTTCTCGCGGGCCCGCCGCTGGACCACCAACCTTGCCATCGTCGCCACCGACACGCTCGTCCTGCGCATCGTCTTCCCGATGGCCGCCGTCGGCGTGGCGCTGTGGGCGAGCGAGCGCGAACTCGGGCTCTTTCCCGCGCTCGGCCTGCCGCTGTGGTTCGCCGGTCTGCTCGGCTTCATCCTGCTGGACTTCGCCGTCTGGGCCGCGCATTGGGCCTCGCACAAGGTCCCGCTGCTGTGGCGCCTCCACCGGATGCACCACGCCGACCGCGATTTCGACGTGACCACGGCGCTGCGCTTCCATCCGCTGGAAATCATCCTCTCGATGCTGTGGAAGGCGGCGATCGTCCTCGTCTTCGGCATTCCGGCGGTTGCCGTGCTGGTTTTCGAGGTGGTGCTGAACGGCGCGGCCATGTTCAACCACGCCAATGTTCGCCTGCCGCTGGCGCTGGACCGCTGGTTGCGGCTGCTGGTCGTCACGCCGGACATGCACCGGGTCCACCATTCGGTGATCCGGACCGAGACGGATTCCAACTACGGCTTCAACCTGTCCGTCTGGGACCGGCTGTTCCGCACCTATGTCGACCAGCCGGCCGACGGGCACGAGGCGATGGTGATCGGTCTCGACGAATACCAGCACGACGGGCCGACCCGCTATCTGTGGTCGCTCGCCTTGCCGTTCACGCGGCTTTATCCCGACAGCGGCCTGCGGCCCCGGATATCCCGGCCGGCGGCGGAGCCCGAACCGTGCCGCGAGGCGCCGCCCCGCGATGCGGCTCAGTAGAAGCTGACGGGGAAGTAGCGCAGGTACAGCTCGCCATAGACGCCCTTCACCTGCAGCCGGTAGAGCGCGTGGTTCACCGCCTCCTGCCGCAGCGCGTCCTCCTTGCGGAAGGCGATGGTCATGCCGCGGTCGAAATAGCCCGGCTCGATCCACGGCTCGCCGACGAAGGCGCAGCAGTCTCCCGAGGTCTTGCCGTTCAGCCAGAACGACAGCGACAGCCCGTCGCCGAAATGCACCACCGCTTCCTCGGTGCCGAGCGCCGCGCGCGCTTCCGTTGCGCTGTCGAACGGGAGGATCTGCGCATCGGAGAAATAGGCGCGCAGAAAGCGCTCGTGCACCGTGCCGGCGATGACGGAGATCTTGCGTCCCGCCAGCGCCTCCGGCGTCGTTTCGATCTCGACGTCCTGCAGCGCCACGAACCGCGCCGGCAGGCCGATATAGGGATCGGAAAACAGCAGCGTCTTGACGTTGGCCGGGTTCATGGCGAGGCCGGAGATGACGGCGTCGCCCTCCTCGCGCACCAGGGCCGGCACCAGGGCGTCGAAGGACTTGATGCGCAGAGAGCAGGCCGCGTCCAGTTCCTCGCAGATCGCCCGCGCCAGGTCGATGTTGAAGCCGGTCAGCCGGCCGGTTCCGTCGCGAAACGAGAAGGGCGGGAAATCGTCGCTGGCAAGGAAGCGGATCGTCTCCGGCGGCACCGCCGGCCGGTCGCCGCCGCTGCGCGGATCCCAGAAATTCGGCACGGTGACCGTAGGAGGTCCGTCCTGAGCCGCGGCCGGGCAGGCGAGAGGTCCGGCGAAAAGGGCGAGTCCTGCAACCGTGATAAAAGCAAAGGTTGCAATTCTCAAAGTCCTGCTATCAAATCGCATCACTGTCTTGGCCGTTTGTCGGGGGGCGAACCGCAATGAAGACCAGAGGCTTGCGCCTCCACCGTGCCGCGCCGCCGGCCTGTCCGTCGCCGCCGCGCTGTCCGGCGGGCCATGGCGCGCCTGCATGCCGTCGCCTCCGCTCTCCCATGCCTGCCTGTTGACGGGCCTGCACCTTGGTGGCCGACGGGCAGTTTCCCGATCCCGCGCTTCCTCAGGCCGCCCGCGCCGCCGCGATCCTATCACATCGATCCGTGTCCGCGTCCAGCCATCCGTTGCGCGCGGGGAGGCCTCGCCCCTCCGCCCCGCCGATCCTGGTCCGCCCGGTCGTTCGGGCTCTGCCGGCCCCGGCGCGGGCGCTGCCGGAGGAGCTCGCCCTGTTGCGCGGGCGCGGTCTTGCCGATGCGCATCTGGTGGCGCTCGCCCGCCGGGCCGGTCCGCGCGAAGGCGCATTGGCGCGGCTGCTGATGGAGGAGGGGCTGGTGGCGCCCGAGGCCTATTACGCTGCGCTTGCCCAGTCGCTCAGTCTTCCCTTCCTGCCGCAGGGCAGTTTTCGCGCCGATGCGCAGCTTGAGCTTCTGCCGCCGCCCGGCTTTTCCGGTCCGCTCTTCTGCGGGCGCACGCCGTCCGGCGAGCGGTTGGCGGTGTTCGCGCCGCTGCCCGAGACCGTGCCGGCGATCCGCGCCCTGCTGGAGCGGACCCCGTCCTTGCGGGCCCGGCTGGCCATTGCCACGCCGGCGGCGCTCGATCTGGCTGCCCGCGCCGCCGTGCCCGGCCTGCGGCTGGCGAGCGAGCGGCCCGATGTCAGCGCCCGCGCGGTGCTGACGCGCGGACAGATCGCCGTCGCCGGCCTTGCCTTTGCCGCCTTCTGCCTCGGGCGGCTGCTCAGCGTCGAGGCGCTGGTCATCTTCGTGTCGGTGCTGGTGACGCTGCTCGGCATGCTGCTCGGCGCGCTGCGGCTTGCTGCCGGCCTCAGCCAGACGCCGAGCCCACGCCCCACGCGCCTGCTGCCGCCGGGCCGGCTGCCGCGCTACTCCGTGCTGGTGCCGCTCTACCGCGAGGCGCGGGTGGCGGCGAGCCTGGTGCGCCATCTGGAGGCACTCGACTATCCGCGCGACCGGCTGGAGATCCTGTTCCTGCTGGAGGAGGACGACAGCGAGACCCGCGCCGCGCTGGAACCGCACCTGGCGCCCTGCATGCGCCTGCTGACGGTGGCCGGCGCGGGGCCGCGCACCAAGCCGCGCGCGCTGGTCCATGGGCTCGGTCATGCGCGCGGCGAGTTGATCGCCGTCTATGACGGAGAGGACCGGCCGGAGCCGGACCAGTTGCTGCTGGCCGCCGCCCGCTTTGCCGAGCTGCCACCCTCAGTCGCGGTGCTGCAGGGGCATCTGGCGATCGACCATCGCGGCCACCGCTTCTTTCCGCGCCAGTTCCTGCTGGAATATGCCGGTCTCTTCGACTGCCAGTTGCCCTGGTTCTCGGCGCGCGGCCTGCCGTTTCCGCTCGGCGGCACGTCGAACCACTTCCGCCGCGCGGCGCTGGAGGCGGTGGGCGGCTGGGACCCCTACAACGTTACCGAGGACGCCGACCTTGCCGTGCGGCTGGTGCGCGCCGGCTGGTCGATGCAGGTGCTCGCCTCCACCACCTTCGAGGAGGCGCCGCTTGCCTGGCGTGCCTGGCACGGCCAGCGCAGCCGCTGGCTCAAGGGCTGGCTGCAGACCCTGTTGGTGACGCTGCGCGACCCCTTCCGCCTTGCCGGCGAGGTGCGGCGCACCCGCCTTGCGGTGCTGCTCGTCTACCTGCTGGCGATGGTGGTGACGCTGGCCGCTCACCCGTTCTTCGTCGCCATCCTGCTGCTCTACGGCTCGGGCATTGCCGGCCTGCTGCCGCGCTTCGACGTGCTCGGCGGCGTGGTGCTGACACTGGCCGGCGCCAGTGTCGCCCTTTGCTATGCCAGCATGACGCTGCTGGCGATCGCCGGGGCGGCGGCCCGCTCGCGCCTGCCCTCGCTGCTCGACCTGCTGCTCATCCCGGCCTATTGGCTGGCCCAGAGCTGCGCCTTCTATGCCGCCGTCGTCGACCTGGTGCGCCGGCCGCATCGCTGGCAGAAGACCGAGCACGGTCTTGCCCGTCGTCCCTCCGGCCTGCCGGGCGTTCAAAGCGGCGGCAAAACCCACTAACCTGACTTTTCGTTTCCCTCGTGATTCCCGGCTGGTGCGCGACGTGTCGTCCTTTTCCTTCGTCCATGCGGCGGACCTGCATCTCGGCAGCCCCCTGACCGGGCTCGCCCTGCGCGACCCCGCCATCGCCCGGCGCTTCGGCGAGGCGACCCGCACCGCGCTGTCCACCCTCGTCACCCGCACCATCGAGGCGGGGGCGGCCTTCATGGTCATCGCCGGCGACGTCTATGACGGCGAGTGGCGCGACAATTCCGTCGGCCTGTTCTTTGCTCGCGAGATGGCGCGGCTGCAGCGCGCCGGCATTCCGGTCTTCATCCTGCGCGGCAATCACGATGCCGAAAGCGTCGTCACCCGCGCCGTTACCCTGCCGGACAACGTCACGAGCTTCGGCACCCGCCGTCCGCAGACGCATGTGCTGGCGGACCTGCGTGTCGCCCTGCACGGCCAGAGCTTCCCCGACCGGCAGGTCGGCGAGAATCTCGCCGCCGCCTATCCGGCGCCGCTGCCGGGCCATTTCAACATCGGCGTGCTGCACACCTCGCTGACCGGCCGCCCGCCTCATGCCGACTACGCGCCCTGTTCCCTCGCTGATCTTGCCGCGCGCGGCTACGGCTACTGGGCGCTCGGTCATGTCCATGCCTTCGAGGTGGTGAGCGAAGACCCGCCGGTGGTCTTTCCCGGCAACATCCAGGGCCGCTCGATCCGCGAGACCGGCGAGAAGGGCGCGGTGCTGGTCACGGTCACCGACGGCGAGGTGTCCGGCATCGAGCGAATGATCGTCGACGAAGCGCGCTGGGCGCGCGTCGAGATTGCGGCCGGCGGGGCGGAGGATCTCGCCTCCCTCGTCGCTGCGGCCCGCGAGGCGCTGCGCCCGCATGTGGCGGCGGCCGAAGGGCGCCCGCTCGCCCTGCGCCTGCGGCTTTCCGGCGAGAGCCAGCTCCATGGCTGGGCGCTTGCCAACCGGGCGCTGCTGATCGACGAGATGCAGAACGCCTGCCATCAGGCCGATGCCGAGGCCTGGCTGGAGAAGCTGGAACTGGACCTCGCCCCGCCCGCCGATGCCCGCCCGGTCGTGCCGCTCGATCCCTCGCTCGACCTTGCCGCGCTGCTTGCCGAGGCGGCCGAGGATCCGGCCTTTCGCGAGGAGGCGGCCGGCCAGGTCGCTCTGCTCGTCAACAAGCTGCCTGCCGGTCTCGTCGATCCGGCCGCGCCCTTTGGCGAGGATCTCGGCACATTGGTGGCCGAGGCGCGGGCGCTGCTCGCCGAGCGCATCGCGGCGGGGAGCTGAGCGCCATGCGGATCGAGCGCCTGCACCTCTTGCGTTACGGCAGCCTGACCGACCGGGAGCTGTGCTTTCGCCCCGGCGCCGGCCTGCATCTCGTCTACGGTCCCAACGAGGCGGGCAAGAGCTCGGCGCTCGCCGCCATCTGCGACCTGCTGTTCGGCTTCAGCGAGAAGCGGCGCGCGGCGGACGGCGCGGAGGAACGGCGCTACGACTTCCTGCATGAGGCGCCGAGCCTGCGCGTTTGCGCAACGCTCGTCGATGCGCGCGGCACCCGCCTGTCCCTGCGCCGACGCAAGGGCCGCAAGAACACCCTGCTCGCCGACGACGAGGGCGAGGCGCCGCTCTCCGACGATGCCTTGGCGCCCTTTCTCGGCGGGTTGACGCGCGAGGTGTTCCAGCTCGCCTTCGGGCTCGATTCCGCGCGCCTGCGCGAGGGCGGGCGCCTGCTGCTGGCCGGCGACGGCGAGGGCGGCGAGATCTTCGCCGCCGCCTCGGGCCTGCACGGGCTCAATGCCCTGCGTGCCGATCTCGACCGCGAGGCGGACGGCCTGTTCGCGCCGCGCGCCTCCGGCAGCCGGAAGATCTATCAGGTGCTGGAGCGTCATGACGCGGCCCGCCGCGAGGAGCGCGAGCGCCAGTTGCGCGAGGGCGAATGGAAGGCGCTCAACACGGCGGTCGAGACGGCGAGCGAAGCGCTGGCCGGGGCCGAGGCGCGGCTCAGCAATGCCCATGCCCGCCGCGAGCGCCTCGCCCGTCTGGTCAGTCTCAAGCCGCTGCTTGCCAGGATCGAGGTGAGCGAGGCCCGCCTTGCCGCCTTTGCCGATCTGGCCGGCGTGCCCCGTGGTCTTGCCCGGCGGTTGGAGGAGGCGCTTGCCGCTGCAGCCATGACAGCCGAGGCGCAGCGCGAGGCGGCCCGCCGCCTGCGGGAGGCGGAAGAGCTGGCTCGCGGCATTGCGGTCGATCGCCCGCTCATCGAGGCCGCGGCCGAGGTCACCGCGCTGCATGCCGAGATCGGCGCCTTCCGGCAGCGCCAGCGCGACATTCCGCGCGTGACGCGCGAGGCGCGCGACCTGAGCGATGCGCTCGGCGCCCAGTTGCGCCGTCTCGGCCTTGCACTGGAGCCGCAGGACAGCGAGGCGATCCGCGCCCGCCAGCCCACCGACGCGGCCCTTGCCGATCTCGCCGCGCGCCTTGCCGAGGGTGAGGAGCTGCGGCGCGAGCGAGCCGACCTCGCCGCCATGCTGGAGGAGGAGCGCGCGGCCTTCGAGCGCCTGTCCGCCGGAGCCGGGGAGGGGCCGCCCGCCGATCCGGCGCCCTTGCGTGCCCGTCTCGCCGCGCTTGCCCCGGAGCTCCGCCTGCTGGAGGAGCGCGACCGGCTGCTGCCCGAGCGCCAGCGCCTGGCTCGCCGGCTCGCCGAGGCCGCCGCGCGGCTGACCCCGGCGGTCGCCGAGCCGGAACGCCTTGCCGCCGCGCCGCTGCCCAGCCTCGAGCTCATCGGCGAGCATCGTCTCCGCTTCGAGGAGATCGGCGAGGCGCTGCGCCGCCATCGCGAGCAGGAGGCCGCGTGGGCGGAGGACCTCGCGCGCCTCGATGCCGCCATTGCCGAAAGCGAGCGCAGCGGCGACATGCCCTCGCGCGCCCGCATCGATGCCGCGCGCCGCGAGCGCGACGAGGCGCTTGCGCAGGTCCCGGATGGCGGCAAGCCTGCTCTGGAGGCGGCGCAGCCCTTGCTGCGCGAGGCGGACCACCTCGCCGACCGGGCCATTGCCGAGGCCGACCGCGTCTCCCGCCATGCGGCGGACGTCGCCCGGCGCGAAGCGTTGCTGGCGCGCCGCGCCGAGGCCACACCGGTCGGCGCGCAGCTCTCCGCTGATCTCGCTGCCGCCAAGGAGGCCTGGGCCGCGCTGTTCGCGCCGCTGGCGCTGGCGCCGGCCGGCCCCACCGCCATGACCGACTGGCGAAAGTCGGTCGAGCGATGGCTGGAGCAGCGCGAGGAACTGGCCGATCTCGTCTCCAGGATCGACGACCTGGAGACCCGCTCCGCCCGCGCCGTGCCGGGCCTTGCCGCCCTTGCCGGCGAATTGGGGCTGGCGGTGCCGGCACCCGGCGATCCGGCGGGCGAAGGGCTTGCCCTGCTGCGGCTTGTCGAGGGCGAGCTGGAGCGCCGGACGGACGCCTTCCAGCAGGGCCGGGCGCTGGCCGCGCGTCTCGGCGATGCGGCGGCGCGCCTCGACCGCTTGACCCGCGAGGCCGGCGCCATCGAGCAGGCTCTTGCGAACTGGCGGCAGGGCTTCAATACGGCGCTTGCCGGCGCGGGTCTCGATCCCGGCGCCTCGCCGGAGGCGGCCGGTGCTGCGCTGGAGGTCTGGCGCGCCCTGCCGGCCGCGCTCACCGAGCGCGACAAGCTCGCCCGCCGGGTGCGCGGCATGCAGCGCGACAACGAGGCATTCTCGACTGCCGCCCTCGACCTGCTGCACCGTGTCGCCCCGAGCCTTGCCGAGGGCGCGGCGGGCGAGGAGCCCGACCGGCTGGTCGAGGCGTTGCAGCGCCGCCTGGCCGAGGAACGCGCAGCGCTCACCCGCGCGGAAGGGGCAGGCGAGGCGCTCGCCCGGGCCCGTACCGAACTCGCCAGGGCCGACGAGCGGCAGGCGGGCGCAGAAGCGCAGCTTTCCGACCTGTGCGGCGACCTTCCCGAGGCGCTGCGGGCGGGCGACATGACCTTGCTCGCTGCCCGTCTGGCCGAGCGCGACGGCCTTGCCGCCACGCTCGACGAGGCGCTGGGGCTGTTTGCCGAGACCGCCGCCGGCGAGCCGCGCGAGGTCATTGCCGGCGAATTGGCGGATCTCGATGACGGCGCCGCGCAGGCCGGGCTGGAGCGGCTTGCCGGCGAGATCGAGGCGCTGACCGCCGGCATGAAGGAGGCGCTCGCCGCGCTCCATGCGGCGGTTGCCGAGCGCGAGCGGGCGGAGGCCGGGGAGGGGGCCGAGCGCGCCGCCTTCGAGCGGCTGGCCGCCGAGGCGGAGCTGCAGGACCTCGGCCGCCAGTGGCTGGTTACCCGGCTCGCCTCGCTGCTGCTGTCCGCCGGGCTGGAGCGGCACCGCGCCCGCCAGGACGATCCGCTGCTGGAACATGCCGGCCGGCTGTTCGCCGATCTCACCTCCGGCTCCTTCGACGGGCTGATCCGCCGCTTCGGCGAGGACGATCGGGCGGAGCTGCTGGCGCGGCGCCCGGAGGGCGCCACCGTCGGCCTCGTCGGCTTGAGCGATGGCACATGCGACCAGCTCTATCTGGCGCTGCGCCTTGCGTTTCTCGCCGATTACGCGAGGCGGGCGGAGGCCGTGCCCTTCATCGGCGACGACCTGTTCCAGACCTTCGACGACACGCGCACCGCCGCCGGCCTGCGCACGCTGGCGGGCCTTTCGCAGACGCTGCAGCCGATCCTCTTCACCCACCATGCCGGCGTCGTCGACATCGCCCGGCGCGAGCTCGGCGAGCGGCTCGACCTGCTGGAGATGTGACCCCGGAGATGTGAAAGGCCGTTGCTGCGTGTTGCCAGCGGCCGCGCGATCCGGCATGGCTTGCCGCATGATCGCACGTTCCCACCTGGAAACCCGCCATGCGCCTTGAGCGCTTCGACACCGTCATTCTCGGGGCCGGCGCCGCCGGTATGATGTGCGCTGCCCATGCGGGTGCGCGGGGCGGACGCGTGCTCGTCGTTGACCATGCGAAGGCCCCCGGCGAGAAGATCCGCATCTCCGGCGGCGGGCGCTGCAACTTCACAAATCTCGGAGCATCCGCCCGTAACTTCCTGTCCGATAACCCACATTTCGCCAAGTCCGCGCTCGGCCGCTACACCGCCCGCGATTTTCTGGCGCTGGTCGAGCGGCACCGCATTCCCTGGCACGAGAAGACGCTGGGCCAACTCTTTTGCGACAATTCTGCCAATGATATCATAGCGTTACTGCGCGCGGAGATGGGCGCGGCCGGTGCCGAATTGCGCCTTTCGACGACGCTGGAGGAGCTGGAGCGCGGGGACAACGGCTTCCGCCTGAGGCTCGGCGGCGAGGGCGCGGCGACGGTCGCCTGCCGCCATCTCGTCGTCGCCTGCGGGGGCAAGTCGATCCCCAAGATGGGCGCGACCGGCCTTGGCTACCGCATCGCCGAGCGCTTCGGCCTCGCCGTCACCGAAACCCGGCCCGCTTTGGTGCCGCTGACCTTCGCCGAAGACATGCTGGCGGGCTTCCGCGAGATCGCCGGCGTCGCCGTGCCCGTGCGCGTCTCCTTCGGCAAGACCGCGTTCGACGAGGCGATGCTGTTCACCCATCGCGGCCTGTCCGGCCCCGCGATCCTGCAGATCTCGTCCTATTGGCGCGAGGGCCGGCCGATCCGCATCGCTTTCCTGCCGGAGCGCGACCTCTTGGCCGAACTGCGCGCCGCGCGCAAGGACAACGGCCGCCGCAGCCTTGCCAATGCGCTCGCCGAGATCCTGCCGAAGCGCCTCGCCGGCTATATGGCCGCCCGCCACGGCTGGACGGGCCAGATGGGCGAGACCGGCGACCGCAAGCTTTCCGCCATCGCCGCGACGCTGCAGGGCTTCGAGGTGATGCCGCTCGGCAGCGAGGGTTACCGCACGGCCGAGGTGACGCTCGGCGGCGTCGACACGGCCGGCCTCAATTCGAAAACCCTTGAGGCGAAGGCCGTTCCCGGCCTTTATTTCATCGGCGAGGTGGTCGACGTCACCGGCTGGCTCGGCGGGTATAACTTCCAGTGGGCCTGGTCTTCGGGCTGGGCCGCCGGCACGGCGATTGCCGAAAAGGGCCTCTAGCCAGCGCGCCCGACCGAAGCTCAGGCGAGCAGGGCGGCAAGGCCCTCGTGGGTGCGGCCCGGCGCGATCTGGTGGATCTCGGCGCTGACGACGCCCTCCGCGACGAAGGGGTCCGCGGCAACGCGCGCTTCCAGCGCCTCGCGGGGCTCGCCGCGGGCGAGAAGGGCACCCCCGACACCCGCCACAAGGCTGCCGGCGAGCAGGAAGACGCCGTCCTCGAAGCCCTGGCGGATCCAGGCGTTGTGCCCGTCCATGTGGCGGGGCGCCTCCGCCCGGTTGGCGGCGAATTTCAGCAACACGACATACATGGCATTCTCCCTGGAAATATAAGACGGGTCAGGCACTTGCCGGAACGGTGCGGTCGAGCCAGCGGGTGAGATCCGCGACTTCCCGCTCGACGAACTCCGCATCCCTGAGCGCATTGGCAAGCGTCGCTATCCCCTGGCTGCGGGCGATCAGATGCAGCGCCAGACGGTCGGCCTCCGGGCCAAGGCCGAGCGCTGCGAACTGGCGCGCCAGCCAATCGCGGAAGAGGGCAAAAAGGCGGCCGGCATCGCTCAGCGAGGGGTGGTCGATCTTGGCAAGCTCTGCGGTCAGCGTGCCGACCGGGCAGCCGTGGCGCAGGATCTTCGCCCGGTTGGCGATCAGGATGCGGATGAAGCAGCGGATGCGCACCGCCGGGCTGTCGCCGGCCTCGCTCTCCCAGGCGGCCAAAAGCGCGCGCGTCGCCTCCAGCCGCCGGTCGATCACAGCAATGAGGATGTCGTCTTTCGTCTTGAAATGATGGTAGAAATTGCCGCGCGAAATGCCGACCGCCGCCGCGATATCGGCAAAGGAAGTGTGCTCGAACCCCTGCTCGTAGAACAGCCGGTCCGCCTCGCCGACGATCTGGTCCCGCGTCGCGCGCGCCATTCTCCCACACCCTTCCTGTGCTGCCGCCCGGACAGGGAAGTGATCCCGCCTCGGACGATTGTCCTAATGCTGATTTAGGACGAGCGTCCCAATCTTGTCAAGCGGGGATAACTGGGATGGCGGGACGGGCGAAGGCGGGATGCGCGGCAAAGCGGCACGAAACGCCCGAAACGGCGGCGCGGCGGCAGGAATTTCCGGCTAACCATCTGAAAAAAGGCGTGTTTTGGTCGCTCAGGAAAATTGAGAAATTTTGCGCAAAATTTTGCAAAATCCCGTCTCAATAAGCCCGAAAATTGAGAAAGCCGTCGCAAACGCACTGACATCGGCGGATCGCCCGAAATCGGCGGGAGAGACCCCGGCATCCGGCAGGAGAGGGACCGGCTGCCCGGCCCGGCCGCCCGCCCGCCGACCGGACCGAGCAGGGCGGAGAGGGGAGGCCGAGAGGAGAGGGCCGGATTGTTATCCCCGGCCCGGACTTTCGTGAGAGAGTATAGGGCTCAGGAACGGCCCGGCCGCGACCCCAAGACCGGCAGCCGGCAAAGCCTGAGCGGTCCAGGCGCCCGCCACGCTCTTAGCGCCGTGCGGCTCCGCGACGCCGCCGGCTGCATCAGGGATGCGAGGGGCACACAGGCAGAAGGTCGCAAACCCTTCGCTGTCTAAAGCCGAGCGCGCCGGAAGGCTTGATTTGCCCGTGTGCAAGAGCGAATATAGAGAGGGTTAAGAAACTATAAAACCCAAAGATACGTTTACGATAGATGGACGGCCCCATCCTTACGTCTGCTTCGTGCACGTGGATCTTGGAACGCGTGAAAACGACGAGATTTTGTTGAAGGCAATCTATGTCCGCGGCGGGCCTGCAAAGCAGGCCGAAAGTATAGCTAGAAAGTATATTTAATTCGATCAGATGCGACCACCTGTTTCGCGAAAGGGAGCACACACCGTTTGTTTGATCGGCTGAACGTCTGGCTGTGTTCAAAATCCTGGTTTTGGAAGTTCCGAACGGGACTTAAAAAACTTCGATTTTTATTTGAGCGTATTGCCAACAAGAAGAGCGCCTCAGTCACCAAAGCAGAGACCAACGCTCGCATCTTAGGCTCTTTCGCATGGGTCGGTGTAAGGAGCCTATTCTGGGTGGGTTTCGGGTTGGCGGCAGTGATTTCGGCAGAAGATTATATAAGAGACAGTCGGTCTTGGCTTGCTCCGCTCAGCTCAGACGACAAAGCGTTCCATATTGACCAACTCAGGCTGTACGCTCAGCTGCTCACTGCAATTTTCTCGATCTATTTTGCCACGATTGGCATCATTTTGAGTGCCGGCTACACTAGACTTCGCCGCGACATCATCCACATGCTTACCAATGAGCAGGTGGGCAGCGCCTATTCTCGGGTTTTGGTTCTTGCAGCGATGTTCTGTTTGGCAGCAACGTCGTTGCCCGCGTTTGGGTTTGATCCTGGGCTATTCACCTATATAGTTGGAACGGTTTTGACGTTGTTAAGTGCCCTAGCCTTGTTTCCGTTAGGTCAAAGATTGTTCAATTTCTTTGATCTCAATGTGCTTGTCCGCAGCGAGATACTCCCCAACATTGCGCGCCACATCGAAGGTGCGGCAGATCAAAAGCAATCCATTTCGCTGGCCAACCATCATTCATTGGTTGCACGCCATGCTCTTGAGCAAATATCATACATTGACGATAGAATTAAGGCGGACAAGGCGAACTTGAATCATAACTTGCCTGCGTTGGTCTCCGGTTATACGTATTTGCTTCTGCATTATCTTCAGAGAAAGCAAGGGATTGACCGCGCGAGCTATTGGTTTCCTAGGCGAAGGAAGCATAAGCAATGGTTTTTCGCAGGAGACGCGGCGACGTCTATGGCGTTGCGATCTAGTGATCAGCAAGCACTTGTCGAAGAAAAACCTGACTACGAGTGGCTTGAAAAGGAGATAATCAACAGGCTCACGGGCCATGTTGAAGTGGCATGCCAGGTGGGAGACTTCGAACTTGCTTTGAAACTGCTCCTTAGGTTTCCGACGCGGGCTTCAGCCTATGCGGCGCAGTTTCAGTTTGACATGGGCATGCAAGAGCTCAAGAGGTTCAAGGAGATCATTGAACAAGCCCTAGCGACCGACGGCGCTTTAGCGGCCAGCGGCTCAGCGGTGACAAAGACTATCATAGCTGACACATGGGCTGCACTGGGTAGTAACCTATGTTTAGAATCTCTTCGACGAATGATAACATTTGAGAAAGAACTGAAGAATTTTTTCGCTAAGGATGAGTGGAGCGAAGATTCAATACGCAATATGCCCGCATTGCTGCAAGTTGAACTGGCTTTCATCGTTGAGCGCGTCGAATTTGAGCGAGAGATCGAGGGGCGTCGTCTGTCGGGTTCAAAATACGTCCAACAATTGGCGGTCCAAAAGTTGTTGTGGCATTATGCCAAAATCCTACCGCAGGTGTGCGATTTTTTTGAAATCATGATTCCAGAACTCGTCGCCGCATTGACGAAACTGGGAATGTCTGAGGCCGCAACGCAAGTCCTCTTGGCCAGCTTACATAGTCATTGGAAGCTCCCGAGATGGTTCGGTGAACTGGCAGAGCTTTTTGAACGTTATCGTAAGCTTGAGCATTATAAGGAGGAGAGATATCTTCTGCCAGTGATCGACGTGGAGAGCTTGTCAAAGCGAATTGAGACGTCGCGTGATAAGGTACTCGCGAAACTAGGTGATGCGACGACGGTTGCGCACATCTTCAGATTGGAGCACAATGAGGATATCCCAGATCACTTCGGACAGGTTTACTACGAGCTAGCCGAAGCATGCATAGTTGCGCTTGAGCAGAACGATGCAGATAGGTTGGCTGAAATTTTTCCGATGTTTATGTCTCTTGCATTCTTAGCGATGGATTCAAAATTTACGAACCCGAAGCTTGAAATCGATGACGAATTCCGGCTTCATCTCATTTCAACTGTTATCAACGACTTGGCGTCGGTCTTGGGCTTCGCCATTCTCTATGGAGCATACTTCGACAACAAAAAACTGTCGGATAGTGCGTTGGCCAGGTTCGACTCCGTGATCGGGCAAGCCACTGACAAGCAGCAATACCTTAAGAGAATGATTCTGCTCTCCGACTCGCACAGCTTCAGTATGGCCGCGTCACCGCGTGGATTGATCCGGATCAACTGGAGGATGTCGTTCGAACAACGCGCCCGACATGATGGTTTCGGGGATCGAATGGGCATGACACGAGGTAAGCAGCACTCGGACAAGGTCGTGGAGGAGTTTTTAAACTCGCATGCCAACGCGTCTCATCTCTTCTTTGCAAAGCACATTTTACCGAATCTCGAATCCACTGGCATGAAGTTAGATCATCAGATTACAAGTCTTGCGCGTCGGTTGAGCCGCGAGCCGGAAGAGGTTAAACGTGAAGATATTTAGGGGGGAGCCTCTGTGCCACTATCGCTTTGATGATGCACGTCTGAGTTATATTGATCGATTATTCGTAAAAACGAAAAGTGATAGGGGTAATTTAAATCAGAGAATGTTTGAAGAGGACTTTGGGAATATTTTCAGATCCGCTAACCGGCATGGTGGGAAGTTATTTCTAGTTTCTTCGAACGACGAAGAGCTGACTAGGCGTTTGCTCTCAAGTGTCGAAACTAGATATGGTCCCCACTCTGTCGACAAAACAGTTTATAAATGGGTAGCGGAAATCGCCGAGTCGCTCGTTAGGTTCGGTAAAGCTCATTACTCTCTCAAGGATGCTCTCGAAACTGACGATATTCATATATCGCGTTTTGGCTCCGGTGGTGTTGCGCATCTCTTCGGCATGCATATTCAGTGGGTGCCAAGACGCATCGAAAGTCACTCCCACCAAGACGATAAAGAGCTTCCCAGAGAGATCCGCGTTTTGGATTCCAACAAAATGATGTGCTTTGTAATGCCCAAAGCAATCAGACGCATGCTTTCTGCGCAGAACAGGACATTGGCTGTCATAGACAAGCATGGGTTTCGGGTATTTGATTTCCAACCTCAGGCCACACACGAGAACCCAAACCCAACCATTCATTTTGATTTTCAGATTTGGCAGGGCATTGAAGAGCGTGCTTTCTACCGTTCCACGCTGGCTACCGGTTGGAACGGCAGAAAATACGACTCATCCAAACGTTCCGATTTTTTCGATTGTTACCGACTGGTTCGATTCCGGCGCAACCAACTTGTACTAAGAGATGACATCCTAAGTCAGCTCGGTTCTGAACTCTCAAGGGTCGGCAAGAGCTACAACCCCGAATTTGACGTAGAAATATCTGGAACGGATGAGCTCTCCAGCGTCGCACACCTCGACGAACTAGAAGCGAGGCTGGCCCGAGAAGAAGTGAGCTTTACCGAAGTCATTGACTATTGCTTCAAGCGCTGAATGGACGGTCTAGCTGATCGCACCTTAGCATTCGGCACGTCGGACGAGCGGCACGTTCTGTCCGCTTCATCAAGGTCGGCAGCTGTACGCCGGCTGGTCGAAACCGGCCCCTAACTCATCATCCGCTCGCCTCGCAGCGATTACCCGCCAGCATCGGCGCTGCAGGACAGTGCCCTCGCTCGCAAACTCCGTGAGAAAACTCCGCCGCCGCTCGCACCACGCCACTCACGCAGGCTGAGAACCCAAAAATATCCGGGGGGAGGGCGTGGAGCGGGTGAAGGGAATCGAACCCTCGTCTGGAGCTTGGGAAGCTCTCGCTCTACCATTGAGCTACACCCGCATCTCGGCCTCTATATCGGCGCGGGGCGGGCGGGCTGTCAAGCGCCTCGCGGGTGGCTGTTGACGGCTCTCCCGCGAAATTGCTTTCTCCTTGATTTTGCGCTGCCGATGACCCCTTCTCGTGCCGGCCGGCGCGGGCGCCGGGCGGGTCCGGCCGGCTTGGCGAAGGCGTCAGGACGGTATCGGGGAAAGTATCGGAGAAGGTATCGGGCCCCTGCAACGTGTTGGAGAGCGAAGGCATGCGTGAACGGCTCAAAGCCCTGGTCCAGTCGCGGCGCTGGGAAGCGGCGATCATCTCGCTGATCATCCTCAACGCGGTGTCGCTGGGCCTGGAAACCAGCGAGCGGGCGGTCGCCGCGGTCGGCCCGCTGCTCTCCGCCTTCGACACGCTGATCCTGACGGTCTTCACCATCGAGATCACCCTGCGGATCATCGCGCATGGGCCGGCCTTCTTCCGCGATCCCTGGAGCCTCTTCGACTTCGCCATCGTCGCCATCGCCCTGACGCCCTCCAGCGGCGCCTTCTCGGTGCTGCGCGCCCTGCGCATCCTGCGCGTGCTGCGCCTGATCTCGGTGGTGCCCTCGCTGCGCCGGGTGGTCGGCGGCCTCGTCGCAGCGCTCCCCGGCATGGGCTCGATCGTGCTGCTGCTCGGCCTCGTCTTCTATGTCTTCGCGGTGATGACGACGAAGCTCTACGGCGCCTCCTTCCCCGAATGGTTCGGCACCATCGGCCGCTCGTTCTACACCCTGTTCCAGGTGATGACGCTGGAAAGCTGGTCGATGGGCATCGTCCGGCCGGTGATGGAAGTCTATCCGCTGTCCTGGCTGCTGTTCGTGCCCTTCATCCTGTGCACCGCCTTCACCGTGCTGAACCTTTTCATCGGCGTCATCGTCTCGGCGATGCAGCAGGAGCATGAGCACACCGCCGAGGCCGACCGCCAGGCGATCCACGACGAGACCGGCTTGGTGCTGGCCGAGGTGCGGGCGCTGCGGGAAGAGGTGCGCGATCTGCGCGGCCGGCTGGACCGGGCGCGCGGCATCTGATCAGCCGGCGTTGGGGCTGTCGGGGCTGTCGGGGCTGTCGGGGCCGGCCAGCAGCTCGTAGACGGCGATCTCCGCCGCCCGCCCCTTGACCCGGGTGCTGCCGAGCGGGCGGAAGGCGAAGGCCTTGTCGCCGGCAGCCGTCCGCACCGCCTCGCTGGTCATCGCCGTGGTGCCGAACTCCTTGTTGAGCCCCTCCAGCCGCGAGGCGACGTTGATCGTGTCGCCGATGGCGGTGTATTGGCGCCGGGTCGAGGCGCCGACGCTGCCGACGACGGCAATGCCGGTATGCAGCCCGAAGCGGGTGACGAGCTCCGGCCGGCCAATGGTGCGGCCCTCCGCGTTGAAGGCGGCGACCGCCTGGGTGAGCGCCAGGGTGCAGCGGCAGGCATCCGCCACATGGTCCGGATTGCTCTCCGGCGCGTTCCACATGGCATAGATGGAATCGCCGAGAAACTGGACGATCACCCCGTCATGCGCCTCGACGATGCGGTTGAGCAGCTCGAAATAGTCCGAGAGCAGGGCGACGACCTCCTCCGGCGCGTGCTGCTCCGACAGGGTGGTGAAGTCGCGGATGTCGGTGAACAGCACGGTGACGTCGCGCCGCTCGGCCGAGGCCGGGTCCTGGCGCCCGGCGGCGACGACCTTGCGCACCAGCTCGCGCGGCACATAGAGCGCGAAACTGGCGATGGCGGCGCGGGCGGTGGCGAGCGCCCCGGCCAGCGTGTTGATCTCGGTGACCAGCGAGGAGACGGCGGGCCGGCTCGTCAGGTCGAGATCGCCGATGCGCGCGGCATCGCCCGCAAGCTGGGTCAGCGAGCGGCTGACGAGGCGCGCGACCAGCAGGGCGGAGAGCACGCCGAGCACGATCAGGCCGAAGGAAACGGAGAGCGCGCGGGCGACGAGCAGCCGGCTTTCGGCGGTGAAGTCGGAGAGCGGCGCGGCAACCGCGACGACGGTGCCGGCGAGCTCCGCCGCCCCGCGCACCGGCTCCAGCGCCAAGAGATAGGTTTCGCCGTCCGCCTCGATCCGGTGGAGGCCCGGCGCGCGCGCCCCCGCCAGCAAGGGCTGGATCGCCGGCAGCAGCGGATCCTCGACGCTGACCGCGACATGGCGCGAGCGGGCCGAAAGCTGCGGCAGCAAGGCCGCCATCATCGCCGGCTCGGAATGGACGATCAGCCGCATGGCCTCGTCGAAGACATAGCCGCGCGCCCGCGGCGACACCGCCTCGCGCGACAGCAGCTCGCTCAAGGTCTCCAGCAGCAGATCGGCGCCGATCACGGCTCCGGGTTCGTCGGGCGCCTCGACGGCGATGGTGAGGCCGAGCTGGCCGGTCGTCGCCATCGTGTAGGGCCCGACGGTGACCGGCGCACCGCCCGCCGCGATCGCCGCCCGGTACCAGGGCCGCCGGCGCGGGTCGAAGCGGGTGGCGCCGTCGTCGCGGCGGGCGAGCTCGCGCCCGTCGATGGTCAGGAAGCGCCAGACGGAATGGCGGGCGCCGTCTTCGCCGGCGGGCTGGATGCTGCGCACCGCATGGTCGGTGCCCTGCGGCGCGTCGAGCGCCCGCCGCCAGGCCTCGGTATCGCCGACGCCGTGCAGGAAGCTGCCATCGGCATGGGCGGCGTAGAGCCCGTCGATATGGGGCGAACTGTCGAGCACCCGGTCGAGAAACAGCGCCTTGCCGGCCATGTCGCCGGTGGGGTCCTCCAGCAGCGTGTCGGCGGCGGCGGCGAGCATCACCGCCGTGCGCCCGTCCCTGAACACCGCCTCGTACTGGGCGGCGACGCGCTGGCCGAGCAGGCTCATGCGCTCGCTCGCCGCCGAGGTGGCGAGCCGTGTGCCCTGGTCATGGGCAAGCCAGGTGAGCGGCAGCGAGATGCCGAGCAGCAGGGCGACGATCACCGTGCTGAGGTGAAAGCGCAGCGGCCGCGCCCAGTCGCGCCGCCGCGCCGCGCGCGCCGACAGCCCGTCCGGGGCCTGATCCCGTTCTCCCATCACGTAGCGTCAGCCTCCCCGCCCGCTGTCGGACGCGCCAGAATCACCGGCACTCCTCGCGCGCGATGCTAGCACGGCGATTGCCGGGACGGGGCGTTGGCCGGGACCGGCGAGCCGCGGGCCCATGGGCGCGCTCCCGCCGGACTCCACCACCGCTTCTGGCTCCCCGGTCCCGGATCATCGGCCTTCGGCCTCGTCCGGGAAGAAGCGAGGAGAGGGTGGAGCGACAAACCTCCGCCGAGGGTGCCAATGGATCCCGGCTCTGCGCTGCGCGCGGCCGGGATGACGTCCGAGAGGGAAGGACCGCCACACATTCCCTCTGTCGCCCTCCTGTACACCCCCTTTTTGCCCCCCCCTCCGAGGTCACCCCGGCCGCAGGCGAAGCCGGAGAGCCGGGGTCCATTCGTTCCCAGAGCGGTGTTGGGCGCGCGGGTCCTCCTGCGTCTTCCCGTGCACTCTCCCTTGCTTTCGTCCTCCCGGACGGCGCGCAGCGCCGAGCCGGGACCGGCGAGCCGAGGGCGTATGAGGCACGCTCCGAAACGAACCCGCATCCACCCTGCCTCCCCGGTTCCGGGTCGCGGCTTCGCCTTGCCCGGAATGACGCCAGGGAGAGGGGCAGCACCTCGCACCCGGCGAGGGCGCGCTCGTCCGCTTCAGCGAAAATGCTTCGACAGCTTGAGGCCCTGGCCCTGGTAGTTGGAGCCGATGCCCTCGCCATAGAGCGTCGCCGGGCGGGCGAGCATGTGCTCGTAGACCAGCCGGCCGACCGTCTGGCCGTGCTCGACGATGAAGGGCACCTCGTGCGAGCGCACCTCCAGCACGGCGCGCGAGCCGCCGCCGCCGATCTCCGAATGGCCGAAGCCGGGGTCGAAGAAGCCGGCATAGTGGACGCGGAACTCGCCGACCAGCGGGTCGAAGGGCACCATCTCGGCGGCGAAAAGCGGCGGCACATGCACCGCCTCGCGCGAGACGAGGATGTAGAACTCGTTGGGATCGAGGATCAGGTCGCGGCCGCCGCGATTGACGATCGGCTCCCAGAAGTCGAGCGGGTCCTGCCCGGCACGCAGGTCCATGTCGATGACGCCGGTATGACGCTTGCCGCGATAGCCGATCAGGCTGCCGTCGCCCGCGCCCTCCAGATCGATGGTCAGGTGCACGCCGCCGCCGATGGTCGCCTCGCCGCCCGAGACGAGACCGTGGCGGGCATGGACCAGGGAGAGGGCGGTATCGTCCAGCACCGGCTGGCCGCGGCGGAAGCGGATCTGCGACAGGCGCGAGCCCTCGCGCACCAGCACCGGGAAGGTGCGCGGGCTGATCTCCGCATAGAGCGGGCCGCGATAGCCGGCCGGCACCGTGTCGAAGGCGCGGCCCTCGTCGGTGATTACCCGGGTGAACACGTCGAGGCGGCCGGTCGAACTCTTCGGATTGGTGGTGGCCGAGACGTCCTGCGGCAGCGCCAGCGCCTCCATCAGCGGCACGATATAGACGCAGCCGGTCTCCAGCACCGCGCCGCGCGTCAGGTCGAAGGCATGCAGCTTCAGCCGCTCGAGCTTTTCCATCACCTTCGCGCCGGCGCCCGGCAGGAAGCTGGCGCGCACCCGATAGGCGAGCGGCCCGAGCCGCAGATCGAGGCTCGCCGGCTGGATCTGGTCGTCGTCCGGACGGCGCGGCGCATTGATCTCGCCGCGCGCGAACATCTCGGCGACGGCCTGCGCCGGCAGAATGCCGTGGTCGGCTGCGGTCATGTGGCTCCCCTCGCTTGCCTGACTGCCGTGATTAACAAAGCGCGCCGCGATTGGCCAACGGGTTTTGCCGCAAGTCCCCCGCAGGGTGCGACATTTGGCCCCTCCACGCGGAAATCACCTCACCTCCGCAATGGCCCGTATTGACGCAATTTTAGAAGATACTAATATTTGAACACATACCGCTATCTGGAGGCTGTTCCGATGACTCTCGACCGTGCCGTTCTTGCCTTTGCCGGCGTCATGACGCTGCTGTCCGTGGTGCTGACGCTGACCGTGTCGCCGCTCTTCGTCTGGTTCACCGTGTTCATCGGTGTCAACATGCTGCAGGCCGCCTTTACCGGCTTCTGCCCGGCGGCGATGATCTTCCGCCGTCTCGGCATCGCGCCGGGAACGGCGTTCTGACGGAGACCGGGATGATGCTGCGTGCCGCAGTGCTGGCAGCATCGGTCGCCGCGTTCGCGGGACCGGTGCTGGCGGCGGAAACCATGGCGGTGGAAACCCGCGCCGTGACCGAGTGGAAGGCCGTGTTCGGCACGGTGGAGGCCCGCGACCAGGTGCCGGCGCGCGCCCGCATCGGCGGCACCATCGCCGAACTGGCGGTGGAAGAGGGCGACAGCGTGCGGGCCGGCGAGCGCATCGCCGTCGTGACCGACGAGAAGATCGCCTTCCAGGTGGCGGCGATCGACGCGCGGCTGCGCGCCCTGCAGAGCCAGCTCGAAAACGCCGAGGCGGAACTCGCCCGCGCCCAGACCCTGGTCGAGCGCGGCGTCGTCACCCGCCAGCGGCTGGAGCAGCTCGCCACCTCCGCCGAGGTCATCCGCAACCAGATCTCCGCCGCCCGCGCCGAGCGCTCCGTCGCCGTGCGCCAGGGCGAGGAGGGCGAGGTGCTGGCCCCGGCCGACGGGCGCGTGCTCACCGTTCCGGTGACGCGCGGTGCGGTGATCATGGCCGGCGAGACCGTGGCGATGCTCGGCAGCGGCGGCACCTTCCTGCGCCTTGCCATCCCCGAGCGCCATGCGGCCAGCCTCAAGGACGGGCTCGCCATCGAGATCGGCGCCAATGGCGCCGCCTTCACCGGCCGCCTCGCCAAGGTCTATCCGACGATCCAGGCGGGCCGGGTGATCGCCGATGTCGAGGTCGAGCGGCTCGACACCGACTTCATCAACGCCCGCGTGCTGGTGCGCGTGCCGGTCGGCGAGCGGCAGGCGATCCTGCTGCCCGCCGCCGCTGTTGCCACCCGTGCCGGCCTCGACTTCGTGCGCCTTGCCGGGCCGGACGGGCCGGTCGAGCGCACCGTGCTGACGGGCGGCACCGTCCGTCTCGACGGCGACGCCTTTACCGAAATCCTCTCAGGGCTCGCGCCCGGCGACGAGGTGCTTCTCCCATGACCACGCCACCCAGCGGGGGGCTCGGCATTGCCGGCGGGCTGACCCGCGCCTTCATCGTCTCGCCCCTGACGCCGCTGTTCCTGCTCGCCTCGCTGGCGCTCGGGCTGATCGCCCTCGTCACCCTGCCGCGCGAGGAGGAGCCGCAGATCTCCGTGCCGATGGTCGACATCCATGTCGACGCCAGCGGCCTGATGGCGATGGACGCGGTGAAGCTCGTCACCGAGCCGCTGGAGACCATCGTCAAGGGCATCGACGGGGTCGAGCACGTCTATTCGCAGACCCGCGACGACGGCGTGCTGGTGACCGCGCGCTTCCTCGTCGGCACCTCGTCGGATGCGGCGGTGCTGCGCGTGCACGACAAGATCCGCGCCAACATGGACCGCATCCCGGTCGGCATTCCCGAGCCGCTGGTGGTCGGGCGCGGCATCGACGATGTCGCCATCGTCTCGCTGACGCTGACCCCGGCGCAAGGGTCGGGAGACGCGATCACCCCGACTGAGCTGACCCGCATCGCCCGCGAGCTGCAGGTCGAGGTGTCGAAGGTCGATAATGTCGGCCTGACCTATCTGGTCGGCGCGGTCGGCGAGGAAATCCGCATCAACCCCGATCCGGAACGGCTGGCGCTGAACGGCGTGACGCTGCAGCAGCTTGCCGGCAAGGTCGGCGGCGCCAACCGCGCCTTCCCGAGCGGGCGGGTGCGCGCGCTGCAGGACGGCGCGGCCCGCGAGGTCAGCGTGGTCGCCGGCGAGACGCTGTCGAGCCCGGAGGAGATCGGCAATCTGGTGCTGACCACCCGCGACGGCCGGCCGGTCTATGTGCGCGATGTCGCCGATATCGCCATCCTCTCCGAAAGCGACGCGATCACCGCAATGTATGCGCGCGAGGGGGAGGGCAGCCGCCTGCCGGCGGTGACGCTGGCGGTCGCCAAGCGGGCCGGGGCCAATGCGGTCACCGTCGCCGAGGCGGTGCTCACCCGCGTCGAGGCGCTGAAGGGAACGCTGGTGCCGGCCAGCATGACCGTCACCGTGACCCGCGACTATGGCGAGACGGCGAACGAGAAGGCCAACGAGCTGCTGTTCCACCTGGGGCTGGCGACGCTCTCGATCATCGCGCTGGTGATGGCGGCGATCGGCCGGCGCGAGGCGCTGGTGGTGGCCGTGGTGATCCCGGTGACGATCCTGCTGACGCTGTTCGCCGCCTGGGTGATGGGCTACACGCTGAACCGGGTGTCGCTGTTCGCGCTGATCTTCTCCATCGGCATCCTGGTCGACGACGCCATCGTGGTGATCGAGAACATCGCCCGCCACTGGGCGATGGGCGACGGGCGCGACCGCCGCGTTGCCGCCATCGAGGCGGTGGCCGAGGTCGGCAATCCGACCATCGTCGCGACGCTGACCGTCGTCACCGCCCTGCTGCCGATGCTCTTCGTCTCCGGCATGATGGGCCCCTATATGAGCCCGATCCCGGCCAATGCCTCGGCGGCGATGATCTTCTCCTTTTTCGTCGCGGTGACGGTGACGCCCTGGCTGATGCTGAAAGCCGCCGGCAAGGCGCCGGTGCATGGGGGACACGGCACGGGCCACGATGTCAGTTCGGGCGGCCGGCTGGGCCGCGCCTATCTGGCGGTCGCCCGCCCGGTGCTCGCCTCCAAGGCGCGGAGCTGGATCTTCCTGCTGCTGGTCGGCGTGGCGACGCTCGGCTCGATGGTGCTGTTCGCCACCAAGGACGTGACGGTCAAGCTGCTGCCCTTCGACAACAAATCGGAACTCTCCGTCACCATCGACCTGCCGGAGGGCAGCACGGTGGAACAGACCGACGCGGTGGCGCAGGCGGCGGCGCGCGTGGCGATGGCGCTGCCGGACGTGATCTCGGCGACGACCCATGCCGGCACCGCCGCGCCCTTCGACTTCAACGGGCTGGTGCGCCACTCCTATCTGCGCCAGGAGCCGCAGCTCGGCGATGTCGCGCTGGTGCTGGCGCCGAAGGGCGAGCGCGAGCGGGCGAGCCATGCGGTGGCGCTCGACCTGCGCCAGAAGCTCGCCGCGCTCGACGTGCCGGCCGGCACGGTGCTGAAGGTGGTGGAGCCGCCCCCCGGCCCGCCGGTGCTGGCGACGCTGCTTGCCGAGATCTACGGGCCGGACGCGCAGACGCGCCGGGCGGTGGCGGAGAAGGTGCGCGAGGCCTTCGCCTCGGTTCCCTTCATCGTCGATATCGACGACAGCTATGGCGTGCCGGCGCCGCGCAAGCGGGTGACCGTCTCCACCGACGAGCTCGACTTCTTCCGGGTGCAGGAAAGCGACGTCTTCGACACGCTGGGCATTCTCGGCGGCGGGCGCACGCTCGGCTATTCGCATCGCGGCGAGGGGCGGGCGCCGATCCCGATCCGCCTTCGGCGGGCGCGCGGCGACAAGGTGCTGGACGAGCGCTTCCTCGCCACCCCGATCCCGGCCGACGCGCTGCCCGGCAGCACCAGCGTCGTTGAACTCGGCGATGTGGTGAAGGTGCGCGAGGAGGTCTCCTCGCATCTCATCTTCCGCCACAACGGCCGCTTTGCCGACATGGTGACGGCGGAGCTCGCCGGCGATTTCGAGGCGCCGCTCTACGGCATGCTGGCGGTGCGCGACGCGCTCGACGCGTTGGACTGGGGCGACCTGCCAAAGCCCGTCATCCGTCTCAACGGCCAGCCGGAGGACGAGAGCGTCGTGACGCTGCTCTGGGACGGCGAATGGGAGGTGACCTGGGTGACCTTCCGCGACATGGGCGCGGCCTTCATCGTGGCGCTGCTCGGCATCTATATCCTCGTCGTGGCGCAGTTCGGCTCGTTCCGCCTGCCCCTGGTGATCCTGACCCCGGTGCCGCTGACCTTCATCGGCATCATCGGCGGCCACTGGCTGTTCGGCGCGCCGTTCTCGGCGACCTCGATGATCGGCTTCATCGCGCTTGCCGGCATCATCGTGCGCAACTCGATCCTCCTGGTCGACTTCATCCGCCATGCGCACAGGCCCGACCAGCCCTTGATCGAGGTGCTGCTGGAGGCCGGGGCGATCCGCTTCAAGCCGATCCTGCTGACCGCGCTGGCGGCAATGATCGGCGCGGCGGTGATCCTGACCGACCCGATCTTCCAGGGCCTGGCGATCTCGCTGCTGTTCGGCCTCGCCTCCTCGACGCTGCTCACCGTGCTGGTGATCCCGGCGATCTACCGGGTGCTGCGCACCTAAGGCCCCGCCCCCGCGGCTGAAACATCGGCCCTGCGCGCGCTCCTTCCGGGCGCGCGCAGGGCCGTTTGCGACACTGCTCGAGGATCAAAATTCTGGCCCGGACACGCCGGCCGTGGCATAGGTGAGCTGCACCGCACACCGCCCGCCCGCCATCCGAGCCGATCCGCCCGAAAGGTCCTCGATTGGAATTCAGCGTCCCGCCCTACCGCATCGCCATCACCCATGCCGATGCCGCCGCCCTGCTGGAGGAGGTGTCCGCCCGGCTGCGGCGCGGCGAGGGCTTCGCGCTGGCGACGATCAATCTGGACCATCTCGCCAAGCTGCGCCGCGACGAGGCCTTCCGCGCCGCCTATGCCGCGCAGGATCTGGTCGTCGCCGATGGCAATCCGGTGGTCTGGCTGTCGCGTCTGGCCGGGCGGCCGGTGCGCCTGGTGCCCGGCTCGGACATGGTGGTGCCGATGGCCGAGGCGGCGGCGCAGGCCGGGGTGGGGGTGGCGCTGCTGGGCGCGACGCCGGCCGCGCTCGATGCCGCGGCCGAGGCGCTGACGGCGCGGGTACCAAGGCTCGCCATCGTCGCCCGGCTCGCCCCGCCGATGGGCTTCGATCCCGAAGGCGCCGGCGCCGATGCGCTGATCGACGAGCTGGGGCGGTCGGGCGCGCGGCTGTGCTTTCTGGCGCTGGGCGCGCCGAAACAGGAGATTTTCGCCGCCCGCGCCTACCGGCGCCTGCCGCAGGTCGGCTTCGCCTCGATCGGCGCGGGGCTGGATTTTCTCGCCGGCACCCAGCGCCGCGCCCCGACCTGGATGCGGGCCGCCGCGCTGGAATGGCTCTGGCGGATGCTGTCCAACCCGGCCCGGCTGGTCCCGCGCTATGTCCGCTCGGCGCTGACGCTGCCGGGGCAGGCGGTGGCGGCCTGGCGGCTGCGGCGGCGATAGGCCGGGCCGACAGGCCGTTTCAGCACCGTCAGTTTCAGTCCCCTCAGTCGCCGGACGAGACGAGCTCGCCGGAGATGGCCTTGGCGATCAGCTCCCGGGTTTCCGGAATGCCGTAGAGCGCGACGAAAGACCCGAAGCGCGGGCCCTTCTCCTGGCCGAGCAGCAGCTTGTAGAGGGCCGAGAACCAGGCGACCGAGACGCCCGGCCCGCCGTCCGGGCTCTTCTTGCCCGGGTCCTGGTAGCGCTCGATGGCGCGGGCGACATCCAGCACCGCGTCCTGGATCGCCGATCCGTCCGCATCCTCGGGCAGGCTGGCGAGCTTGTCGTCCAGCGCCTTGAGGGCCGCCAGCTCGACCTCGTCCGGCGCATGGAACACCTTGGCCGGCTTCACGAAATCCTCGAAATAGCGGATCGCGTAGCCGACCAGCTCGTCGAGCTTCGGGTGGCTTTGCGGCGTCACCCCCGGCACATGGCGCAGGATCAGCGCCCACAGCACGTCCTTGGTCTCCGCATTGGAGGCGGAGACGAGGTTGAGCAGCATGGTGAAGGAGATCGGCACGTCCACCTTCGGCGGATGGCCGGAATGGATGTGCCAGGCCGGATTGGCGAGCTGCTGCTCCACCGGCATCGACGGATATTTCTCGGCGAAGGCGAAATACTCGTCGACCGCCTTGGGGATGATGTCGAAATAGAGCTTCTTGGCGGTCTTCGGCTTGGTGAACATGTAGAGCGCCAGGCTCTCCGGCGAGGCATAGGTCAGCCACTCGTCGATGGTCAGGCCGTTGCCCTTCGACTTGGAGATCTTCTGCCCCACCTCGTCGAGGAACAGTTCATAGACGAAATGCTCCGGCGGGGTGCCGCCCAGCACCTCGCAGATCCGGTCGTAGATCGGCTGGTTGGTCAGGTGGTCCTTGCCGAACATCTCGAAGTCGACGTCGAGCGCCGCCCAGCGGGCGCCGAAATCCGGCTTCCACTGCAGCTTGACGTTGCCGCCGGTGACGGGGAGCGTCACGTCGGTGCCGTCCTCGTCCTCGAAGGTGATGGTGCCGGCCCTGGCGTCGACCGCCTTCATCGGCACGTAGAGCACGCGGCCCGAGATCGGCGAGATCGGCAGGAAGGGCGAATAGGTCGCCTGCCGCTCCTCGCCGAGCGTCGGCAGCATCACGTCCATGATCTCCTGGTACTTCTCGGCGGCCTTGATCAGGATCGCGTCGAAGCGGCCGGACTTGTAGTAGTCGGTGGCGCTGGCGAACTCGTATTCGAAGCCGAAATGGTCGAGGAAGCGGCGCAGCATGGCGTTGTTATGGGCGCCGAAACTGTCGTAACCGCCGCCGAACGGGTTCGGCACCGCGGTCAGCGGCATGTGCAGATAGGGCTCCAGCGCGGCGCGATCCGGCACGTTTTCCGGGATCTTGCGCATGCCGTCCATATCGTCGGAGAAGCACAGCAGCCGGGTCGGGATGCGGTCCTCGCTCAGCAGGCGGAAGGCGGTGCGCACCATGGTGGTGCGGGCGACCTCGCCGAAGGTGCCGATATGCGGCAGGCCCGAGGGGCCGTAGCCGGTCTCGAACAGCACCGGGCGGTCGATCTTCGCCTTTTCCACGCGTTTCAGCAGCTTGCGCGCCTCCTCGAACGGCCAGGCCTTCGAGGTCCGGGCGGCCTCGACGACGGCGGGGGACAGATCGAGTTCGGGCAGCGAAGCTGTGGTCATGTGCGGACCGTTGTCTTTGTGTGGAATGGTAAGGGATGCCGGTCTGGCATACCGGTCTGGCGGCGCGCGAGACTAGTGCGTTTCCGGACGGAACGGAACCTTCGCATTGCAAAAAATCGCCGCAGCCACCAAAGCCGGCGCAAGCGCCGCTTGCGCTCGCCCGGTCAGGGCATTAGGGGAAACGGCAACCGCCAACGGCAAGGTCAAGAAAGGTCCGCAGATCCGATGAGCGAACGTGTCAGCCTCCAGGAAGCCCTGATCTATGTGATGGTGATGGTGTCGGCCTCCGACAGCAGCATGACCGACAAGGAACTGCACTCGATCGGCGAGCTCATCAAGACGCTGCCGGTCTTCGCCAGCTTCGATCAGGAGCGCATCGTCGCCGTGGCGCAGGATTGCGGCGAGCGGCTGCAGGCCGAGAACGGCATGGCCGACACCTTCGCGGTGATCGCCGCGAGCGTGCCGCCGAGCTACCGCGACACCGCCTATGCGCTGGGCGTGGAGATCGCCGTCGCCGACGTGTCGGTGGCGCAGGAGGAACTGCGGGTGCTGCAGTTGCTGCGCGACGCGCTCGGCCTCGACAAGCTGACCGTGGCGGCGATCGAGCGCGGCGCCCAGGCCCGCTTCCGCACCGCCTGAGCCGGCGGGCGCAGGAGACGGCCGGGAAGGGGCCCCGGCCGCAGGGTCAGGCGGGCAGCAAAGCCTGGCGCACAGGAAACTCCGGCGCACAGGAAACTCCGGCGGGCAGAAGGTCAGGCGGGCAGCAGGTCGCGGTCGCCATAGACCTGCGACCAGGGCACCGGCTTGCCGATATAGTATCCCTGCACCAGGTTGACGCCGAGGTCCCTCAGGATCTCCAGGGTCTCGAGATCCTCGACATATTCGGCGACCACCTTCACATGCATCGCCTCGGCCACCGCGACGATGCCGGCGACGATGGTCTGCTGCACCACGTCATGGCCGATATTGCCGATGATGTTGCCGTCGATCTTCAGCATGTCGACATCGAAGCGGCGCAGATAGCCGAACGACGACAGGCCGGAGCCGAAATCGTCGAGCACCACCTCGAGGCCGCGTGCCTTCAGCCCGGCGATCAGCTCCAGCGCGGTCTCCATCGACCGCACGGCGGAGGTCTCGGTGATCTCGAAGGCGAGCCGACCCGGCGCGATCGCCGCCGCATCCAGCGCCGCCAGCAGGAAGTCGCGGAAGATCGGATCGCCGACCGACTGGCCCGACAGGTTGATCGACAGGTGAACGTCGTCGGGCAGGCCCGCCAGCCGCTTCAGCACGGTCTCCACCACCCAGCGGTCGACCCGGCTCATCAGCCCGTGGCGCTCGGCGGCGGCGATAAAGACGGCCGGCGGCAGCGGCCGGCCATCCTCGCTCAGCACCCGCAGCAGCACCTCGTGCCAGGGCGCGCTGGTGCCGTCGATCGGTGCCACCGGCATCAGGAACAGTTCGAAGCGCCCGCTCTGCAGCGCGGCCTGCACCAGTTGCAGATTGCCGATTTCCCGGAAGCGGGCCTTCATCTCGTCGTCGTCGGGATGGAACACCGACACGCGCGCGCCGCCCTTCTCCTTGGCGACGAAACAGGCCCGGTCGGCCCAGTTGATGACGTCCTGCACCGAGGGCGCCGAGGCGGCGAAGGCCTGCTGGTCGAGCAGGGCGACGCCGACGCTGGCACCGACGGAAAAACACTCGCCCTGCCACACGAAGCCGAGCGCCTCGATCGAGTGGACGATCCGTTCCCCGAGACGGGTGGCGTCGGTCTCGGTCACCATGCCGGTCACGACGGCGAACTCGTCGCCGCCCAGGCGAGCGACGAAAGCATCCGGATCCATGCTGCGCAGCAGGCTCGCGATCTGCCTGAGCAGCGCATCGCCCGCCGCATGGCCGGCAAGATCGTTGACGACCTTGAAATCGTCGAGATCGACCAGCAGCAGGGCGGTGTTGCAGCCCTGGCACAAAGCGTTGCAGGCGCCGCAGGCCTCGATGCGGCTGCCGATCTCAAGCTCGAGCGCATGCCGGTTGGCAAGGTCCGTCAGCGTGTCCCGCAAGGCCTGCCGGCGCAGGCGCTGGTTCAACTGCGCCTCCTCGGTGACGTCGCGGGCGTTGACGACCACGCCGACGATCTCGCAATTCTCGCCCCGCAGCGGCTCCAGCCGCACGCTGAGATACTCCGTCTCCTCGCCCTCGCGCTCGAACGCGTATTGAGCGACCCGTCCCTTGAAACAGCCGGCAAGATACGGCAGAACCCGATCCTGAAAGGCCTCGTGACCGACCACCTCGGCCACCGTCCGGCCGACGACGTCCTCGGTCGCACGGTTCCACAGCCGCGCATAGGCGGGGTTGGCCCACAGATAGCGGTAGTCGGGATCGACTACGGCGAGTGCATCGGAGGTCTGGTTGATCACCTCGTTCTGCATCGACACGCGCTGGCGCAACTGGTGCAGGTCGGTGGTGTCCTCCATCATCGAGAGGAAGCCGATCACCAGGCCCTCCGCGTCACGCACCGGCTCGTGACGGATGCGCAGCAGCCGGTCGCGGGTGGCGCGGCGCAGGCCCCAACTGACCACCGACTGCGCCTCGCCGGCGAGCGCCGCCTCGATCTGCGGTCGGTGACGCTCGAACACCGCCGGCCCCACCACCTGGGCAAGGGTCTTGCCGATGACCTCGGCGCGGGTGAAGCCCTCCGTTTCGAGGAAGGCGGCGTTGACGTCGCGGACCACCATGTCGCGGTCGCAGAACAGGATGCGGATCGGCGAGGCATTGAAACACGCCTCGAAGGCGAGTTGATGCGGCTGCAACGGGTGCAGCGCCTCCGCGCCGGGCCGTCTCACCATCTTGCGCATGCGGGTTCCCCTCTATCGACCCACTCGTTCCGCCCGATCCCCCGACCACATTCCCCGACACAATGGTAATTTCAATTTAACATATAGATTATGATTCGCATGTTTGACCGATCTTCCCTAGCGATTTTTTCCAAGGGTCACGTTCAGGGCAGGCACATCCTGCCGATCTCGAAGGAAAGATCCTGCCGGCCGCAAGGATGCACGCTCGATCTACGCAACACGAGTTGCGATGATTGTCACATATGCAACCAATACGCGCGTCGATGCCGCGTCGGCGGCATGGGGAGGGGAGATCTCAGTTGAGGATGCGCGCGGCGCCCGGGATGTCGAGCGAGAAGGCCGGGATGGCGACCTCGAAGCGCTCGCCGTCGACGGTCTCCATCTCGTAGCAGCCCTCCATCATGCCGGAGCTGGTGCGCAAGGGGCAGCCGGAGGTGTATTCGAACCGCTCGCCGGGGGCGAGCACCGGCTGCTCGCCGACGACGCCGAGGCCGCGCACTTCCTCCAGCCGGCCGAGCGCGTCGACGATGCGCCACTGGCGGGCGCGCAGGCGCACCGTGTCGAGGCCGAGATTGACGATGTCGATGGAGTAGGCCCAGACGAAGCGGCCTTCGTCCGGGCTGGATTCGTCCGCGAGATAGTGCGGCTCGACCGTCACCTGAATGTCGCGCGTCACCGCCCGGTACATGCGTCTCCTTCCGCCTCAGCGGCTGTTGCGGCCCGGCCCCGGTGGCGGGCGATGCGGTTGCAATCTAATCCGAAACCGGCGATTTTCCAGCCCCATCCGCAGCGGCGGCGCCCGTGCCCCGCCGAAGGAACCGCCCATGTTCGACGCTCGCCTCAGGCCGCTGATCGACCCCATGCTCAACGCTGCCGGCCGGCGCCTTGCCGCCGCCGGGGTCAGTGCCGATGCGGTGACGCTTGCCGGCTTTGCCTGCGGCATGGGCGCGGCGCTGGCGATCTGGGCGGGAGCCCCGCTGCTCGCCGCGCTGCTGATCCTCGCCAACCGGCTGGCCGACGGGCTCGACGGGGCGGTGGCACGCGCCCGTGCCCGCACCGATCGCGGCGGCTATCTCGACATCGTGCTGGATTTCTTCTTCTACGGGGCGGTGCCCTTCGCCTTCGCGCTGGCCGATCCGGCCGCCAACGCGCTGGCGGCCAGCGCACTGTTGCTGAGTTTCTACATGAACGGGGCGAGCTTTCTCGGCTTCGCGATCATGGCGGAAAAGCGCGG
The DNA here is from genome assembly GCF_900185735.1 of Stappia sp. P2PMeth1. Taxonomy (NCBI): domain Bacteria; kingdom Pseudomonadati; phylum Pseudomonadota; class Alphaproteobacteria; order Hyphomicrobiales; family Stappiaceae; genus Stappia; species Stappia sp. P2PMeth1. The sequence goes on along the minus strand of NZ_FYAW01000010.1, from coordinate 32,036 downwards.
GCTTGCGACCAGCGCGCAAGGGGCGAAGTCGCTCTATTATCTCGGCGGGCTGGCGGAAGGCGCGGAGACGATCGCCGTCTTCCTCGCCTTCTGCCTGTTTCCGGCCGCCTTCGCGCCGATTGCCTGGGGCTTCGCGGCGGTCTGCGCGGTCTCGGCGACCGCGCGTCTCGTCATGGTGGCGCGGCTGCTTTAGGCTTTCTGGGCCATATCCAGCGCGGTCATGAGGTCGGCCGCGAGATCGTCCTCGTGCTCCAGCCCGACGGAGAGGCGCAGCAGCCCCTCGGTGATGCCGAGTTCGAGGCGCGCCTCTTCGGCGACCGACTGATGCGTCGTCGTCGCCGGATGGGTGATGAGGCTGCGGGCATCGCCGAGATTGTTGGACATCTTGACGATCTTGAGCGCGTTGGAGGCGCGGAAGGCGGCGGCCTTGCCGCCCTTCAGCTCCAGCGCCAGCATGGTCGAGCCGGCCTTCATCTGGCGGCGGGCCACCTCGGCCTGCGGATGGTCGGCGCGGCCGGGATAGATCAGCCGGGCGACCGCAGGATGCGCCGCCAGCAGGTCGGCAAGCCGCGCCGCGGTGCGGGTCTGGCGCTCGACGCGCAGGGCCAGCGTCTCCAGCCCCTTCAGCATCACCCAGGCGTTGAACGGGCTCATCGACGGGCCGGTATGCTTCATGAAGGGCATCACCTCGTCGGCGATCCATTCCTCGGTGCCGAGCACCACGCCGCCAAGGCACCGGCCCTGGCCGTCGATATGCTTGGTGGCGGAATAGACGACGATGTCGGCGCCGAGCGCCAGCGGCGACTGCCAGATCGGCGTGGCGAAGACATTGTCGACGATCAGCTTGGCGCCGACCGCATGGGCCATCTCGGCGACGGCGGCGATGTCGATCACCTCCAGCGTCGGATTGGTCGGGCTTTCCAGGAAGCAGGCGACCGTCTCCGGACGGATGGCGGCGCGCCAGGCGTCGAGATCGGTGCCGTCGACCAGCGTCGAGGAGACGCCGAAGCGCGGCAGCAGCGTCTCGACGATGTAGCGGCACGAGCCGAACAGCGCCTTGGCCGCGACGACATGGTCGCCGGCCTTGCAGCAGGCCATCAGCGCCAGGTTGACGGCGGCCATGCCGCTGGCGGTGGCGCGCGCCGCCTCCGCCCCTTCCAGCGCGGCGATGCGGTTCTCGAACATCGCCACGGTCGGGTTGGCATAGCGCGAATAGACGAAGCCGGGATCATCGCCGTTGAACCGCGCCTCGGCCGCCTCGGCCGTTGCATAGACGAAGCCCTGGGTCAGGTACATCGCCTCGGACGTCTCGCCATAGGGGGAGCGTGTCGTTCCGCTATGCACCAGGGTCGTCTCGGGGTGCCAGCCGTGCCTGTTCGTCGTCATGCCGTTCTCCAGATGCAAAAACCCCGGCCGTGATGGGGCCGGGGTCTTTGCAACCCGGCCTGTTTAGCGACTTGTTTAACGTGGCTGCAAGCCGGCCGGCTCAAATCACCACGGAATTCGACGATCCTGATAGTCCAGCGCGCCAGGCGCGTCAACGGTCCTTGCATGGAACGGGCCGCCCGAAGGCGGCCCGTGGTTGTCGGAGTTGGGCCGCCCGAGGGCGGCCCGTTGTTGCGGGAAGCTGGAGGCTGGGCGGCCGCGCGTCAGGCGGCGCGCACGGTGCGCAGGAACTCGGCGACCCGGCCGCGCAGCAGTTCCGACTGCTGGGCGAGTTCGCTCGCCGAGGCCAGCACCTGCGAGGAGGCGGAGCTTGCCTCCTGCGCCGCCTGGGTGACGCCGACGATGTTGGACGTCACCTCGCCCGCCCCTTGCGAGGCCTGCTGGACATTGCGGGCGACCTCGGTCGTGGTGTTGCCCTGCTCGCCGACGGCAGCGAAGATCGCGGCCGAGATGTTGCTCATGTCCTCGATGGTGCGGCCGATGCCGGAGATCGCCTCGCTGGCCTCCAGCGTCGAGCTCTGCATCGACTTGATCTGCGTCGAGATCTCGGCGGTGGCCCGCGCCGTCTGCTCGGCGAGACCCTTGACCTCGTTGGCGACGACCGCGAAGCCGCGGCCGGCCTCGCCGGCACGCGCCGCCTCGATGGTGGCGTTGAGGGCGAGCAGGTTGGTCTTCTCGGCGATCTCGTCGATCAGGCTGATGATGGCGCCGATCTGGTCGGCATTGGTGCGCAGGTCGTTCATGCGGTCGGTGGTGCGGGTCGCCTCGCTGACGGCGCGGCCGGCGACCTGGCGGGACTGGTCGGCCTGACGGCCGATCTCGCCGGCGGAGCTGGCCAGTTCCTCGACCGCCGAGGCGACGGTCTGCACGTTCATCGCCGCCTGCTCGGCCGCCGCGGCGACGGAAGCCGACTGGGAGCTGGTCTCCTCGGCGGAGGCGGTCAGCGTGCCGGCCGCCGCCTGCAACTCGGTCGCCGCCGACGAGACGATGTTGACGATCTCGCCGACCGCGTTCTCGAAGTCGTCCGCCATCTGGTTGAGCGCCGCCTTCTGCCGCTCGGCGGCCAGCGCCTTGGCCTGTTCCTGTTCCTCCCGCATCTGGATCGCCTCAAGACCGCTGGCGCGGAACACCTCGGCCGCCTTGGCGATGTCGCCGACCTCGTCCTTGCGGTCCTCGCCGACGATCTTCACGTCGTAATTGCCGCGCGCCAGTTCGCCCAAGGTCTCGTTGATCATGCGGATCGGCTTGGCGATGCCGGTCTGGCCGATCAGGATGCCGAGGCCGAGGCCGACGATCGTCGCGCTGGCCATGACGATATAAAGAAGGATCTCCTTGGACTGCGCGATCTCGCCGATTTCGTCCTCCAAGGCGGTCGCGCGGCTGATCAACATGGTCGTCTGCTCGGTGACGATGGTCCGCGCGGCAACGGTATTGTCCCGGCTCTCAAGCGCGAGATCGGCCAGTTGCCGGTCCTGCTCGGGCGTCGCGGTGCCGCGCACCTGGCTTGCGAGCGCCATCGTCTTTTCGGACGAGGCGACCAGTCTGGCGATCGCCGGCTCGGCCTGCCGCAGGAGAGCCTGAACCTCCTGCACCGCCGAGGAGCGGATCATGTCGAGATAGCCGCCGATCCGCCCGACATCCTCCCGATAGGCTGCGGTGGTGGCCTTGATGAGGTCTTCGCGCGGCTCGGTCGCGACCAGCAGTTCGGCGCGGTTGATGCTCAGGATGAGCTGATTGAGGCGGGCCGAGGCGACGGCCCGGTTCGCGGCCTGCATGGCGTATTCGGCATCGGTTGCGACAACGCGGAGCGCCGAGATGCCGACCAGTCCGACCGCGATCATCGCAATGTTCAACAAGATGACGACGGACAGGATCTTTGGCGTGATGCGATAGGACTTCAGTGACAACATTCTTTGGCTCCTTATGAGCTGCCGGGTTAACCCCGGTCGAAAACTATCAATATGTTGGTTAACCGCATGTTAAATTTACGGAGCTTGAAAACCGATCTCGTTGAATTTGTTTGAAAAATGCAGCGATGGATGGGTGTTGCGCCGCTTTCCGCTACCGATGATTGCAAGTAAAAAATATATATTATTCTTGAAGTATCATTTCTCAATTCATTCTATTTCTGCCGTTGAAAATGTCGAACGCGACGTCACCGGGCGTTGCCCGGATGCCAGGGCGTGTCGGTGATCTCGACGGGAGGCAGATCGAGCGGCAAGACCTGTGTGCCGTCCGCGTCGCGGCCGGGCTGCTGCGGCGCCGAATGCGGGGGATCAGGCAGCTCGCCGGGCAGGGGCAAGGCGGGCAGGGACGCGCCGGCGGGCAGCGCCGGGCCATCGAGCTGCCAGATGCCGCGGCGCGCCTCGCGCGCCGCCGCCGCCGCCGCGAGAAGCTCATCGCCCGCGCCTTCGCCGGGGCGGGCCCAGCCCTGCGCCACCAGCCAGGCGGCAAGGTCCGTGCCCTGGCGGCGGCAGCGGGCCAGCACGACGCCGGCCGGCGTGTCCTGCATGTCCTCGCAAGTGACCGCATGGCGCAGCACCAGGCCGCGCAGCGCCGTGCGCGCCCGCATGCCGCAGGGCCAGGTGCCGCCGAGCCGCGAGGGACAGGTTTCCTCCGGGCCGGGCGCGTCGATGCCGGCAAGGCGGATGGTCAGGTGCTTGGCGCGGAAGCTGCCGGCGTCCAGCACCAAGGGCTGGTGAAAGGTGATCTCGCTCGGGATCTCCCGCTCGGGCAGCTTCGGCAGTTGCGCGGCGACCCGCTTCAACGGGCCGGACACCTGGGGCGGCGGCAGGATGTCGGAGGGCGTCACATTGCGGATGCTCGAGGGATCCGGTGCCTCGGGCAGGATCGCCGCGGGCGCCGCCGTGTGCGCAGGCGAGGTGGGGGCCATGCGCTCGTCCGCCTGTGCCTGCGCCGCGGCAGGTGCCGGCCGCTCCCCCGCGACAGGCCGCTCCGCGGCATCCGCCTCCGCAGGCCTGCCCTGTGCCGGTGCCTGTTCTGGTATCTGTGCCTGTGTTTGGGCCTGTGTTTGGGCCTGTGTTTGGGCCGGTCCGCCGGCGGTCTCGCCGGTGAGCACGGCTCTGACAAGCCCGCCGCTGCCGTAATCGGCGGCGATGGCGAGCGCGCCGGCGATCAGCACTGCAATGAAAAGGGTGCGTCCCATGCCTGTCCTGCCTGGCCCGTTCCTGCTGAGGCGCCGCTACTGGCTCGCCCAGATGATCCGCGCCATCCACACCACCTCGTCGGCGACGAGGCGCTCGGGCGCACTCTCCGCGTCGAGCGGCGACAGTTCGATGCGCCCGCGCAGACGCCGGTCGAAGATCCGCGCCCTGAGTTCGCCCGAGGCGAGGCGCAGCGCCACCCGGTCGCCGCGCTGGATCGCCCGCTTCGGCGAGATGACGATGACGTCGCCCTCCCGGTAGAACGGCAGCATGCCGTCGCCGGTGACGCGGATGGCGCAGTCCTCGCAGGGGATCTCGGACGGGCTGCTCTGCCGCTCGCCCTCCAGCATCGCCGGCAGGTCGCCGTCGTGGAAGAAGCCGTTCACCGCCGGAAGGCCTCCCGCCTGCGCCGTGCCGCGCGGCAGCGGCAGACGGTCGTCATCGGCCATGCCGACCGGCGTGTGTTCCGGGTCCGGCCCGTTGACCAGCGCGACGAAGTCGGCGAGGTCCGAGCGGGTGGCGCCGAGGATCTTGGCGATCGACTCCATCGAGGGCCAGCGCGGCCGGCCGTCGGCGGCCGTGCGCTTCGACGGGTTGAAGGTGGTCGGGTCCAGTCCTGCGCGCCGGGCAAGGCCGGACGGCGTCAGCCCGTTGCGCCGGGCAAGCAGATCGATGGCCGACCAGAGGGTCTCATGCGAAAGCATGGTTTGGCTCCGCTGCCGCCTGCCAGGGAACGGCCCTGGCCGGGTGGCCTGTTGCTGCGGCCGCCGCGGGGCGGCCGGACGCCGGGGAGCGGTCGCGGCCGCCCGTCCCGCGCTTCCTGTCCGGGTTATCCCCGTTACGGGTATATATTCCTAATGATGGTCGAGTGCCAGTGCGGCCCGGCGCGCCGGCCGCCGCTTTCCCGGAGAGCCGCCCTTGTCTGAGCGGCCCGCAGCCTGTAATCCGGCGCGCAAGCCTTCTTCACGCACAGGAACGGGCCGCCTCATGACGTTGATCTACAAGATTTCTCCGGCCAAGGACTGGCGAGAGGCCGAGGCCGAGGGGCGGTTTTCCGGCGCGCCGGTGGATCTGGCCGACGGGTTCATCCATTTTTCCGCCGCCGACCAGGTGCGCGAGACGGCGGCAAAGCATTTCGCCGGCCAGCACGGACTTGTCCTCGTCGCGGTGGAGGCCGAGGCGCTGGGTGAGGGCCTGAAATGGGAGCCCTCGCGCGGCGGGGCGCTGTTCCCGCATCTTTACGGCGAGTTGGATATGGCGGCGGTGCGCTGGGTGCGCGAGCTGCCGCTGGGAGCGGACGGGGCCCACCTCTTCCCGGAGGCGCTGTGATGTTCTCCTCCGCCGTCGATGCGCTCGCCCGCAAGGCGCTGTTTTCTCTCGATGCGGAAACCGCCCACGGGCTGACCGTCAAGGCGCTGGCGACCGGACTGACGCCAGCCTGCAAGGTGCCGCAGGACGGCCGGCTGGCGGTGACGCTCGCCGATCTGACCTTTCCCAATCCGCTCGGCATGGCCGCCGGCTTCGACAAGAACGGCGAGGTGCCCGACGCGCTGCTGGCGCTTGGCTTCGGCTTCACCGAGGCCGGCACGGTGACGCCGCTGGCCCAGGACGGCAATCCGCGTCCGCGCGTCTTCCGCCTGCCCGCCGACCGGGGGGTGATCAACCGGCTCGGCTTCAACAACGAGGGCCATGCGGCGCTGCGCGCCCGGCTAGCAGCCCGGCGCCATCGCGGCGGCATCGTCGGGGTCAATGTCGGGGCCAACAAGGATGCGAGCGACCGCATCGCCGACTATGTCGCCGGCATCGACACCTTCGCCGATCTTGCCTCCTATTTCGCGGTCAACATCTCCTCGCCGAACACGCCGGGCCTGCGCGACCTGCAGGCGCGCGCGGCGCTGAAGGAGCTGCTCGGCCGGGTGATGGAGGCGCGGGAGGCGGCTGCCGCCCGCCATGGCCGCGCGGTGCCGGTGCTGTTGAAGATCGCGCCGGACATGGATGAGGCCGGGCTCGACGACATCGCCGCCGAGGTGCTGGCCGCCGGCATCGACGGGCTGATCGTCTCCAACACGACGCTGGCGCGCGGCGGCCTTTCCGACCGCAAGGGCGCGGCCGAGGCGGGCGGATTGTCCGGGCGGCCGCTGTTTCGCCGCTCCACCATCGCGCTCGCCCGCATGCGGCTGCGGGTCGGCCCGCGCCTGCCGATCGTCGGCGTCGGCGGCATCGACAGCGGCGAGGCGGCCTGGACCAAGATCACGGCCGGCGCCAGCCTGCTGCAGCTCTATACCGGCCTCGTCTATGAGGGGCCGGGGCTGGTGGGGCGCATCCTGACGCATCTGTCCGCCTGCCTCGACCGGCACGGGCTCGCCCATCTCGGCGAGGCGAGCGGCCGCAATGCGGAGGCCTGGGCCAAGGCCGACCCGGACGGGCAGGGGAGCGTGTGAGGCGCCTCAATAGGCGCTGGGCTGGCGGCTTAGGGCTTGCGGTTCAAGAGCTCAGAGACCTGCTGTATTCGGTCGAGCCAAACAGCCGCAGCAGGGTTGCGCCACTCGATCATCTCTCGAAGGCGCTCATAGTCGGCTGACAGGTTGCGGGCGAAGATCGGCTCATGGTGGGCGATCCGGTTTCGGAATCTACGGATCGCCTGGAGGCTGGCAAACGCGTGTTCGCGTGCCTGCGGAACGGAGAGGGTGTGAGGAGCACCGGGAAACGCCGTCGCCAAATGAGGATGCCAGAGGCGAGTATCCTGGCCTTTCGTGAAGAGCTTTTCCCAGAAGGCAAATTTCAATTCGGCCACCACCTTGCCGGCGGTGCCTGTCCGTCCTGCCACGTTGCGCAGGTCATCCTGCGGATCATAGTGCCAAGTGGCTTTCGGCCGCGGAAGACTTCGTATGAAACCGAGCGACCAAGGCCAGTTGGCGCCATGCACGGCCTCAATGGCGTGTACCACGCCGTTTCTCACCGCTACTTCGCAGATTTGGAGGGGAACGATGAATGCGGCTGAAATTTCCAGATTCCATTGATACAAGGCCAGCGCCGAACCCGGATGATCGTTGCAAATCCGCAAATACGTCGCAAAGCGCGGTGCCGAGATCACGTTCGGCAGGTGTATTATCTCATCTGGAGAGAATTGCACGGACCCTCATACGGGTTGGTCAAAAACTTGACTTTGAAATGCATGCAACCATATTAAAACACGTTACGGCCTTGAGACCCGCGGGCGCAAGCCCCCCCTCATCGCCACAGGACGTTGCAAGGCCCGCCCCTCGAGGCGGGCCTTCGCGTTTCGCCCTCAATAGGCGCTGGCGACGTCGCCGAGCTCCACATAGACGGATTTCACCTGGCTGTAATGCTCGATGGCGGCATGGCCGTTCTCGCGGCCGATGCCGGACTTCTTGTAGCCGCCGAAGGGCATGGCGATCGGCGTCAGGTTGTAGGTGTTGATCCAGCAGGTGCCGGCATGCAGGGCGCCGATCACCCTATGGGCGCGGGAAATGTCGCGGGTGAAGACGCCGGCGGCAAGGCCGAACTCGGTCGCATTGGCCCGCGCCAATGCTTCCTCCTCGCTGTCGAAATCGAGCACGCACATGACGGGGCCGAAGATCTCCTCGCGGGCGATGGTCATGTGGTCGGCGACGTCGGCAAACACCGTCGGCTCGACGAACAGCCCGTCCGGGAAGCCTTGCACGGTGGCGCGGCCGCCGCCGCAGACAAGCCGCGCGCCCTCGGCCCGGCCCGCTTCGATATAGCCGAGCACCTTGTCGAGCTGGGCCTGCGAGACCAGCGGGCCGGTGTCGACGCTCTCGTCCATCGGGTCGCCGAGCCGTGCCCGCGCCGTGCGCTCGGCGAGCCGCGCGAGGAAGGCGTCCTTCAGCCCCTTCTGCACGAAGACGCGGGTGCCGTTCGAGCAGATCTGGCCGGAGGAGTAGAAATTGGCGTTTATCGCCGCCGACACCGCATTGTCGAGATGGGCGTCGTCGAAGACGATCAGCGGCGACTTGCCGCCGAGCTCCAGCGTTACGTGCTTGAGCGTGCGCGCGGCGATCTCGGCGACCCTGGTGCCGGTGGGGACCGAGCCGGTCAGCGAGACCTTGGCGACATCGGGATGCTCGACGAGGTGCGCGCCGGTTTCGCCATAGCCCTGCACCACGTTGAAGACCCCGTCCGGCAGGCCGGCTTCCTTCAGGATCTCGGCCAGCTTGAGCGCGCTGAGCGGGGTCAGCTCGGACGGCTTGAACACGACCGCATTGCCGCAGGCAAGCGCGGGCGCCGCCTTCCAGCAGGCGATCTGGATCGGATAGTTCCAGGCGCCGATGGCGCCGACGACGCCGAGCGGCTCGCGCCGCGTATAGGCGAAGGAGCCGCCGAGATCGATATGCTCGCCGGTGAGCGTCGCGGCAAGGCCGCCGTAATATTCCAGGCAATCGGCGCCCGATGCGGCGTCCGCCACCAGGGTTTCCTGCAGCGGCTTGCCGGTGTCCAGCGTCTCCAGCTCGGAAAGCTCGCGGTTGCGGGCGCGCAGGAGATCGGCCGCCCGCCGCAGCACCCGGCCGCGCTCGGCCGCCGGCGTTGCCGCCCAGACACGAAAGCCGGAGCGGGCCGCGGCAACGGCGGCGTTCACCGTCTCGGAGCCGGCCGCGCACAGCCGGGCGATCACCTCGCCGGTCGCCGGATAGCGATCCTCGATCGGCCGCCCGTGCGGGTCTTCCTGATAGGCGCCGTTGATGAAATGCGAGGCGGGGGGCTGGGCACGCATGAACTCTCTCCTGGCGGACGCGAACGAATGACGGTGCAAGATCAGTGTAAAGCGTCAGCGCTGCGCTGTCCGCCAGTTCGGATGGATCCACGGCTGCTTGTTGGAGCGCGGCAGCGGCTCGCGCCCCATGACGTGGTCGGCGATCTTCTCGCCGGCCATGATCGAGGGGGCGTTGAGATTGCCGTTGGTGATCTGCGGGAAGATCGAGCTGTCGGCGACGCGCAGGGCCTCGACGCCGATCACCCGGCCCTGCGGGTCGACCACCGCGAGCGGATCGTCGGCAGCGCCCATGCGGCAGGTGCCGCAGGGGTGATAGGCGCTTTCGGCGTGTTCGCGGATGAAGTCGTCGAGCTCGGCGTCGGACTGGACGGCCTCGCCCGGCTGGATCTCGCGGCCGCGATAGGGGGCGAAGGCCTCCTGGCCGAAGATCTCCCGCGTCAGGCGGATGGCGGTGCGGAACTCCTGCCAGTCGTCCGGGTGGGACATGTAGTTGAACAGGATCGAGGGCGCGGCCATCGGGTCCGGCGAGGTCAGCGCCACGCGGCCGCGCGACTTCGAGCGCATCGGCCCGACATGCGCCTGGAAGCCGTGGCCTTCGGCCGCCGCCTTGCCGTCGTAGCGCACGGCGAAGGGCAGGAAATGGTACTGGATGTCGGGATAGTCGATGCCGGCGCGCGAACGGATGAAGGCGCAGGCCTCGAAATGGTTGGAGGCGCCGAGCCCGGCGCCGAAGAACAGCCACTGCGCCCCGATCATCGCTTTCGAGATCAGGTTCCAGTGCTTGTAAAGGGTGATCGGCTGGATGCAGGCCTGCTGGATGTAGAGCTCCAGATGGTCCTGCAGATTGGCGCCGACGCCCGGCCGGTCGGCCAGCACCGGCAGGCCGAGGGCGCGCAGCGCGGCGCCATTGCCGATCCCCGACAGCATCAGGATCTTCGGCGAATTGATCGAGGAGGCGGCAAGGATCACCTCGGCCGAGGCGCTTACCCTCTCGAGGCGCCCGCCGCGCCGGAACTCGACGCCGGTGGCGCGCTGCCCGTCGAACAGCACGCGGGTGACCGTGGCGCCGGTGAACAGGTGGATGTTGGGCCGCTTCAGGGCGGGGCGCAGATAGGCATTGGCGGTGGACCAGCGCCGGCCCCGCCACACGGTCATCTCCATGTCGCCGAAGCCTTCCTGCTTCAGGCCGTTATAGTCGGGCGTCGTCTCGTAGCCGGCCTGGCGCCCGGCCTCGACGAAGGCGGCATAGAGCGGGTTCCATTTGGTGCCGCGGGTGACATGCAGCGGGCCGGAGGTGCCGCGCACGCCGGCCTCGCCGCCATGGCTCGTCTCCATCCGCTCGAAATAGGGGGCGACATCGGCATGGGACCAGCCGCGCGCGCCCATCTCCTCCCAGGTGTCGAAGTCGCGCGCATGGCCGCGCACATAGACCATGCCATTGACCGAGGAGGAGCCGCCGATGACCCGCCCGCGCGGGGTCGCCAGCCGGCGGCCGCCGAGATGCGGCTCGGGCTCGCTTCGATAGCCCCAGTCGTAGCGGGACATGTTCATCGGATAGCTGAGCGCCGCCGGCATCTGGATGAAGGGGCCGATATCGGTTCCGCCGGCCTCCAGCACCAGAACCTTGTTGGCCGGGTCCTCCGACAGGCGATAGGCGAGGGCGGCACCGGCCGAGCCGGAGCCGACGACGATATGGGTGGCGTCCTGCATGGGTCTATCCGTTTCCCTGAGGTCCGGTGTCGGTGAGGGCGAGCGAGGGGGCGCCGATCTGGCGCTCGACATAGTCCTCGACCCGGCGGATGGCGGTGCGCGGCTGCGGCGGTCCGTCGGCGAAGATGCGCTGCAGCCACAGCCCGTCGATCATCGCCGCGGTGCCTTCCGCCGCATGGCGGGCGCGCTCGCCGGGAATGAGCGCGGCGAAGGCATGGGCGAGATTGGACACCAGCCGCCGGTGATAGATCCGCAGCAGGCGGCGGGTTTCCGCGTCGGTGCGCGCCTGCAGGTAGAAGGCGAGCCAGGCCGAGATCAGCGCCGGCTGGAACTGGGTCGGCGCGAAGCTTGCCGAAATCATCGCCGAGATGCGCTGGCGCGGGCCGGCGGCGCCGGCCATCCGCTCGCGGGTCTCGCGCGACAGGTCGGTCAGCAGGAAGCGCATGGTGGCGTTGAGCAGCCCGGCCTTGGAGCCGAAATAGTGATGGGCGAGGCCGCCCGAGACGCCGGCGCGCCGCGCGATTTCGGCCATCGTCGCATCGCCGAAGCCGCGCTCGTGGATCGTCTCGACGGTGGCGTCGATCAAGGCCTTGCGGCGATGGGTTTCCATTCCGATTCGCGGCATCTGCGCTCCGTTTCCAGCCCGCCCCGTTCGTTCTGAAGGTTGCCGGTGCTCGCCGGCCCGGATCCGGGGCGAGGCACCGTGGTGTTCGTGGTTCCGCCGTCGGCGCGGCCGCATGGCGGCCTTCCGCCCCGTTTCCCGTGGCCCGTTTCCCGTGGCCCGTTTCCCGTGGGCCCGTTTCCCGTGGGCCCGTTTCCGGCGCAGGGGCCGGAGCCCCCATGCCGAGCCTCATGCCGAGCCTCAAGCCGGGCCTGATGCCGAAGCCGGGTGCGGCGCTGCATGGCGCGCGCTCGCGTCCGGCTGGAAGCCGGCGCGCCTTGCTCTCCAAGAAGTAATTTTGATTGGCCGTTCAATCAACGAAAAAACGAAAAACAAGCGGGGAATTGCACATGCCGTTTAAAAATGTTTTGATGTGCAACGAAACGGGCAGGGAGGTCCGGTTCGTTCGTGCCGGGCCGTTCTGCCCGGCCGCCGCATTCGGCGAGCGCGTCTCGCGCCCCGATTGCTGCACCCCCGGCGACTCCCGTCGCCTCTGGCCGCCGGCCCCGCTGCCGGTGCGCGGGACCTTCCGCCCTCCTTCGAACCCTTGCGCGCCGCAGCTTGCGGGCCGCGCGTCGGGACCTTGCGCCGCCGCGTTTCGCGGCCGGCTCCCAACGGCGCGGGCAGCCTTGCCGCCGTGCCGCAACCCAGCATGCGGGCCGGCCCTTCCGGTCGTCCCGCCCGTCAGGAGGACACACGCTGATGACCACCCTTGCCCTGCGCTTCGGCGCCGCAGCCCTTGCCCTGGGTCTGGCCGCACCGACCGCCCTGGCGGCGGACGCCGAAGCCTGCAAGACCGTCCGCTTCTCCGATGTCGGCTGGACCGACATCACCGCCACCACCGCCACCGCCTCGGTGGTGCTGGAGGCGCTGGGCTATGTAAGCGACGTCAAGATCCTCTCGGTGCCGGTCACCTATGCCTCGCTGAAGAACAAGGACATCGACGTCTTCCTCGGCAACTGGATGCCGACCATGGAGGGCGACATCGCCGCCTATCGCGAGGACGGCTCGGTGGAGACCGTGCGCGCCAACCTGGAAGGCGCCAAGTACACGCTCGCCGTGCCGCGCTACACCTATGACAAGGGCCTGAAATCCTTCGCCGATATCGCCAAGTTCAAGGACGATCTCGACGGCAAGATCTACGGCATCGAGGCCGGCAACGACGGCAACCGACTGATCATCGACATGATCGAGGGCGACATGTTCGGCCTCAAGGACTTCCAGATCGTCGAAAGCTCCGAGGCCGGCATGCTGTCGCAGGTCTCGCGCGCCGTGCCGCGCAAGCAGGACGTGGTCTTCCTCGGCTGGGAGCCGCATCCGATGAACGCCAATATCGACATGGCCTATCTGGAGGGGGGCGACGAGGTGTTCGGTCCCGATCTCGGCGGCGCGACGATCTACACCAATGTGCGCGCCGGCTATGTAGCCGAGTGCCCGAATGTCGGCAAGTTCCTGCAGAACCTGGTGTTCTCGCTGCAGATGGAAAACGAGATCATGGGCGCGATCCTCAATGACGGCACTGAGCCGAACGCCGCCGCGACCGCCTGGCTGAAGGACAACCCGGGCGTCGCCGAGGCCTGGCTCGACGGCGTCACCACCTTCGACGGCGGCGATGCCACGGCCGCCCTGAAGGGCGCCCTCGGCCTTTAGAGCCTCCCGCCCGCCCGCGCCGCCTTGCCAGGTGCGCGCGGGCGGGCCGCATCCGCCCAAGCGGGCCGGCGCCAAGCCCCCGCACAAGATGACAAGACCGGACGGCGAGGCTGCGCGTGGACTGGCTCACCCAACACAAGATCCCTATCGGCCCCTGGGCCAAGGCGGTGGTCGACTGGCTGACCGCCAATGCCTATTGGGTGTTCGACGGCATCTCGGCGGTGCTCGAAACCCTGATCCGGGCCATTCTCTGGCTGTTGCAGGCGCCCGGCCCGCTGGCGGTCGTGGTCATCGCGAGCGCGCTGGCCTTCGCGGTGCAGCGGCGCGTCTCCTTCGCGCTGTTCGTCGCCGCCAGCCTGCTTCTCATCATCAACCAGGGCTACTGGAAGCAGACGACCGAGACCCTGTCGCTGGTGATCGCCGCCTCCGCCGTGTGCATGGCGATCGGCGTGCCGCTCGGCGTTGCCGCCGCGCACCGGCCCAAGCTCTTTGCCGCGATGCGCCCCGTCCTCGACCTGATGCAGACGATCCCGACCTTCGTCTATCTGATCCCGGCGCTGATCCTGTTCGGCCTCGGCATGGTGCCGGGGCTGATCGCCACGGTGATCTTCGCGATCCCCGCGCCGATCCGCCTGACCCGGCTCGGCGTTGCCTCCACCCCGCGCCAGTTGATCGAGGCGGGCGAGGCCTTCGGCGCCACCGGCTGGCAGTTGCTGTGGAAGGTCGAACTGCCCTACGCCCTGCCGCAGATCATGGCCGGGCTGACCCAGACCATCATGCTGTCGCTGTCGATGGTGGTGATCGCCGCCCTGGTCGGCGCCGACGGGCTCGGCGTGCCGACCCTGCGCGCGCTCAACACCGTCAACATCGCGCAAGGCTTCGAGGTCGGCATCGCCATTGTGTTGGTCGCCATCATGCTCGACCGCTTCTTCCGCACCCGCGACGAAGGCGAGGGCAGCCGATGACCGCCGCCGTCTCGTTCCGCAATGTCGACATCGTCTTCGGCAAGCGCCAGCACGCCGCCCTGCCGCTGATAGATGCCGGCCGCAGCCGCGCCGAGATCCAGCAGGAGACCGGCCAGATCCTCGGCGTTGCCGGCGCCAGCTTCGACATCAAGGAGGGCGAGTTGATCGTGCTGATGGGCCTGTCGGGCTCCGGCAAGTCGACGCTGCTGCGCGCCGTCAACGGGCTCAACCGGGTCACCCGCGGCGAGGTGCTGGTGCACAATGGCGCGGCTTCGGTGAACCCCTCCGCCTGCACGCCGCAGGAACTGCGGGCCCTGCGCCGCGGCCGCATCGCCATGGTGTTCCAGCAATTCGCGCTGCTGCCCTGGCGCACGGTGCGCGAGAATGTCGGCTTCGGGCTGGAGCTGGCCGGGATGCCGGCGCGCGAGCGCCGACAGAAGGTCGACGCGCAACTGGAGCTGGTCGGCCTTGCCCAATGGGGCGACAAATATGTCCACGAGCTCTCCGGCGGCATGCAGCAGCGGGTCGGACTGGCCCGCGCCTTCGCCACCGACGCACCGATCCTGTTGATGGACGAGCCGTTCTCGGCGCTCGACCCGCTGATCCGCGGCCATCTGCAGGACGAATTGCTGGCGCTGCAGGACAAGCTCAACAAGACCATCGTCTTCGTCAGCCACGATCTCGACGAGGCGGCGAAGATCGGCAACCGCATCGCCATCATGGAAGGCGGGCGGGTGATCCAGCTCGGCACGCCGCAGCAGATCGTGCGCAAGCCGGCGAACGAGTATGTCGCCGACTTCGTGGCGCATATGAACCCGCTCGGGGTGCTGCGCGCCCGCGACATCATGCGTCCGCTGGCCGAGGGCGAGGCCGGCACGCTGGAGGGCACGCCGCGCTGCGCGCCCAAGACGCCGGTGCGCGAGGTGATCGCCCTGAAGCGGGCGAGCGTGCGCCCGGTGCTGGTGTGCGAGGGCGACATGCCGCTCGGCCTCGTCGGCGAGGGCGAGATCCTGGACTGCTTGCGCTAGCGCAATTCCAGGAAAAGTGGGGACCGGTTTTCCGTCCGGAATTGCGCGAGAAAAGACGGAACGTTTCCGTGGCTCGCGCAAACATAGAAACGCGCTAGGCCGGCTGCGCGGGAAAGGTCTGCCGCGCCCGCCGGCCGGTGATCGCCAGCAGCGAAAAGCCGCGCGCGGCCAGGAACACGGTGAAGGCCAGCCACAGGCCGTGATTGCCGAGCGCCGGGAAGGCCGCCCAATAGACGGCGAAATACAGCACCAGCGACACCAGCATCATGTTGCGCATGTCGCGCGACCAGGTGGCGCCGATGAACACCCCGTCCATCTGGAAGGCGAGGACGCCGAGCAGCGGCGTCGCCGCCGCCCAGCCGAGATAGATTATGGCCGTCTGGCGCACATCCTCCGCCGTCGTCATCGCGCGGATGAGCAGCGGGCCGGCGACGAAGAAGACCAGCGAGATCAGCCCGGCCAGCACAAAGCCCCACAGGAGGCTGAGCTTCAGCGAACGGTCGAAGGCGGGGCGGTAGCGCGCGCCGACGGCGCGGCCGGCGAGCTGCTCGGCCGCCGTCGCCAGCCCGTCGAGGAAGAAGCTCGCCACCATGAAGAACTTTTCCAGGACGGCATTGGCCGCCAGCACCGTGTCGCCTTGCGCTGCCGAGCGCGACATGAAGAAGGCGAAGGCGGTGATCAGCGCGAAGGAGCGGATCAGGATGTCGCCGTTGAGCGCCATCATCCGTGTGAAGCGGGCCTTGTCGAAGATCTGCGCCCGGGTGGGGAGCGGGCGGCCCGACAGGGCGCGGGCGGCGACCACCGTGCCGGCCAGGGCGGTCAGCGCCTCGGCGATGACGGTGGCGGCGGCGACGCCGGCGACGCCCCATTCGAGATACAGCACGAAGAGGACCGAGAGGGCGATGTTGATGCCGTTCAGCCAGCTCTGCAGGCCGAGCGCGGTCATCGCCTGGCCGCGGCCGATGAACCAGCCGAGAAAGGCGTAATTGGCGAGCGCCAGCGGCGCGGAGAGGGCGCGGATGGCGAAATAGCTGGCGGTGGCCGCCTGCACCTCGGCGCTGCCGCCCATCAGCCACAGGCCGGCGGTCAGCGCCGGCTGCTGCAGCACGATCACCGCCGCGCCGAGCGCCAATGCCAGCAGCACGGCGCGGAAGAGGACCGCGCGCTCCTCCTCGCCGTCGCCGGCCCCGCTCGCCTGCGCGGTCAGCCCCGTCGTGCCGGCGCGCAGGAAGTTGAAGCTGGTGAAGACGATGTCGAACAGCACGCCGCCAAGCGCGATGCCGCCGAGCAGCGCGGCATCGCCGAGCTGGCCGATCACCGCGGTGTCGATGAGCCCGAGCAGCGGCGTCGACAGATAGGCGAGCGTCATCGGCACGGCGATGGCAAGGACGCTGCGGCTGGTCACGTCGAACGGGCGCACGGCGCCGGAGGGCTGGCTCGTCATCTGGCTTGCTCTGAAACGGGGGCGCGGACGCGGGCGGGAGAGTCGTCTTCCCGGAACGCTAGCGAACAAAGGCGGAACGGTCAAACGGGATATGACGGGGCAGGGGCGGCGCGAGACCGCGTCCGGTCGTTCCTTCGGGCTTTCGCCCGGCACCCTCCTTGCGTCTTCCCGGGCGAGCCTCGCGATCCGTCCGGCTGTGAGGTTCGAACATCCTTCTTGAAGAATATATCCAAAAAGGTATATTTCGCCATGAGCCGATCTCAGCCACCGTCGCGCGAAAAACCGCTGCATTGGGTTGGATCGTCGAAGGCTGATTTCATGGCGTTCCCCGATCCGGTGAAGGGCGACATGGGATATGCGCTCGGCGTTGCCCAACTCGGCGGCAAGCACCCGCAAGCCAAGCCATGGAAGGGCGAGGGGCCTGGCGTGTTCGAGGTTGTCGAGCGACATGACGGCGATGCCTATCGCGCCATCTATACGGTGCGCTTCGAGGGTGTGGTGTACGTGCTCCATGCCTTTCAGAAGAAGTCACCGTCAGGCATTCGCACCGCGCAGCCGGATGTCGAGCTGGTTCGAGAACGCCTGAAACGGGCGCGGGCCGATTACGAAGCGAACAGCCACCGTCCGACGCCACAAGGGAAAGCAGGGCGAACATGACCGACGACATCACACACGGCACCGGCAACGTCTTTGCCGATATCGGGCTGCCCGATGCGTCCGAGCGCCAGACCAAGACCCGCCTGGCGATGGTGATCAATGAAATCGTCAAATCCCGTCGTCTGCGCCAGCTCGACACGGCGCGGCTGCTTGGTATCCCGCAGCCGAAAGTCTCGGCGCTGGTCAACTACCGGCTCGACGGGTTTTCCGTCGAAAAGCTGATGAGCTTCCTGACGGCGCTCGATCAGGACGTCGAAATCTTGATCCGTCCACGCATGCGCAGTGGCGCGGGGGAAATCTCCGTCCTGTCGGTGCGGTGAGTTCTCCAGGTTGTCTACTGTGAAGTAGCACCGCAACCTCGGCGGCTCGCCGGTTCCGGGCCGCGGCTGCGCCTTGCCCGGAATGACGAAGGAAAGGGCGGTGCGGGGAAGCCGCGCTGTGCTTTCGTCTCAGCTTTCCTGCGCATGCTCCAGGATGTTGAGCAGGCGTCCGTTCGGGTCGCGCAGGAACAGGCGGCGCACGCCCCAGGGCTCAAGGGCCGGCCCGTATTCGGGCGCAAGGCCGGCGCGCTCGATGCGGGCGATCACCGCGTCGAGGTCGTCCACCTCGATCGAAAGGTCCGGCACCGGGGTGCCCGATCCACCTTGCGTGGCGATGCCGATCTGCGGGCGCGCCGGGCTGGGGGCGTCGGCGGCGAGCGTGACGATCCAGCCGTGGTCCATCACCGGCTGGAGGCCGAGAATATCCCGGTAGAAGGCCTGCGAGGGGCCGGTGTCGGTGACGGCGATGTTCGCGACGATGCGCCTGACGGTCATGCGGTGCTCCCTGAAACGCTGCGGGAGAGGGTAGGCGATGCGGCGACGGGTGCATTGAAGAAATGTCGGGTGGGGCGGGGCGGCGCAGGGAGCCGTCCCGCCCCGACGAGGCTCAGATGGAGGCGGCGATGCGGGCGATCTCGGCCATTGTGGCGTCGCGCGTCTTGGCCTCGGCCTGCGGCATCTCGCAATAGGCGGTGACGATCAGTGCGCCGCGGCTGCTCGGCCAGGCGACGCCAATGTCGTTGGCGTGGCCCTTGCCGCTGGTGCCGGTCTTGTCGCCGACCAGCCAGTCGGCGGGAAAACCGGCCCGCAGCCGTGCGTCGCCCGTCCGGTTGGTGACCAGCCACGCGGTCAGCCGGTCGCGCGAGCGGCGCGACAGGGCATCGCCGAACAGCAACTTGCGCAAGGTCTGCGTCATCGCCCTCGGCGTCGTCGTGTCGCGCTCGTCGCCGGGCCCGTCATGGGCGTTGAGCTCCGGCTCCATGCGGTCGTGACGGGTGGTCTCGTCGCCGAGCGAGCGGGTGAACCCCGTCAGCGCCGCCGGACCGCCGAAGCTCTTGAGCAGCAGGTTGGCGGCGGTGTTGTCGCTCATCGTCACCGTCGCCTCGCACAGCTCCGCGACCGTCAGGCCGGGGCCGCCGGCATGCTTTTCCGTGCCCGGCGACCAGGAGACGAGATCGCCCTTGGTGAAGGGGATGCGCCGGTCGAGCTGTTCTTCCTCCCGGTCGACGCGGGCAAGCACGAAGGCGGCGAGCGTCAGCTTGAATGTCGAAGCCATCAGGAAGCGTTCGTCCAGCCGATTGCCGAAGGTCTGTCCGCTGGCAACGTCATGGATGGCGATGCCGAGGCGGCCGCCCTGCTTGCGCTCCAGCGCGGCGAGGCGGCCTTCGATATCGGCGGCATCGGCCGTGCCGGCACGGGCGGGCGTCGCCAGCAGAGCGGTGCCGGTGGCCAGCGTCGGGGCGAGCAGAAGCGAGCCGGCAAGCGCCTGCCGGCGGGACAGTTTGAACATGGGTGTCGTCTCCGTGGTGACAGCATGCGGCCTGCGCCGGTCAGTGCGGCGGCAGGGCGCGGGATGGCCTCCCAGCCTGCGGGGGCGATCATGCGCAAACATAAGACCCTCGCCAAACGATCAATTCTGGGATTAGACATGAGAAAATCTTGGCCTTGGAGGAGAGCCCATGGATGTCTCGCAATTGCCGCTCAATGCGCTGCGCGCCTTCGAGGCCTCGGCCCGGCTTGGCAGCTTCACCCGCGCCGGGCTGGAACTGCGGGTGACCCAGACGGCGATCAGCCATCAGGTGAAGGCGCTGGAGGAGACGCTCGGTCTCACCCTGTTCAAGCGGCTGCCGCGCGGCCTTGCGCTCACCGACGAGGCGCAGGCCCTGCTGCCGGTGCTGAGCGATGCGTTCCGGCGGATGAGCGCGACGCTGAGCCAGTTCGAGCAGGGCAATTTCCGCGAGATCCTGACCATCGGCGTCGTCGGCACCTTCGCCATCGGCTGGCTGCTGCCGCGTCTGGCGGGCTTTCGCGAGGCCCATCCCCATGTCGACCTGCGGCTGAAGACCAACAACAACCGCGCCGACATGCTGCTCGACGGGCTCGACCTGTTCATCCGCTTCGGCGACGGCGCCTGGCACGCGACGGAGGCGGTGCGGCTGATGGAGGCGCCGTTCTCGCCGGTCTGCGCGCCGCAGGTCGCGGTCCGGCTCGCGCAGCCGCGCGACCTTGCCGGCGCGGATCTGCTGCGCTCCTACCGGCAGGACGAATGGGCGGCCTGGTTCCGCATGGCCGGCCTCGAGCCGCTGCCGGCCCGCGGCTTCATGTTCGATTCCTCCAGGGCCCTGGTCGAGGCAGCGGCGCTGGGGGCGGGCGTCGCCCTGGTGCCGGTGGCGATGTTCGCTCGCGAGATCGCGGAGGGGCGCGTCGTCCGCCCCTTCGCGGTGGAGGCGCCGCTCGGCGCCTACTGGCTGACCTGGCTGAAATCGCGGCGGCAGACGCCGGCCATGCGCGCCTTTCGCCAGTGGATCGCGGACGAGGCCGGCTGAGGGAGGAAGGGGAGGCCGCCCCGGCCCACCGACTCCCGGTAGACCCTGCTCGCCAGAGCCTCCTCGCCAGAGCCCCCTTGCCGGACCCTCCTCGCCGGCCCCCCTCGCCGGAAGCTGGGTCTACGGCTCCCTTGAAATACATGAGTGATCACGTATATAGACTGCAATAGTCACGCAACAGGAAGGTTCGTGCCATGAACGCGCTTGTCTTCACCCTTCTCGACATTGCCGGCCTGATCGAGAAGCGCTTCGACCGCCCGCTTGCCGGCGCCCGCGGCGTCAGCTTCCGCGAATATCGCCTGCTGAAAAGCCTGTCGGAGTTTCCCGGCAGCCGGGCGATGCGGGTGGAACTGGCAGAGGCCGTCGGCCTGACGCCCTCCGCCGTTACCCGCGCGCTGAAGCCGCTGGAAAAGCTCGGCTATGTGGTGACGGAAAAGGGCGAGCGGGACGCCCGCCAGAGCCTGGCGCGGCTGACTGAGGCCGGCGAGATCCTGCTGGCCGATGCCGATGCCATCGTCGCCGATGTGGTGGCCGGACTGCCGGCCATGTCGATCAGCGAGGGCCAGCTTGCCGAACTGCATCGCGGCCTCGCCGGTCCGGCGGCGAGCCGGACGGTGCCCTTGCGGGCGGCGATCGTCTGACGTTTGAACGGGTGCGGGGGTGTCCCATGGGCGGGCGCCCCCGCACTGGTCTCCTGACTGGTCTCCCGCGCCATGCGGAGCGTATAAATGGCCTTGAAACCGGGTCCAAAGGTCCGCATGTCGCTCGCCATCGTCCATCACCCGGCCTTCTGCGCCGACATTCCCGCCGCCCACCGCTTCCCGATGAACAAGTTCCGCCGGGTGGCGCAGGTGCTGGTCGAGGACGGGCTGGTGGCGGAAGGCGGCTTCCACCGGCCGGCGCCCGCACCGGCGGAGTGGATCGCGCTCGCCCATGACCGGGCCTATGTCGACCAGGTCTTCGCCGCCGACGTGCCGGCGCCGATTGCCCGCGAGATCGGCCTGCCGATGAGCGAGAGCGTCGCCTTGCGCGCCCGCTGCGCCACGGCCGGGACGGTGCTCGCCGCCTTGCTGGCGCTCGATCGGGGCATTGCCTGCAACACCGCCGGCGGCAGCCATCATGCCAGGAGCTCGCAAGGGGCGGGGTTCTGCGTCTTCAACGATGTCGCGGTGGCGATCCGCCTGCTGATGGCGGATCGGGCGATCCGCCGCGCCATGGTCGTCGATCTCGACGTGCACCAGGGCGACGGCACGGCGCAGATCTTCGCCGGCGACGCGGCGGTGTTCACCCTGTCGCTGCATGCGGGGCGCAACTATCCGGTGCGCAAGGTGCCTTCGAGCCTCGACGTGCCGCTGGAGGACGGCGTCGGGGATGCCGCCTATCTGGAGGCGCTTGCCGCCGTGCTGCCGGGCGCGCTCGCCGCTTTTCGCCCCGACATCGTCTTCTACAATGCCGGCGTCGACCCGCATGAAGAGGACCGGCTGGGGCGCCTGTCGCTGAGCGACGAGGGGCTGGCCGCGCGCGACCGTTATGTGGTGTCACGCGTGCGCGCGGCGGGCATTCCGCTCGCCGGGGTGATCGGCGGCGGCTATCTGGAGGACATCGACAGGCTGGCGCGCCGCCACACGATCCTGCACCGGGTGGCGGCGGAGTTCGCCTGATCGCGCGAGGCGTTTGGTTCAGCTCCGCCGGCCGATGCTCATCAGCCGCAGCACCGCCCAGACCGGGATCACCACCACCGCGCCGAGCAGGAAATAGCCGCCGAGCTGGCCGAGCGCCTCGAAGCCGAGGTTCCACAGCCGGCGGATGAACGACACCATCCCGTCGAACAGGTCGAGCGGGTGCAGGTCGAGCGCCGACAGCAGCACGCCGACGACGAAGGACAGAAAGAGCAGCTTGACGATCACCCGGCCGGGCGAGTCGCCGAGGAAGCGGCTGATCGGAGAGTTGGACATGCGTCGGTTCCCGAGAAGGCTGCCGGATGCGCGCAAGGCCCGCGCGTCTCGGTCTGATGACCGCAGATGTAGGCGGGCGATCCCGCCGGAGCAAACCGAAAATCGGCGTCGGCGGTTTGCGGCGGCGTTTGTCGCCCGCGTCAAGATGATGCCACATTGGAGCGGGACATCTCGTGTCGCAGGATGCGGACGACTCGCGGCGGCCATTGCCGCGCCATGCGAGGCCCGTGAGGCGGTGGGCCCGGCCGTATCCTGGATCGGTAACGCTCCGGCGCTGGGGCCGTCCGCAAATGAAGGGTCCCCGCTGGCTTCGGCCCCCGCTGGCTTCGGCCCGGCCGGGTGCGGCAGGAGCCGCCGGAGCGCGCCGACCTCGTTGCAGCCGACAGGTCCGTTGCCATGGCGCGGACCCGTCAAGCCAGGAATGCCCGTCGACATGAGTGCCGCTTTGCGAAAGCCCGCGATCCTCGCGCTTGCCACCCTGCCGCTTCTCGGCCTTGCCGCCCATCCCTCGGCCGCCGAGGCGCAGGACCTCTCCGTGACCGGAACCTGGCGGATCGAGGCGCTGGCAGCGCCCGGCGGCGCGCTGGTCGATGTCGACCAGGGCCTGTCCAGCCGCACGGAAGTGACCATCGACCGGCACGGCATGTGGCTCGCTTCGGCCGGCTGCAACCGGCTGCGCGGCACGCTGCAGCAGATGGGACACGCGCTCGCCGTCTCGACCCGGGTGATGGCGACCGAAATGGCCTGCGAAGGCGCCTCCGGCGACCTGGAGCGCCGGTTCCTGCATTTCTTCCCGGCGGTGAAGCAGATCGACGGCATGCCCGGCCGCGTGCTCTTGCGCGACCAGTCGGGCGCCGCGGTGGTGCTGCTGGTCTACAAGTAGCACTGGCTTTCTGCCGCCGTTGGGCTAGGCTCAACCGGATTGCCATTTCTGGTTGAGATTGCGTCGCATGACGGCATGGCTGCATCGGGACGACCTTCGCAAAATCGCAGAGGAGAAGCTTGCCGACGCACGGCTTCTTTTCGACAATGGACGCTACTCCGCTGCCTACTATCTGTGTGGGTATTCGGTCGAAACCGCTCTCAAGGCTCGGATCGCCGGCCAGTTCAGGAAACATGCGATCCCTGAGCGCAAGCTCATCGAACAGATCTACAAGCATGATCTCAACGAACTCGTGGGGACGGCGAATCTTCGGGGCGAGCTGGAGCGCCGGGCCCGCGACGAACCGGGTTTTGCGGCCAACTGGGCAATCGTCAAGGAGTGGAAAGTCGAGACCCGCTACGCGATAATGAAGCCGGTCGATACCGAACGCATGCTCGCCGCCACAGACGAGCCGGAGACGGGGATCCTGCCATGGATCAGGCTGCACTGGTGACGTCCGCCAGATTTCTGGTGGACGAGTTGAACAACGAAGGGCTAACGGTCACCTCCGCGGCCTGGGTGCGCGACGAGGAAAGCGAGACATCTTGGCGCCTCTGGCTGGCACTTGCCGATGCCAATGTCGACCTGCATGATGCCTATATGCGTGTCGCAACCATAGTCGGACGGGATTTCGGACGGCTCGGCGCCCTTGAGCCGACCCGGGTGAAGCTGGTGCGGAACGATCATCCGGTCATGCTCGGTATCCGCAAGTTCCAGCAGATCCGCGATTTCACCGGAAAGAACCTGAGAAACAACCTGTTCGGCGAACACTATGTCTTCGACGCCGTGCCGGTTTTCGTCGAGCCGGAACCGGTCGCCTCCTGACGAAGAACGAAGGGCGGCCGAGGGCCGCCCTTCGCAGGTATCTTGAGCTCGTGCGACCGTTTATGCCGCCTCGCGCGCGCCGGCGTCCGGCCCCTTCTCGGGGGCGAAGCGCTCGTAGAAGCGGGCGTCGGTCTTCGCCATCTCCTTGAGCAGCCGGTTCGGCTTGAAGCGCGGACCCCATTTCTTGGTGAACTTGCGGCACAGTTCGGTGAAGGCGGCGGTGCCCATGCCGTCGATATAGGACAGGGTGCCGCCGGTGAACGGCGCGAAGCCGAAGCCGAGGATCGAGCCGACATCCGCCTCGCGCACGTCCGTCAGGCAGTTTTCCTCGAAGATCCGCGCCGTCTCCAGCGCCTGCATGACGAGGAAGCGCTGCTTCAGCTCCTCGACATGGAAGGCCTCGGCGGCCTTCGGCTTGCCGACCACCTCGGGAATGCCCGGCCACAGCTTCTTGTCGCGGCCCTGGTAGTCGTAGAAGCCCTTGCCGTTCTTGCGGCCGAACCGCTCGCGCTTGACCACCATCTCTTCCAGGATGTTGTCGAGCGGGCCTTCGACATATTTGACGCCGAGGTCCTTGCGCGTCGCCGAGACGATCTTCCAGGCAAGGTCCAGCGCCACCTCGTCGCCGAGCGACAGCGGCCCGACCGGCATGCCGGCCATGCGCCCGCAATTCTCGATCATCGCCGCCGGCACCCCGTCCGCGAGCATCATCAGGCCCTCGCGGATATAGGTCATGACCACGCGCGAGGTGTAGAAGCCGCGCGAGTCGTTGACGACGATCGGCGTCTTCTTGATCGCCTTGATGTAGTCGAGCGCCATGGCGAGCGCCTTGTCGCCGGTCTTCTTGCCGAGGATCACCTCGACCAGCATCATCTTGTCGACCGGTGAGAAGAAGTGGATGCCGATGAAGTTCTTCGGCCGCTTCGAGATCTCGGCGAGCGAGGTGATCGGCAGGGTCGAGGTGTTGGAAGCATAGATCGCCCGTGGCTTCAGCACCGCCTCCGCCTGCTCGGTCACCGCACGCTTGATCTCGCGGTCCTCGAACACCGCCTCGATGACGAGGTCGCAGTCGGCCAGCGCCGCGTAGTCGGGCGTCGCCGTGATGCGCGACAGCAGCGCCGCCTTGTCGGCCTCGCTCGCCCGGCCGCGCTTGATCGCCTTCGACATCAACTCGTCCGAATGGGCCTTGCCCTTGTCGGCGGCCGCCTGGTCGCGGTCGATCAGCACCACGTCGATGCCGGCCTTGGCGGTGACAAAGGCAATGCCTGCGCCCATGAAGCCGGCGCCGAGGATGCCGACCTTCCTGATGCGGTTCGGCTTGACCGAGGCCGGCCGCCGCGCGCCCTTGTTCAGCTCCTGCATGGAGACGAACAGCGAGCGGATCATGCTGGCCGCTTCCGGCGTCTGCAGCACATGGGCGAAGTAGCGGCTCTCCACCGTCAGCGCCTGGTCCATCGGCAGCAGCAGACCCTCATAGACCGACTTCAGCAGCGCCCGTGCGCCGGGATAGTTGTCATGGGTCTCGCGCCGGTAGATGGCGTTGGCCGCCGGCCAGAACTGGAAGCCGGCCGGCGAGTAGATCGCCCCGCCCGGCAGGCGAAAGCCCTTCTGGTCCCACGGCTTGACCGGGTCGACGCCGGTTTTCAGCAGCTTGACGGCGGCCGCCACCAGCTTCTTCGCCGGGGCGGTCTCGTCGATCAGCTTCATCGCCTTGGCCTGGGCGGCGTTCAGCGTCTTGCCCTGCAGCAGGAATTGCAGGCCCTGCTGGCTGTCGGTCATGCGCATGACGCGCTGGGTGCCGCCGGCGCCGGGGAAGAGGCCGACCTTGACCTCCGGCAGCGCCATCTTGAAGACGTCTTCCTCCGCCGCCACCCGCGCGTGGCAGGCGAGCGCCAGTTCCGTCGCCCCGCCCATGCAGGTGCCGTTGATCGCCGCGACGAAGGGCTTGCCGCAGGTCTCCAGCTTGCGGAAGATCTGCGACAGGCGCCGCGAGCCGTCGAACAGCATCCGCGCCGCGCCTTCCGGATCCTTCGCCCGTTTGCCGTGGAAGTCGCGCAGCAGCCCCTCCAGCATGGTGAGGTCGGCGCCGCCGGAAAAGGCCGCCTTGCCCGAGGTGATGACGGCGCCCTTGACGGCGGTGTCGCCCGCGACCGCGTCGATGATCGCGTCGAGCTCCTCCATCACCGACATGTCGATGACGTTCATGCTCTTGCCCGGCATGTCCCAGACGATATGGGCGATGCCGGCGTCGGTGGTCAGGGTGAAGTTGCTATAGGTCATGGTCTGTCCTCCGCCTGCTCGCCTTAGACGCGCTCGATGATCGTCGCCGTGCCCATGCCGGCGCCGATGCACAGCGTCACCAGGGCGGTGTTGAGGTCGCGCCGCTCGAGTTCGTCGAGCACGGTGCCCAGGATCATCGCGCCGGTCGCGCCGAGCGGATGGCCCATGGCGATGGCGCCGCCATTGACGTTGACGATGGCCGGGTCGAGATCGAAGGCCTGCCGGTAGCGCAGCACCACCGAGGCGAAGGCCTCGTTGATCTCGAACAGGTCGATGTCCTTCAGCGACATCTTCGCACTGGCGAGCAGCTTCTCGGTGACGTCCACCGGTCCGGTCAGCATCAAGGCCGGCTCCGAGCCGATATTGGCGAAGGCGCGGATGCGCGCGCGGGCCGTCAGCCCGGCCTTGCGCCCGGCCTTGCGGTTGCCGATGAGAACAGCGGCGGCCCCATCCACAATACCCGACGAGTTGCCCGCGTGATGCACATGGGTGATGCCGGCAAGCTCGGGATGGGCCTGGATCGCCACCGCGTCGAAGCCGCCCATCTGGCCCATCATCTCGAAGGAGGGGTTGAGCGCGGCCAGCGACTGCATGTCGGTCTCGGGCCGCATGTGCTCGTCGCGGTCGAGGATGGTCAGCCCGTTGAGGTCGCGCACCGGCACGACGGAGCGGGAGAAACGGCCCTTGTCCCAGGCCTTGGCCGCGCGCTTCTGGCTTTCCACCGCGTAGCCGTCGACATCGTCGCGGGAGAAGCCGTATTTGCTGGCGATGAGATCCGCCGAGACGCCCTGCGGCATGAAATAGGAGGGCAGGGCGACCTGAGGGTCGACCGGCCAGGCGCCGCCCGAGGCGCCGATGCCGATGCGGCTCATGGACTCGGCGCCGCCGGCGATGACGAGGTCGTGCTGCCCGGCCATCACCTGCGCCGCGCCGAAATTCACCGCGTCGAGGCCGGAGGCGCAGAACCGGTTGAGCTGGACGCCCGGCACCGCGTGGTCGTAGCCGGCCGCGAAGACCGCGGCCCGGGCGATGTCGCCGCCGGCCTCGCCGACCGGATCGACACAGCCGAGGATCACGTCGTCGACGAGCGTCGTGTCGAGCCCGTTGCGCTCGCGCAGGGCCTTCAGCGGCTCGGCCGCCAGCCGCACCGCCGGAACTTCGTAAAGGGCGCCGTCCTTCTTGCCGCGCCCGCGCGGCGTGCGCACATGGTCGAAAATCAATGCGTCGGCCATCGATGCCTCCTTGGCTTGTCCCGCTGTCGCGCCCCTAAAGGCTGCGGGCGATCAGCACTTTCATGATCTCGTTGGTCCCGGCATAGATCCGTTGCACGCGGGCATCGGCATAGAGCCGGGAGATCGGATATTCGTTCATGTAGCCATAGCCGCCGAAGAACTGCAGGCACTCGTCCATCACCTTGGACTGCAGGTCGGTGGTCCAGTATTTCGCCATCGAGGCGGTGGTGCCGTCGAGTTCGCCCGCCACATGCCGGGCGATGCAGTCGTTGACGAAGACCTGGCCGATGGTCGCCTCGGTCTTCAGCTCCGCCAGCTTGAACTGGGTGTTCTGGAAGTCGAGGACGCGCTTGCCGAAGGCCTGCCGTTCCTTGACATAGTCGAGCGTCAGGGTCAGCGCCCGTTCGATTGCCGCCATCGCCTGCACCGCCACCAGAAGCCGCTCCTGCGGCAACTGTTCCATCAACTGGTAGAAGCCGCGGCCTTCCTCCGGGCCGATCAGCGCGTCGGCCGGCACGCGCACGTCGTCGAAGAACAGCTCCGACGTGTCGTTGCCCTTGAAGCCGAGCTTGTCGAGATTGCGGCCGCGGCGGAAGCCCTCCGCGCCCTCGGTCTCCAGCACGAAGAGCGAGACGCCCTTCGATCCGGCCGCCGGATCGGTCTTGGCGACGACGATGATCAGGTTGGCGAGCTGGCCGTTGGTGATGAAGGTCTTGGCGCCGGAAATCCGGTAGTGATTGCCGTCGCGCACCGCGCTGGTGCGGATCGCCTGCAGGTCGGAGCCGGCGCCCGGCTCGGTCATGGCGATGGCGCCGATCATCTCGCCGGAGGCGAGCTTCGGCAGCCAGCGTTCCTTCTGCTCCTGCGAGCCGTAATGCTTGATATAGGGCGCGACGATGGCCGAATGCAGGGCGATGCCGAAATGGTCGAAGCCGGCAAGGCCGAGCCGGCGGATGATCACGGATTCATGGGCGAAGGTGCCGCCGGCCGCGCCGTACTCCTCCGGCATGCCGGAGCACAGGAAGCCGCCGGCGCCGGTCTTCTCCCAGGCCGCGCGCGTGACGCAGCCGGCCTCCACCCAGGCCTCGTAGTCCGGGGCGATCTCCCGCTCGAGGAACCGCGCGAAGGCGTCGTCGAGCATCGTCAGTTCGTCGTTCATCCATGCCGGCGTTCCGGCGTTCAAGACGCTCAAGCCGCTCTCCTCCCTGCGACGGTTCTTGTCGTTGTGCGGTCGCGGCACGCCCCCGCGCGCCGCGCCCTGTCCGTGGTTCCGCGATCCGCTGCTTAGAAGGCGGCGGCGTCGAGGCCCATCATCGTGTCGGCGCCGGCCGAGACCCGGGCAAGGCGCAGCCCGGTCTCGGGCATGTGCCGCTCCATGAAGTAGCGGGCGAGCGTCAGCTTGGTCTCGTAGAACGCCCTGTCGCCGTCGGTGCCGGCGGCAAGGGCCGCCTGCGCGCTTTTCGCCATGCGTGCCCACATGTAGCCGAGCGCGACGATGCCGAAGAGATGCATGTAGTCGGTCGAGCCGGCCCCGGCATTGTCGGGCTTGGCCATGGCATTGTTCATGAACCACATGGTCGCCGCCTGCAGGTCGTCGAGACCGGCCTTCAGCGGCCCGGCGAGCGGGGCGAGGGCCTCGTCGCCGGAGATTTCCTTCAGGAGGGCACCGACTTCCTTGAAGAAGGTCATCACCGCCCGGCCGCCGTCGCGCGGCAGCTTGCGGCCGACCAGATCCAGCGCCTGGATGCCGTTGGCGCCCTCGTAGATCATGGTGATGCGGGCATCGCGGACGAATTGCGACATGCCCCATTCCTCGATATAGCCGTGACCGCCCAGCATCTGCTGCGCCGCCACCGCGTTCTCGAAACCCTTGTCGGTGAGCACGCCCTTGATCACCGGGGTCATCAGGCCCATGTGGTCGTCCGCCGCCTGCGCTTCGGCCTTGTCGGACGAGCGGTGCGAGACGTCGGACTGCAAGGCCGTCCACAGCACCAGCGCGCGGGCCGCCTCGTTGAAGGCGCGGATCGACAGCAGCGTGCGGCGCACGTCCGGATGCACGATGATCGGGTCGGCCTTGCCGTCCGGGTTCTTCGGCCCGGTCAGCGACCGGCCCTGCAGCCGCTCGCGGGCATAGGCCAGCGCGTTCTGATAGGCGACCTCGGACTGGGCGAGGCCCTGCACGCCGACGGCGAGGCGCGCCTCGTTCATCATCACGAACATCGCGTTGAGGCCGCGGTTTTCCTCGCCGATCAGCCAGCCGGTCGCCTCGTCATAGTTCATGACGCAGGTGGCGTTGCCGTGGATACCCATCTTCTCTTCCAGCGAGCCGCAGGACACGCCGTTGCGGGCACCAAGCTTGCCGTCGCCGTCGGGCAGGAATTTCGGCACGATGAACAGCGAGATGCCCTTGGTGCCCTCCGGCGCGCCCTCGATGCGGGCCAGCACCAGATGCACGATGTTCTCGGTCAGGTCGTGCTCGCCGGCGGAGATGAAGATCTTCTGCCCCGAGATGCGGTAGCTGCCGTCGCCCTGCGGCACGGCCTTCGACTTGATCAGGCCGAGATCGGTACCGCAATGCGGCTCGGTCAGGTTCATGGTGCCGGACCATTCGCCGGTGGCGAGCTTCGGCAGGTAGAGCGCCTTCTGTTCCGCGCTGCCATGCACCAGGATCGCCGCCGCCGCGCCCTGCGACAGGCCCGGATACATGCCCCAGGCAAGGTTGGCGCCGGAAATGAACTCCTGCATCACCGAGTTGAGCGTCGTCGGCAGGCCCTGGCCGCCATACTCCTCCGGCATCGACAGGGCGATCCAGCCGTTCTCGCGATAGGTGTCATAGGCGGCGCGGAAGCCCTTCGGCGTCGTCACGCTGCCATCGTCATGCCGGGTGCAGCCCTCGCGGTCGCCGGATGCGTTGAGCGGGGCCAGCTCGTCCTGGCAGAAGCGCGCGCCCTCGTTGAGGATCGCCTCGACGAGGTCGGGCGTCGCTTCGGCAAAGCCCGGCAGATTGCCGTGGCGGTCGTAGCCCAGCACCTCGTTCAGCAGGAACATCACATCCCGGACGGGGGCGGTATAGCTTGGCATGATCATCCTCCCGATGGTCGGCCCGGCCTGTGGTGCCGGTTGCGCGGCGCAGCCTGTACCACAGACCTGACGTTTCCGTAAACGTCACCTTGCACTGGTTATATGGCCGGCGGCCGACGCTCGCAAGGCCTGTTCCTGCGGTTCGGCCCGAAAAATCGCGCGCCGCCGGCCACTCTCAGTGCGATTGACGGCAAAATCAGGGAGATTCCGACCGAAAATCGCCGGAGCAGGTCGCGCCAAGCGACGAAAACGCAAAAACCCCGCGCCGGGGAGCGGCACGGGGTTCGACGGAGCTGACAGAGGACGCGCGCATCGTCGGGGGAGGGCGGGCCCTGACCCTAGGGTCAGGACCCATTCATATGGCGGCAATGGTCGCCCTGACTTGTGCGGATACGCAAAACAAGGCGCGACTCAGTCGCCCTCCTTCTCCTTCAGCATGCCGGAGACGATTTCCACCGTGCGGCCGAGCTCCTCGATCGCCTGGTCGATGTCGCGGCGCTGCGTCACCAGCACGTCGATCTGCTCCTGGAACCGCGACAGCGCCACCTTGAGCTGGGTGACCTGGCCGTCGCGCAGGTCATAGAGATCGAGCATGTCGAGGATCTCGGCGAGGGAGAAGCCGACCCGCTTGCCCATCAGCACCAGCTTCAGCCGTGCCCGGTCGCGGCGCGTATAGACGCGGTTCATGCCGTCGCGGCGCGGGTTGAGAAGGCCCTTGTCCTCGTAGAACCTGAGGGTCCGCAAGGTGACATCGAATTCCTTCGCAAGGTCCCCGATGGTGAAGAGCGTCTTCTTCGTCGTCTCGTCCTTGGCGGCCACCGCCTCGACGATATCGTTGTTGACCGAGAGCGCTTCGCTCATGGCATTTTCCTTGGCATTGCCCGGTACACGCGACCGGCAGCGGGCATCGCTCCGGGGCGGTTCCGGCGGGTCTTCAGGGGCATGACATTACGTAACCTGCATCTGGCATACATTCCGTGCACGTAAGCGTCAAGCGTCCTTCCGGCGGTCCGCGATGGCCCCGTTGCGATCCGCGCGGCCCGTTTACCGGTCGTTAACCATGTAAATCCGCCACTTAACCGGCTGTTTACCATAAGCGGCGACAGTTTACGCCAAGCTCGTCCGGGTGCCGTGTAGCCGTGTTCCCACCGGGGCGAAGAAGATTGCTGGCGCGACACGCGCCCCACATGGGTTTGAGAGGCAGTTCATGTCCTGGAACGCGCGACATCGCAGTGAACGCGGCCTGCCGAGGGAAGACGGCCAGGGGCGCGAGGCGCAGGGCGAGCCCGAGAGCTGGTACGAGCCGCGCCGCCGGCCGCCGGCCGTCGACCCCTCCCGCGGTGTCGAGCGGGCGAGGGCGCGCGAGCAGCTCAACGATGTCGCCGACGCCCTCGGGC
>NZ_FYAW01000040.1:0-122329 GCF_900185735.1 Stappia sp. P2PMeth1 | reverse complement strand
TGGCGACGGTCTGGACGCTGTCGGTGGCGATCGAGCTTGCCTGGGTGGTCTCGCTGGCGCGCTCGGCGCTTTCCTGGGCCGAGGAGGAGAGCGCCCGCGCGGTCTCGTCCAGCCCGTTCGCCGTCGCGCTCACCGTCCCGATCAGCGCCTGCACCTTGTCCCGGAAATCCGCGATCAGGGCTTCCGTGCGGGCCTGGCGGGCGGCGCGGGCCTGTGCCTCCTCCGATTGCGCACCTTCCAGCCGCTGGCGTTCGATGGCGTTGTCGCGGAAGGTCTCGACGGCACGCGCCATGTCGCCGATCTCATCGCGCCGCTCGTCCATGCCGGCATCGACCGAGGTGTCGCCGGCGGCAAGACGGGCCATGACGTCGGTGAGGCGGGCCACCGGACGGGCGAGAACTCCGGCGCCGAGCCAGACCACCGCCAGCACCGCCAGCAACAGGCCGAAGCCGATGGCCAGCATGGTGTTGCGTGCCGCCACTGCGCCGGCAATCATTGCCGAATAGGGCACGTCGAGGGTGACGTACCAGCGTTCCGCGACGCCGGGGAACGTCACCGGCACGGCGGTGAGGAAGCGGTCTCCGACAAGGCTCTCCGACTGGCCGGCATCCGCGGCGCGCAGCAGCTTCAGCACCTCGCCATCCTCGACCTTCTTGCCGAGCAGGTTTGCATCCGACGTCGAGACCCAGAGATCGTCACCGCCGATGAGCTTGACTTCACCCTGGCCGAAAGGCCGGTTGGCGGACATCTTTTCCACGATGTCGGCCAGCGACAGATCGGAGGTGGCGATGCCGACGGCCTTGTCGCCCTTGCGCACCACCCAACTGATGGTGGTCATCAGCACGTCCTTGCCGTCGATCGGATAGGTATAGGGCGGGGTGATCAGGGAGCGGTTCTCGCGGACCGGCATGTCGTACCAGCCTTCGGTTCCGGCCTCCTTGGTCATGATCAACTGCTCGACCGCCACCTTCTTGTCCGCGCCGAAGTAGAAATACGGAACGAACCGCCCGTTGGCGTCGGAATACTTGTGGTCCTTGAACTCGGCATCACGGCCGTCGAGGCCGTTCGGCTCGAAGGCGAGCGTCATGCCCACCAGGTTGGGATTGCTCTCGACCGTGCGGATCATCAGATCGCCGAGCCGGTCCCGGTCGGTCATGCCATTGGCGATGAGTCCCTCGACCGCGGCGGCGGCTGTCTTGGCGACGGTCAGCGAGCGCGACACATCGCCTGACACATCTGCCGCATAGCCCGACAGCAGCGCCTGGGCTTCCCGTCTCGCATCTCCCTCGGCCGTTGACGACATCACCATGGAGCCGGCAAGGCTGACGCCGATGATCGAGACGGAAAACAGAATACCGGCGCTCACCAGCAGCTTGTTGCGGATCGACAGGTCGGAAAAGCGCATTACGAAACCCCCAGCAGGCCCCTCGGGAATAGTTCTGGCCTTATGCCTAGCTGAGGCTGCGTTACTATCGGCTTAATTCCTGAGTAGTGATCGATTAATGTGACAATTGCGGTCAAGTTGATGCGGTGCTGACCCTAAGTGCGCGAAGCAGGTCTTCGCTATCCATTCAGAGCGCCGGCTCACATCAAAGTCGTTGGGACGAGTGGAGAATTCCACGGCACACCTGGCCGGCCGCGGCTCTATTGCCGGACAGCTTCAAGGTCGATGCGGATGTCTACCTCGTCGCCGACGAGGCCGTTCTCGACCGCATAAATCATGCCGAAGTCGGAGCGGCGCAAAACCGTTCTGGCGCTGATGCCGACAACATGGGTGTCGCCGAACGGGTAGGGGCCGATCTTGTTGAGCGTGACATTGAGCGTCACCGGCCGGGTCACGCCCCGCAGGGTGAGGTCGCCGATGACGGTCCCGGTCGCCTCGGTCTCGGCGCGCGCGTCCGTCATCCGGAAGGTGATGCGCGGATGCGCGTCCGCGCTCAGGAAGTCGTCGGAGCGCAGGTGTCCGTCGCGCCGCTCGTCGTTGGAAAAGACGCTTGCCGTCTCGATGGCGACCGACAGGTCGGAGAGTTCCCGCGTGTTCTCGTCATAGGTGAAGCTGCCCTCGCCCTTGAGGAACAGGCCCCAGGTCGGCGCGTAACCGATATGCATGGCGTTAAAGACGATGGAGAAGTGGCTCGGATCGATGACATAGGTTCGCGGTTCGGCCCGGGCGGGCAGGGCTGCGGTCAGGGCTGCAAATGCGACAGCGCAAGCGGCGATGCGGGCAGGCTTGAACAGGGACACGTGCGGCCTCCTCCCTTGTGGTCCTGCCGGATCATATAGGCGCGCGGCCGACAACAGCGAGGGCAAGGGCGAACGGATCTTGCCGGCTCAGGCGTTCCACAGCCAGGCGGCGCCGCGAACGCCGGAACTGTCGCCATGCACCGCCTTGCGGATCGGTACGTCATACTGGTCGGAGAAGACGTGCCGGCCGATTTCCCGCGGCAGCAGGTCGTAAAGTTCCTCGATATTCGACATGCCGCCACCGAGCACGAAGACATCCGGGTCAAGGATATTGGCGACCATCGCCATCGCACGCGCCAGTCGCGACGCGTAGCGGTCGAGAGTGGCGGCCGCGGCGGCCTCGCCGGCGCGTGCCCGTTCGATGATCTCGTGACCCGTCAGCTTCACTCCGCTCGCCTGCTCATGGTCCCACTGGAAGCCCGTGCCCGAGCACCACCGGTCGATGGTGCCGCGCTTGCCGGTCCAGCAGTCGGGACCGGGAAACTCCTCGTCGGTCATCCAGGGCACCGGGATGTTGCCCCATTCGCCGCCGATGCCGTTGCGGCCGCGATGCGCCCGTCCGTCGATGGCGATCCCTGAGCCGCAGCCGGTGCCGATGATGATCGCATGCACCACATGCGCGCCCTTGCCGGCGCCGTCGGTGGCCTCCGAGACCGCCAGGCAGTTGGCGTCGTTCTCGATGCGAACGGGCCGTGCCAGCGCCGCTTCCAGGTCGCGGTCGAGCGGCATGCCGTTCATCCAGGTGGAATTGGCGTTCTTGACGAGGCCGGTCGCCGGCGACAGCGAACCGGGGATGCCGAGCCCGATGGTGCCGCTCCGGCCCGTTGCCGCCTCGGCGGCTTCGACCAGCCCGACGACGGCACGGATGCAGCCGTCATAGTCGTCGCGCGGCGTCGGCACGCGCAGGCGAAAACGCTCCGAGCCGTCCGCCTCCAGCGCGATGATCTCCATCTTGGTTCCGCCCCAGTCGATGCCGAGGCGAAGTGGCGCGGTGTGCGGATCTGTCATGAAGGCTGTCCGGTCGCGGGTGTGTGGGTCACGGCGGGACTTTCGCCCCGCCCGAGTCGCGCCGCGATCATAGCAAGGCGGGAGCCGTGCGCCCAAGGTGGGCGTTTGGCACCGGCTGCGCCGGGGAACGTGTTCCGTGCTCGGGCCGGCGCCCGGGCGCAGCCTCAGCCGGTCGGGGCGGCAGGTTCCTTCAGCGAGAAGCGGGCGACAACCTGGCCGTGATCGGAGGCGTCGCGGTTTTCGCGTACGCCGGGAGCGCTGCTGTCGACCAGGTGGTCGTTGAACACCTGCACATAGTCGAGATCGCCGAGGGCGGCGCGGTTGCGATAGTAGAATTCCTGGCTGAAGAAGATGTGGTCGAGCGTGCCGTATGCGCCGTTGTAGATGTGGGTCGTCATATCGCCGTGCTCGCTGCGGCGCAGGTGCACGCGCGCCGCATGGTAGAGTTCCACGTCCCAGAAGGCGCGCTTGACCGCCATGTCGCGTTCGTTGCGCCAGGGCGCCTCGCCGGCAACGACTTGGGTGGTCACAGCGTCGGTTTCGTCATTGAGATCGCCGACGACGAAGACCGGGCGGCTGTTGTCGCGCATGGCGCGCAGAAGCTCCCGGCGCAGGGCGAGTGCCTCGCCCGCCCGCAGCACCTGCGATGCGATCTCGCCGCTGGCACGCTCGAGGAACAGAAGGTTGGCCGCATCCGCCGCAGGCGATCCCTCCGGCAGGAGCGGTCGCTTCGACTTGAGGTGGGTATTGAAGAGCAGTGCCGGCACCCCGTCCGCAAGGGCGATCTCGACGATGGCGATCGGTCGGCTCGTTGCGGTCAGACGGTAGGAAAAGCCCAGTTCCCTGCCGAGTTCGATGGGGTCGGCCGAGAGGTCCTGCAGCCGGCGGTGCGCCAACGGAACGGTACGGCCGAGATAGCCGAGCCCGGGGCTCGGATCGTCCGGCCGGGATTTGTCATTGGGAAAGTGGAGCACGCTGGCAAACGGCGGCTGGGAAAGACCACGCACCGCGACCAGGGCGGCATGGCGCTCGGCGACCGCCTGCAGCGCCTCGGCATGGAACACCTCCTGAAGGCAGACATGGTCGGCGTCGAGCCGAACGAGTTGCTCGGCCAGCCACTCGACCTTGCGCGCGAAGGCGGCGCGGGAATAGCGATTCCAACTGCCGTCCGGTTTGCGGTAGTAGTTGGTCTCCGGATTGACCAGATTGCGCGCATTGAGCGTGGCGACCGAGAAGCGCGTGCGGGCCATTTGGCACCTCCTGATTGCACGGGCGGACCTTCGCACTTTGAGCGGGCGCTGCCGCTGCGTCAATGGCAGAGGTAGGCTTGCGCAGGCCATGTCGACAAACGATCCCCGCCCCGGGTTTGGGGTGCGCACTCCTGTCATTTTCCGCGATTTCAGGGATGCGTGGCGCGCGCGGGCGGACTAATCTCTGCCTCCCGATCCGCTTCGGCCCGTCCGCGCTCGATCTTGCGCGGGCCCGCATCACAAGATTTCAACGACGTTCCCCTGGGAGGACATATGACGATCTGGAGCAAACTCGCCATTGCCGGCCTTGCCGCACTCGTGCCGCTGTCCGCGTCCGCCGAGACGCGGGTGACCTACAAGTCGGCCTCCGCCGGCACGTCCTACTACCAGATGGGCGTGCAGATCGCCGAGGCGATCAAGGCCGGTACCGATGGCGGCATCATCGTCACGCTGGAGGAGAGCCAGGGTTCGGTGCAGAACGTGATGGAAGCGGCGGTGCGCCCCGGCAACTACGTCTTCACCACGCCTCCGGGCCTCGTCGGCCAGGCGCAGGGCGCCAAGGGACCGTTCGACGGCAAGGGCAACCCGAAGTTCGACGAGATCCGCGCGCTCTTTCCGATCCCCTCGCTGACCATGCATTTCGTCATGTCGGCGGACAGCGGCGTCACCGACTTCGCCGGCATGGAAGGCAAGAGCATCCTGATCGGCAAGGGTACGTTCGGTGCCACGGAAGGCGCCAAGTATCTCGAACTCTTCGGCCTCAAGGACAAGGTCAAACTTGCCGACGTGGAGCTGTCAAACGCTGGTGCTGCGCTCAAGAACGGCCAGATCGACGGCTTCGTCACGGCCAGTTCCTGGCCGGCGCCGAATGTCATCGAGGCGGCGGCCGGCACCGGCGTCACGCTGCTGTCCCTGTCCGACGAGCAGGTCGCCGAGACCAAGCGGACGAAAACGGTGATCCCGGCCGGCACCTATGCGGGCCAGGACCAGGACGTCGTCACCACCTCGCTGGACGTGGTCGCCTACACGACCACCGCGATGGACGACGACACCGCCTATCAGTTGACCAAGACCTTCTGGGAGCAGAAGGAGAAGATGAGCGCCGACGCGCCGTGGTGGGCGGGTGTGACGACGGATATGCTGGCCAGCATTTCCGGCAAGATCCATCCGGGCGCGCAGCGCTATTACGCAGAACAGGGCGTGGCCCTGACCGACGCGCAGAAATAAGGCGCAGGCGGCCGCCATACGCTCGGCTGGCCTTTGGCACGGTTACGGCCCGGACACCCGTCCGGGCCGATGGTTTTTGATCCTGCCGCACCGTTTTCGGCGCGGTCGGGCAGTTCACCAGGACGGCGTTCATGTCTCTTTCGGCCCGGCTGTTCTGGGCAGCGCTCGGTGCGCTGTCCATCGGCTTTCACCTGTGGCTGGTCTTCACCGGCCTGGTGCCCAATCTCGTCAGCCGGCCGTTGCACATGGCGCTTGCCGTCCCCTTTGTCTTCGTGCTGATGGCGCGCACCCCGTTCCAGCGCTGGACAGGCCTGCCGCTGGCAGTCATCGGCGTTGCCGCCTGCCTGTGGGTTGCGTGGAACCATCGCGCGCTTGGCGATCAGTACGGCTTCCTCGTAGACAACGGCCAGTTCGCGATTGCCCTGGTCCTGCTTGGCGTCACGCTGGAGATGGCCCGCCGGGCCATCGGCTGGCCGCTGCCGCTGGTGGCGGCCCTCGCGCTCGCCTATGCGGTCTGGGGCGAGGCCATCCCCGGCGAGTTCGGCCATCCGGGCCTGCCGCTGGCGAGCCTGTTCGGCACGCTGACGATCGCGGAAGGCGCCCTGTGGGGCAAGCTCACAGGGGTCTCCGTCTCGGTCGTCGCCATCTTCGTCATCTTCGGAGCGGTGCTGAATGCCGGCGAGGCGGGGCAGGGCTTCATGAATGTCGCGGCCGCCGCTGCAGGCCGCCTGCGCGGCGGCGCGGCCAAGGTCTCGGTGATTTCCTCCGCGCTGTTCGGCTCGATTTCGGGCTCGGCCTCGGCCAACGTCGCCTCCACCGGCGCCATCACCCTGCCGGCGATGACCCGGCTCGGCTATCCGCGTTCGCTCGCCGGGGCGGTCGAGGCGGTTGCCTCCTCCGGCGGCCAGATCATGCCGCCTTTGATGGGCGCGGGCGCCTTCGTGATGGTCGAACTGACCGGCACGCCCTATTCGGACATCATGATGGCCGCACTGCTGCCGGCCGGCCTTTATTTTCTCGCGGTGTGGGTCGGTATCGACGCCTTCTCCTTCCGCCATGTGCTGAAGGGCATCGCCCCGGAGGATCGGCCGGCTCTGCGCGCGGTCGTCATCACCTCCGCCTTCTTCCTCGTGCCGTTCTCGGTCCTGCTGTGGGGCATGTTCGGCCTCAAGGTGACACCGCAATATGCCGCCTCGCTGGCGATCCTCACTGGTGCGCTGCTCTTGGCGTTTGATGCCCGCCTCAGCTTCGACCTCCGCCGCACCCTGTTGCGGTTGGAAGAGGCGGCGGTGAATTCCGGCCGGCAGATCGCCACCATCGCGGCGATCATCCTGTGCGCCTCGATCATCATCGGCGTGCTCGGGCTGACCGGCCTCGGGGTCAAGATCACCTCGCTGATCCTGTCCGGCTCCGGCGGCTTGTTGTGGCCGGCGCTGCTGCTCACCGCGCTCGCCTGCCTGATCCTCGGCATGGAGGTGCCGACCACGGCGGCCTATGTCATCTGCGTCTCGGTCGCCGGACCCGCGCTCACCGCGCTCGGCGTGCCGCTGCTGCAGGCGCATCTCTTCGTGTTCTGGTACGCGCTGCTGTCGACCATCACGCCGCCGGTCTGCGGCGCGGTCTTCATCGCCGCCGGCATGGTCGGGGAGAACTGGTTGAAGGTTGCGGCCTCGGCGATGGCGCTCGGCCTCGGGCTCTATCTCGTGCCGCTCGGCATGATAGCCAATCCGGACCTGATCGCGCTGGCGGCGGAACCGGCCATGGCGCTGCTTGCGGCGCTCAAGGTCGGCGCGGCCCTCTCCGCCATCTCCTTCGGCGTCATCGCCCCACTCAATCCGCTGTTGCGGGCCGGTCTCGTCGCCGGCGGCGGCGTGTTGCTCTTCGTCTGACCCTGCAGGGCCGGCCGGATCGTCCTCAGCGGGTCCGTCCAAGCAGCGCCATCGTCGCCTGCGCCATCACCTTGGCGCTGTCGACCATATCGTCGATGCCGACGAACTCGTCCGGCCGATGGGCCATGTCGAGAATGCCCGGACCATAGGCGATGCAGTCGTGCAGGTGGCCGATGCGGGCGATGTGCTTCTGGTCGTAGGAACCGGGCGAGATGACATAGTCCGGGCTCTTCGCCAGCACCTCGCGAATGCCGTCGGCCACCGCCCGCACCACCGGCGCGTCGCGGTCGGTCATGGTCGGGATCACTTCCATCAGGTCGCGGACGCGGTAGTCGAAGTTCCGGCGGGTGCGGGCGAGATCGTCGAGGATCGACATGACCTCGTCCTTCACCTCGTCGAGGCTCTCCTCGATCAGGTAACGCCGGTCGATCACCATGCGGCAACTGTCGGGCACGCAAGGCGAAGGCAATCCATCGAAGCCTTCCGGCTGGCCGCCATGGACGGAGTTGATGTTCAGCGTCGAGGAGCGCGCGCCCTCCGGCACCACCGGCATGTCCGTGTGCTTGGCCGCGAGCTTGGGAAACAGCTCGCTCTCGAACCGGTCGAGCACCGCCCCCATGTGGCGCACGGCGCAGTCGCCCAGGAACGGCATCGACCCGTGCGCGATGGAGCCCTTGGTCTCGATCTCCGCCCACCACACGCCGCGATGGCCGAGGCAGATGCGGTCCTTGTTCAACGGCTCGGGGATGATCACGTGGTCGACGCGCGGCTTGGAGAACATGCCGAGCCGGGCGAGATAGGCAACGCCGCCGAA
The DNA here is from genome assembly GCF_900185735.1 of Stappia sp. P2PMeth1. Classification (NCBI taxonomy): domain Bacteria; kingdom Pseudomonadati; phylum Pseudomonadota; class Alphaproteobacteria; order Hyphomicrobiales; family Stappiaceae; genus Stappia; species Stappia sp. P2PMeth1. Next base: position 113,897 of record NZ_FYAW01000040.1, on the reverse strand, counting down.
GCCGCCGGACTCCTCGTCCACCGTGCCGGAAATCTCGATGGCGCCGGGAAAGTCCGGCATCGCCTCCAGCAAGGCCTCCACGGCGATGATCGAGGCGGCGAGCCCGCCCTTCATGTCGCAGGCGCCCCGTCCATAGACCTTGCCGTCCTTCACCTCGCCGCCGAAGGGATCGAAGGTCCAGCCGTGGCCGGCCTCCACCACGTCGATATGCGAGTTGAAATGCACGCAAGGACCCGGCCGGCGTCCCTCGATACGGGCCACCACATTGGTGCGCGGATAGCGGGCGCTGTCGCCGGGCGTGTCCTCTCCCCGGATGTAGCGCACCTGGAAGCCGCGCCGCGCCAGCCGGTTGCCGATCAACTCGGCACAGGGCGTATAGGCCTCGCCCGGCGGGTTGATCGTCGGAATGCGGATGAGATCCCGGGTCAGTGCGACGACATCGTCCCGCTTGTCCTCGACACGTCTAAAAAGCGCCTCCAGCATGTGGTCTCCCGTGTTAGGACATGAAATGCGCGACCGGTGACGTCAGACGGGCATGGTGCCCCAGGCAGAACCCGGTTTCCAGCGCATCCGCAGTGCATATCCTGCGGGTTTTCCGGGCAGTTTGCCCGGCGGGAGCGGCAATGGCGAAAGACGCGGCGTCACGCGGTGGGGCCCAGCCGGGAAAATCGATCCTGCCCGCGCTCGTGCGCGAGGCACAGGGGCCGGGCGCGCCCGTGCTTGCCGCCATGAACCGTCGCCGGCTCACCGTCAGGGTGCTGATTCTGTTGGCAATCGCCAGCGGCATCCTGGCTTCGGCGCTGGTCTTCCTGCGACCGCCGGTGGAGCAGGCGTCGCCCCCGGCCGAGGTCGTCCTGCCCGACCCTTTCGCGAACCTTGCCCCGACGGCACGCGCCCACCTTCTCAATGAGGCGCCGGATGCAGGGCTGGAGCGCGCCGCCGCGTTCAAGCGGGTCTTCGGCGGCGATCCGGCCGACCTGTGCGAGGCGATCTCCGCCCTCGGCGTGCCGATGTCGGAGTGGCGGCTCGACCCCTTCGTGGCCGGCTTCTGGTATTGCGTCAGCGATCTGGCGATCATCGGGCGCGCGGGGCCGGACGGCGCCCGGTCGTCGCTCTTCGTCAATCTGCGCGGCCAGTCGGAAGGCACGCTCAACACCGCGCGGATCAAGCTCAACGGCGACAACCCGCAGACCGCGCCGGCCGCCCGCGCCGCCCTGCTGCGGGTGCTGGAGGCGGTGGGCGCGCGTTACGGCTGGCCCTGGCCGCCGGCTTTCCGGGCCGCCATAGACCGGGGGCAGCCGGTGGATCTGGAGCAGTTCGGCATGCGGCTCAGGGTATTGCCGGAGGATCCTGGACTGACTGACGACGATGCCGCGGTCATTCGCTTCAACGTCATTCTTGATTTTCCGGTCGTCGATCTTGTCGCCCCGGCGGAGCTGTTTGCGCCTTTCTCCTGGGAGGCTGCGCCGGCGCGTCGCCGCAACCGACCGGTCGGCGGGGCAACTCTCCGCGCCCCGCCATCGGGCGACATCATCTTCAGCAGCCCGGATGATGACGATGAGGTCAGCGGCCGGGAAGGGGAATGAACTCGTCCGCGTCGCCCGGCACCGTGTCGAAGCGCATCTGCCTCCAGTCTTCCTTGGCCTGGTCGATGCGCTCCTTCGAGGAGGAGACGAAATTCCACCAGATGTGGCGCGGCCCGTCCATCGGCTCGCCGCCCAGCACCAGGAAGCGCGCCGGCACACTGCCCGTCGCCCGCACGGTGATGGCGTCTCCGGGCCTGAAGACCAGCAACTGGCCGTCCTCGAAGCTCTCGCCGGCGATCTCGATGGTGCCGCCGACCGTGTAGAGCGCCCGCTCCTCGTGGCCGGCATCGATCGGCATCGAACTCCCCGGCTCCAGCGTCACGTCGGCATAGATCGTTTCGGAGGCCGTCTTCACCGGCGAGCGGGCGCCGAACATCTCGCCGGCGATGACCCGCACGTTGATGCCGTGGTCCTCCAGGAAGGGCAGCGCCTCGCGCCCGACATGCTCGAAGGCCGGGTCGGCCTCCTCGGCGTGTTTCGGCAGTGCCACCCAGCTCTGGATGCCGAACAGCTTGCGCTTGTGGCCCTTCATCTGTGGGTCCTCGCGCTCGGAATGGACGATGCCGCGCCCGGCGGTCATCCAGTTGAGTTCGCCCGGACGGATGGCAAGGTCCGAGCCCAGACTGTCGCGATGGTGGATCTCGCCCTCGAACAGATAGGTCACCGTGGCGAGGCCGATATGCGGATGCGGCCGCACGTCGATCCCGCCAGTCTCGAGGAACTCCGCCGGCCCCATCTGATCGAAGAAGATGAAGGGGCCGACCATCTGCCGCTTCGGCGAGGGCAGGGCGCGCCGCACCTCGAAGCCGCCAATGTCGCGGGCACGCGGGACGATCACGGTGTCGATGAGGTCGCATGCCCCGGCATCGCCGGGTGCGGGGTCAAGATCGGGCATCCAGGTCATTGGCGGGTCTCCCTCTGGCGGACTTGCCCGTTGCAGGACAAGCGGCTGGTCACGGACAGGCGGCGCGCTGCATCGGGCTTGCGTCGTTCCTCTGTCATCCGCTACCAACATAATGCGCCGTCGCCGGCGTTGGGGCAAATGCCGGGCGACGCGCCGTTTCCCCTGCTTGGGTTCCCTTGCCAGACCGGTTTCCGGTCTTTGCGGGGGATCGTCTCGCTTGAAGCCTCTCCCATCAGGTCGTCAGACCGCTGCCGCCTTTCAGGTTCCCGCCGCCATGCTCAACGTTCTCCTCATCACCGCCGACCAGTGGCGCGGCGATTGCCTCGGCCTCGCCGGGCATCCCGTCGTGCGCACGCCCAATATCGACGCCCTGGCGCGGGAGGCAGTGTATTTCTCCCGCCACTATTGCCAGGCGGCGCCTTGCGCGCCGGCCCGCGCCAGCCTCTACACCGGCCTCTACCAGATGACCAACCGGGTGGTGCGCAACGGCACGCCGCTCGACGCACGGCATGACACCATCGCGCTTGCCGCGCGCCGCGCCGGCTACGATCCGACCCTGTTCGGCTATACCGACCAGTCCGTCGATCCGCGCACGGTCACCGGCGACGATCCCTGGCTGCGCACCTATGAGGGCATCCTGCCGGGCATGAGCGTGCGGGTGCGCGTGCCGGAGGATCACGGCCCCTGGCTGTCCTGGCTGGCGTCTCGCGGGCACGAGCTGCCCGATCCGCGGCAGGACATGTGGCTGCCGGCGGATGGTCCGGCTGATCCGCCCACCGGCCGCCCGGCGCGCTATTCGGCCGAGGAGACCGAGACCGCGTTCCTGGTCGAGGAGTTCCTGCGCTGGCTCGGCGAGGTGGAGAGCGCGCCGCCGGCTCGCGCCAAGGCCGGCGGCCGGCCCTGGTTCGCGCATCTCAGCTTCATCCGCCCGCATCCACCCTTCATCGTGCCGGAGCCCTATGCTTCCATGTACGATCCCGCCGAGGGACCGGCCTTTCGCGGCGCGGCAACGCCGGGCGAGGCCGCTCGCCTCCATCCCTTCCTCGACTACGCGATCGGCCAGCAGGAGAAGTCGGATTTCGTCTGGGGCGCGCGGGGCACGGTGCGCGACTGGGACGAGGCCGTCCGCCGGCAGTTGCGTGCCACCTATTGGGGCATGGTCTCGGAAGTCGATGCCCAGATCGGCCGCCTCGTCGCCGAACTGAAGGCGCGCGGCGAGTGGGACAACACCTTGGTCGTGCTCACCGCCGACCACGGCGAGATGATGGGCGACCACCAGCTCTTCTCCAAGCTCGGCTTCTACGATCAGGCCTATCACATCCCGCTGATCGTCCGCGATCCGCGCAAGAGCGAGGGCCATGGCCGCACGGTCGAGGCCTTCACCGAGTCCGTCGACATCATGCCGACGGTGCTGGAAGCGATCGGCGCGACCTGTCCGCCGTGGCTCGACGGGGCGCCGCTGACCGCGTTCCTGGAAGGGCGGGTTCCGGCCGAGTGGCGCGATGCGGCGCATTGGGAGTATGATTTCCGCGAGGTTGCGACCGGCGAGGCGCAGGCCGCGCTCGGCCTGCCGCTCGATGCCTGCTCCATGAGCGTCATTCGCGATGCGGATGTGAAATACGTCCACTTCGCCGGCCTACCGCCGCTGCTCTTCGACCTTGCCGCCGATCCGCACGAGACCCGCAATGTCGCCGAGGACCCGGCCTACGCCTCGCTGCGACTGCGCTATGCGGAGAAGATGCTGTCCTGGCGCGCGCGCCATCTCGACCGGCGGCTGACCGGTATCGAGCTGACCGAGGACGGACCGGTCGACGCGCGGGCGTAGCGTCTAATCATCGTTCAAAATACGCCGTAGGTTCTCTGGATTCAGGCGTTGCCTTCGATCCAGTATAAATTTTTCTATTGGTTTTTCTTCATCTTTTTGTTGGTTGTTATCTGGTATTTTCGATGCTCTTATTGCTGTTGTTATTTTTTCAGAAATAAATTCTGCGTCGGTAATTATTTCTCGAAATCCTTCTTTTAGGTCGGGATAGTTAACTACAAAAGTACCGAACGCAAGAACTCCCGCGATCAGTCGTGCGTATATGGAGCCTTCTTCAACTTTCCCAAACTTGACATAGGCGCCTGAGTGGCGGATTCCGTTTCTCCATTTGCTTGTGATTATATTTTTTGATAATGAATATAAGAATTTGTCCGAATTTGTTTCGTGAATTTCTATAGGTGAATCAAATTTTATAATCAATTCAAATTGAGATACTTGATTGTCGTACCCGTGTTTTTGGTAGTTAAATTCTGAAAGTCCTTCATCTATCAGCCATTTATTTCCTGTTTCTTTTATAAATTTACCTCTTGTTAAAGTGTTTCCAAAGGGGTTTTCTGAATTTTCCAGGTTTGCGATGTAGATTATTTCGTCAAAGCTGGGGGCGCTGACCTCGGGCGCTTCGAGTGAGATTAGGTCGATATCAAAGTGTTTGTTTGAAACCATGTTATTTTTCCGTCTGGCGAAGCTCAGAGGTTAGCTGACGGGTTGCCTCTGATCAATCTGGCGCAGGTGGGAGGCGGAAGTGAAATGCTTCCAGTTCGCCGGCCGGCCGCTGCTGTTTTTCGGACGGCCCGGTCGACGCCAGGGGCGCCTGACCGGCAGGGATCAGGCGGACGCGGGAACGCGCTCGTCCTCTGCCGGCTGCTCCTGTACCGCCGCCGTGTCCGCTGCCGGGATGTTCGCCCGGCAGGGGCCGAGCAACGTCTGGCAGATCGGCCAGCGGTCGGTGTTGCCGAGTGCCGTCACCTCGCGCACCACATCGGCGACCGTCTCGCGCAGCCAGCGATGCGCCGGCTCGGCGTCGTCGCGCCCATGCCAGATCAGCGAGACGGTGAAATCGTCCAGCTCCACCGGCGGCTCGAAGATCTCCAGGTCCAGCATCTCCGCCTTGGCCAGCGCGATGCGCGCCGGCAGGCAGGCGACGAGATCGGCCTTGGCGACCGCATAGGGCGCCATGATGAATTGCGGCAGCGTCAGGAACACCCGGCGCGACAGGCCGCGATTGGCAAGCTCCCGGTCCAGCGTGCCGCCGGTTCCGCTGCGCGGCGTCACCAGCACGTGCTCGGCGGCAACGAATTGCTCCAGGGTCGGCCCCTGCGGCCCGAAGCGCCCGCGCCGGGCGACCCCCACCAGCCGATCCGAATAGAGCGGCATCGCCCGGTGGCGCGCCTCCAGCTCGCCGGCAACGCCGATGGCCATGTCGATCTCGCCGTCGTCCAGCATCGGCGTCATGCCGGCCGCGCGGGAGTTCTTGATGTGCAGGTCGAGCTTGGGCGCAGCGTTGCGGAACCGCAGGATCAGCGCCTCCAGCAGCACCGCCATCGAATTGTCGGTCATCGCGAGCCGCACCGACCGATCAAGATTGCACGGGTCGAAGGCCAGCGCCGGGGCAATCGCCTCCTCGATCCGCCGCAGCGCCTCCGACACCGGCATCGCCAGCGATTGCGCCCGCGCGGTCGGCTCCATGCCTCTCCCTGAGCGCACGAACAGCTCGTCGTCGAACAGTGCGCGCAGTCGCGACAGCGCGTTCGACATGGCCGGTTGCGACAGGCCGATGCGGCGCGCGGCGCGTGTGACGTTGCGCTCGCTCATGAGCGCGTCGAACGCCACCAGCAGGTTGAGGTCGACCGAGGATATATTCATCTCGTCAATGTTCCCGGATATCCAAAATCAATTGGACGATAGATGGATCGTGACCCACTTAAGGTCGCGTAGCAATCGCGCAAGTCCCGTCTCCCGGCTTTTGCGTTCTTCGGGCGGAAGAAGGCAGGGAGACGGGACTTGCGCGATCCAGCCAATCCCGTTCATCAGGAGGGACGGATGATCCGTTTGAACATCAATGGCCAGGATCGCGAGATCGATGTCGATCCCGAGACGCCGCTGCTCTGGGTCCTGCGCGACGAGCTCGGTATGACCGGCACCAAATACGGCTGCGGCATCGCCGCTTGCGGTGCCTGCACCATCCATCTCGACGGCATGGCCGTCCGCTCCTGCCAGACCATGGCGAGCGATGCGGAGGGCATGGCCATCGTCACCATCGAGGGTGTCGACGGCAAGGCGGCCAAGGCCGTCCAGGCCGCCTGGCGCGAGCTGGAGGTGCCGCAATGCGGCTACTGTCAGTCCGGCCAGATCCTCGCCGCCACCGCGCTTCTGGCCGAGACGCCGAAGCCGTCCGACGAGGACATCGACATGGCGATGAGCGGCAATGTCTGTCGCTGTGCCACCTACACCCGTATCCGCGCGGCGATCCATCGCGCTGCCGAGACGATGGAGGGCTGAGCTCATGTTTCATGTGATGAAGCGCATGCAGGACGCCGCCGCGCGTCCCACCCGCCGCAACTTCCTGAAGATGTCGGCGGTCGCCGCCGGCGGTCTCGTCGTCGGGTCGCGGCTTGCGGTTCCGGGTATCGCCCAGGCGAACGGCGCCTCGACCGAGGACGCCTTCACCCCCTTCATCCGCATCTCGCCGGAGGGCATCGTCACGGTGCTCAACAAGCATCTCGACATGGGCCAGGGCAATGCCACGGGCCTTGCGACACTCGTCGCAGAGGAGCTTGATGCGGCTCCCGAGCAGATGCGGGCCGAATTCGCTCCGGCCGATACCGGGCGCTACAAGAACCTTGCCTTCGGCATGCAGGGCACCGGCGGCTCCACCGCCATCGCCAATTCGTTCGAGCAGTACCGCAAGGCCGGCGCCACGGCCCGCGCCATGCTGGTCGCCGCCGCCGCGAAGGCCTGGGGCGTTCCGGCTGCCGAGATCACCGTCTCCGCCGGCACGATTTCGCACGGCTCCGGCAAGTCCGGCACGTTCGGCGAGTTTGCCGAGGCGGCGGCGAAGCTCGAGGCCCCGGCCGAGGTGACGCTGAAGTCGCCCGACCAATGGGTCTATATCGGCAAGTCCTTCCCGCGGCTCGATGTGCCGAACAAGACGGTCGGCGCGCCGAACACCTACGGCATGGACGTCCAGCGCGACGACATGCTGGTCGCCGTGCTGACCCGCCCGCTGGCTTTCGGAGCGAAGGTGGCCTCCTTCGACGCTTCGGCCGCCAGGGCGGTGAAGGGCGTCGTCGACGTCATCGAGGTCCCGGGCCACGGCGTCGCGGTGCTTGCGACCTCGACCTGGCCGGCGATCAAGGCCAGCGAGGCGCTGGAGATCGAGTGGGACGAGACCGGCGCCGAAACCCGCTCCTCCGATGCCCTGTTCGCCGAATTCCGCGAGTTGGCCGAGACGGCCGGTCCCGTGTTCCGCGACGACGGCGATGCAGAGGCCGCGATTGCGGGCGCCGCAACCGTGGTCGAGCAGGTCTTCGAGTTCCCGTATCTCGCCCATGGCATGATGGAGCCGATGGTGCTGACCATCCATGTCGAGGGCGAGCGGGCGAGCCTCTGGTACCCTTCTCAGTTCCAGACGGTCGACCAGCAGACGGCCGCCGCCGTTCTCGGTATCGCGCCGGAGAATGTCACCATCCACACGCTCTATGGCGGCGGCTCGTTCGGCCGGCGTACTACGCCTGATGCTCGTCACATCGTCGAGGCGGCGACCATCGCCAAGCTCTGGGGCAAGTCGCAGCCGATCAAGCTGGTCTACACCCGCGAGGACGACACGCGCGCCGGCTACTACCGGCCGATGGGCGTCCACAAGGTGCGCGCCGGGCTCGACGCGGACGGCAACCTCGTCGGCTGGCATCACCGCATCGTCCAGCAGTCGCTGATGTCCGGCACCTTCTTCGAGCAGTACATGGTCCATGACGGCATCGACGAGACCTCGGTCGAGGGCATCAAGGATGCCAGCTACGCGATCCCGGCCTTCCATGCCGAGCTGCACTCGCCAAAGGTCGGCGTGCCGGTGCTGTGGTGGCGCTCGGTCGGCCACACCCAGACGGGCTATGTGGTCGAGGCGATGATGGACAAGGCGGCGCGCGCTGCCGGCGTCGATCCGCTGGAGTTCCGCCGTCGGCACCTAGCGCAGCCTTCCGGCATTGCCGAGCGCGACAAGGACAATGCCCGCAAGCTCGGCGTTCTGGAAAAGGTCGCCGAAATGTCCGGCTGGGCGGGACCTGAGAATGGCGACCGCTTCCGCGGCATCGCCGTGCACAAGTCGTTCAACACCTATGTGGCCGAGGTCGCGGAGGTCAGCCGCCGCGACGATGGAACCTTCAGGATCGAGAACGTCTGGTGCGCGGTCGACTGCGGCGTTGCCGTCAACCCGGACAACGTCAAGGCGCAGATGGAAGGCGGCATCGGCTACGGCCTTGCCGCGGTCCTGTTCAGCGAGATCACCCTGACCGACGGCCATGTCGACCAGGTGAACTTCGACAGCTACCGCCCGATGCGTATCGAGGACATGCCGCATGTCGAGGTCGAGGTCCTCGCCTCGGCGGAGGCGCCGTCCGGTGCCGGCGAGCCCGGCACGCCGCCGATCGGTCCGGCCGTGGCGAATGCGATCCTCGCCGCCACCGGTGAGTTGCCGGCGGTGCTGCCGCTGACCAAGACGGGCCTCGCCTGAGGGCCATGCCGAGATGAACGAACGGGCCGGCGCGTGTGCCTCACGCGCCGGCCCGTCTTGCTGCACCTTGCTGCGCTGAGGCTTTCGCCCGGTCTCAAGGACAGGGGGCGCCGAGTTCGAGCTCGTAGGTGGTCCTGCCGATGCCCTGCGGCGGCACCGGCTTCAGATAGACCGTCAGATCGCACTCCTGGGTTCTCACTTGCCATTCGCGCGCGCCGTCCGCGCGCGTGCCGGTGTTGGCGACATGGCCTATCGGCGCCTGGCGCAGGGCATCGGCGACCGCCGCGCTGGACAGGATGGTGCCGATCTGCTCGGCGCTGTCGTAAAAACCCGACACTGCCGCCTGTGCGGGCGCGGCGGCGAGTGTCAGGGCGAAGGCGGTGGCGAGGAATTTCATGGCTCGGCATCCTGAAATGGCATGTCCGACGATGCGACCAGCATCGCCAACTTCCCAGTCCTATCCCGTTCACCCATGCATGGTCCATCGTTCCGACACGGCTCCAGGCCGCGCCGACATGCCGCGCCCGACATAATCTCATTGGCCGATGGCTTTTTTGCATTTCCGCCGAAGGCCCTCTCGGCCCTAGCATTTTTCCGGTCCAGTCCGCTCGCGCGTTGGGTGCGGGGCCCGAACCGGGGAGGGGAGATTGCAGCCTTTCACCACCAACCAGGTGCCGCGCATCGTTGCCGGGCCGGGGCGCAGCGCCGAGATCGGCGCCATCGTCGCCGAGCTTGCCGGCCCGGGCGCCTGCGTTCTGCTGGTCGCCGACAACGGCCTGACCGGCATCGGTCTCACCTCCCGCATCGCCGGCTTTCTCAAGGATGGCGGCCACCGGGTCGTCACCCATGACGCGATCCTCAGCGATCCGAAGGAGCCGGCCGTCGCCGAGGCGGTGCGGATCGCCCGCCAGGAGGGGGCCGGTGCCGTCGTCTGTCTCGGCGGCGGCTCGGCGCTCGATGCCGGCAAGCTTGTCGCCGCGATGATCGGCGCCCACGGCAACCTCGAGGACTACCGGCTTGCCGCCGCCGCGCTGCCGGTGGCGCGCGTGCCGCTGGTCTGTGTGCCGACCACCGCCGGCACCGGCTCGGAGGCAACCGCCGTTTCCGTCATCTCCGATGCCGGCGGCACCAAATACTGGTACTGGGCGCCGGCCCTGAAGCCCGATGTCGCCCTGCTCGACGCGCGCCTGACCATCGGCCTGCCGCCGCAGCTCACCGCGGCCTGCGGCGTCGACGCCATCGTCCATGCCATGGAGGCGGCGACGGGTCGGGCCGCCTTCACTGAGAATTCCCGCATCTGCCACGAGGCGATCCGTCTCGCCACGGCCAATATCGACCGCGCCGTCGCCGAGCCGAACGACCTGGAGGCGCGCGGCGCCATGCTGCTGGCCGCCACCTGGGCCGGCATCGGCATCGACAATGCCGGCACCGGCCTGGCCCACAACATCGCCCATGCGCTGGCAAGCCTGGTGCCGATCCATCACGGCCGCGCCGTCGCCATCGGCATGGCCGCCTCGCTCGGCTGGTCGATGGAGGGGGAGGAGGAGGCTTATACGGAGGTCGCCCGCGCCTTCGGCTGCGCCCATTACGGTGAGCTGCCGATGGCGTTTTCCGGCCTTGTTCGCCGCCTCGGCATTCGCCTGTCGCTGGCCGCCGACATCAATCGTCTGCCGCCGGAGCGTCTTGCTGCCCGCATGGCCGCGCCCGAGAACGCCCCGATGCGCAATGCCAGCCGCCGCCTCGTTACCGACGACGACCTGCTGCTGCTGGCCGAGCGCGCGCTCGGCTTCGGCTGACGATCCGGGGAGGAATGCGGATGAACCCTTTGCAGGCGCCCGCCGCCGTCGTAGCCTTTGCCGAGCGGCGGGAGGATGCACGCCGCCCGGGATCCGCAAGCATGACCACAAGCCCGATCGACCGCCGCCGGCTGCCGCTCAATTCGCTGCGCGCCTTCGAGGCCGCCGCACGCCAGATGAGCTTCACCCGCGCGGCCGAAAGCCTCGGCGTCACCCAGAGCGCCATCAGCCGCCATATCCTGAACCTGGAGGAGGTGATCGGCGCCCAACTGTTCGAGCGGCGGGGCTCCTCGCTGGCGCTCACCGCCGCCGGCCAGGACCTCATCGCCAATGTCACCCCGGCGCTCGACCGGCTGCAGGCCGGGCTCAACGCCATCTGCGAGATCGACCGGGGCGGCACGCTGCGCCTTGCCCTGCCGCCGTCCTTCGCCATCCGCATGGCCGCGCCGATCATCGAGACCTGCCGCGCGCAGGGCGGCGTCTCCATCGAGATCGACACGCCCTACGTGCTGGAAAGCCTCGACAGCACCGTGCATGACGCGGCCGTCGTCTTCTCCCGCCCGCGCGTCACCGACCAGGTGATGGACCTGTTGTGGATGGAGGAGCTGACCCTCCTGTGCCGGCCGGACATGGCGCCGCGCCTGCGCGAGGAGGGGATCGCGGCGGCGCTTGCCCGCGAGACCGTCATCCACATCCGCAACGAGGCCGGCCGCCACACAGCCTGGGTGGAGCTGCTGCGCGCCGCCGGCGTCGCCGCAACCCTGCCGCAGGGCGTCGTCTTCGACACCGCCTATATGGCGCTGGATTTCGCCGCCCGCGAGGGCGGGCTCGTCGTCGCCGACCGCCGGCTTGCTGCGCGCGACATCGCCGAAGGGCGGCTCGCGGCCCCGCTCGCCGTCACCGCCGCCTCCGGCTTCGGCTATTTCATGCTGTTCCGTCCCGACGACCTGCAGCGCGAGGCGGTGCAGATCTTCCGCCGCCGCATGCTGACCGAGTTCGCACCCTCGCTCGAACATCTCCCGACCGAAAGCGAGCGGGCGCAAGGGGCGGCCTGACCGCGGGGTCCCGGCGCGGGTCGCAAATGCGACAGCGGCGGGACGGATTTCGGCCATTGGGCCTTTGCCGCCGCCGGGCTAGGCTGGCATCCGCCCTCCGTTTTTGACCGGGCCCGCCATCAGGAAGGACCTCTCGCCCTTGCAGAAATATTCGGCCTTCTCGCTGCTGCGCAACGCCCTGTCCGGACACCGCGACTGGCAGCCCGCCTGGCGCAAGCCCGATCCGAAACCGGCCTACGATGCCATCATCGTCGGCGGCGGCGGCCATGGTCTTTCGACCGCCTATTATCTCGCCAAGGAGCACGGCCTTACCAACATCGCTGTGCTGGAAAAGGGGTGGCTTGGCTCCGGCAATATCGGCCGCAACACCACCATCGTGCGCTCCAACTACATGCTGCCCGGCAACAACCGCTTCTACGAGTGGTCGATGAAGCTGTGGGAGGGCCTGTCGCTCGACCTCAACTACAATGTGATGTTCTCCCAGCGCGGCATCCTCAACCTGGCGCACACCCCGTCGCAGCTCGACGACTACGCCCGGCGCGGCAACTCCATGCGGCTGGAAGGCATCGATGCGGAGCTGCTCGGCCGCGAGGAGGTCGCGCGCAGGGTGCCCGGCCTCGACATGTCGCCGGACGCCCGCTTTCCGGTGCTCGGCGGCCTGCTTCAGCCGCGCGCCGGCACCGCCCGCCACGACGCGGTCGCCTGGGGCTACGCCCGCGCGGCCGATGCGCGCGGCGTCGACATCATCGAGAATTGCGAGGTCACGGGCTTCCTGCGCGAGGGCGGGCGGATCGTCGGCGTCGAGACGACGCGCGGCGAGATCCGCGCGCCCAAGGTCGGCGTCGCCGTCGCCGGCAGCACCTCGCAGGTGCTGCGCCTCGCCGGCGTCGAGCGCCTGCCGATCGAAAGCCACGTGCTGCAGGCCTTCGTCTCCGAGCCGGTCAAGCCGATCCTCGACTGCGTCGTCACCTTCGGCGCCGGCCACCTCTACATTTCCCAGTCCGACAAGGGCGGTCTGGTCTTCGGCGGCGACATCGACAAGTACAATTCCTATGCCCAGCGGGGCAACCTGCCGGTGGTCGAGCATGTCATGTCGGAGGTGAGCGTGATGCTGCCCTTCGTCTCGCGGCTGCGGCTGCTGCGCAACTGGGGCGGCATCATGGACATGAGCATGGACGGCAGCCCGATCATCGCCACCGGGCCGCTGCCCGGGCTCTATCTCAATGCCGGCTGGTGCTACGGCGGCTTCAAGGCAACGCCCGCCTCCGGCTGGTGCTTCGCCTGGACCATGGCCAAGGACGAGCCGCACCCGCTCAACGCCCCCTTCACGCTCGACCGGTTCCAGCGCGGCTACGTCCTCGACGAGCGCGGCGCCGGCCCCTATCCGAAGATGCACTGAGAGGACGCCCGCCCATGCGCATCCATTGTCCCTGCTGCGGGCCGCGCGGCGTCGCCGAGTTCTCCTATGGCGGCGACGGCACCGTCCGCCGGCCGGATCTCTCCGTCACCGACACCGACGCCCATGTGGCCTATGTCTTCGAGCGGGAAAACCCGCGCGGGCGCCATGTCGAGCTCTGGCACCATATCGGCGGCTGCCGCCACTGGCTGCTGGTGACGCGCGATACGCTGACCCACGAGATCAGCAGCGTCGAGATGGCCGGGCGCTTTGCCGGCGAGGCCGCGCGCATGCCGGGAGCGGGCGCATGAGCGGCTACCGGCTTCCCCAGGGCGGCAGCCATCTCGACCGCTCGCGGCCGCTCGCCTTCCGCTTCGACGGCGAGCCGATGCAGGGCTTTGCCGGCGACACGCTGGCCTCCGCGCTGCTCGCCTCCGGCCGGGTGCTGGTCGGCCGCAGCTTCAAGTACCACCGCCCGCGCGGCGTCATGGGCGCAGGCCCCGAAGAGGCCAACGCGCTGGTCGAGCTGCGCGATGGCGCCCGGCAGGAGCCCAACACCCGCGCCACAATGACGGAGCTCTATGGCGGGCTGGAAGCGGCCAGCCAGAACCGCTGGCCGTCGCTCTCCTTCGACATGATGGCGGTCAACGACCTGCTTTCGCCGCTGTTTTCCGCCGGTTTCTACTACAAGACCTTCATGGGGACGGGCCAGGCGACTTGGCATTTCTGCGAGCGCTTCATCCGCAAGGCGGCGGGCCTCGGCCGCGGCACCCATCTTGCCGATCCCGACCGCTACGAGAAGACCAACGCGTTCTGCGACGTGGTGGTGGTCGGTGCCGGACCCGCCGGCCTGATGGCCGCGCGCGCAGCGACCGCCGCCGGCCTGCGCGTCATCCTGGCCGACGAGAATGCGAAGCCGGGCGGCCGTCTCTTCGAGGACGGAGTGCAGCTCGACGGGCTGGAGCCGGCCGAGTGGATCGACGGGGCCTTGCGCGAGATCGAGGCGGGCGGCGGGCGCATCCTGCCGCGCACCAGCGTCTACGGTTATTTCGACGGCAACGTGCTGGGCGCGGTCGAGCGGGTCGCCGACCACAAGCGCAAGCCGGCGCCCTTCGAGCCGCGCCAGCGCCACTGGACCATCCACGCCCGTCATGTGGTGCTGGCGACCGGCGCCATCGAGCGGCCGCTGGTCTTTTCCGGCAACGACGCGCCCGGCGTCATGCTGGCCTCCGCCGGCCTTGCCCATGCGACGCGCTACGGCGTTGCCGTCGGCGCGTCGGTCGTCGTCTTCGCCAACAATGACGGCGGCGCCCGCACCGCGATCCAGCTTGCCGATCTCGGCGTGTCGATCAAGGCGGTGGTCGACCCGCGCCGCGAGATCGACCCGGCCCTTGCCGCAGCCCTCGGCGCGCGCGGAATTCGCCTCGAAACCGGCGCGGTCGTTGCCGCGACCAAGGGGCGCAAGGCCTTGGCCGGCATCGACATTCGCGGCTTCGATCCCATCTCCGGCGCGCTCGGCGCCAATGTCATGCAGCCCGGCTGCGACGCGCTTCTCGTCTCCGGCGGCTGGACGCCGAGCGTGCATCTGGCGAGCCAGGCGGGCAGCGCGCCGGTTTTCGACGAGGCGCTGCAGTCCTTCGTGCCGGGCAGCGCCCGCGAGGCCTGGACGGCGGCGGGGGCCTGCGCCGGCATGCTCGACCTTGCCGGCTGCCTTGCCGCGGGCCTCGAAGCCGGCCGGACAGCGGCGAACGCCTGCGGAAAAACGGCAGAAAACCGCGATATTTCGCTGCCCACGCTGTCGGGACAACTGGCCGGCGCCGAGCTGCCGTTCCCGCTCTTCGACGTGCCGGCGACCGGCCGGGGCAAGCGCTTCGTCGACTTCCAGCACGACGTCACCGCGGACGACGTGGAGCTTGCCAATCGCGAGGGCTTCCGCTCGGTCGAGCACCTGAAGCGCTACACGACGCTCGGCATGGCCGCCGACCAGGGCAAGACCTCCAACGTCAACGCCATCGCCCTGATGGCGCGGGCGCGGGGCTTGACCGCGCCTCAGGTCGGCACCACCCGCTTCCGCATGCCCTGGACGGCGGTGACCATCGGCGCGCTGGCCGGCCGCGAGACCGGCCATCACTTCGCGCCGGTGCGCCGCACGCCCTTGCACGACTGGCACGTGGCCAAGGGCGCGGAGATGATGACGGCGGGCCTGTGGATGCGCCCGCGCGCCTATATCGGGCCGGGTGAAACTTTGCGCGATGCCTATATCCGCGAGGCGACGGCCGTGCGCCAGAGCGTTGGCATCGTTGACGTTTCGACGCTGGGCAAGATCGATGTGCAGGGCCCGGACGCGGGCGAATTCCTCAACCGGCTCTACACCGGGGGCTTTGCCAAGCTGCCGGTCGGCAAGGCGCGATACGGCGTCATGCTGCGCGAGGACGGCATCATGTTCGACGACGGAACCGCCTGGCGGCTGGCGCCGAACCGCTTTCTCGTGACCACCACGACGGCCAATGCCGGCGCGGTGCTGGCCCATATGGAGCACTATCTGGAGGTGGTCTGGCCGGACCTGCGCGTCCATGTCACCTCGGTGACCGACCGCTTCGCCGGCATGGCGGTGGCCGGGCCGCAGGCGCGCAAGGTGCTGCAGGCCGCGCTCGCCGAGGGCGACGTCTCGGCCGAGGCCTGCCCGCATATGGGGATCGTGCGCGGGCGCATCGCCGGGGCGCCGGTGATGATCGCGCGGCTGTCGTTTTCGGGCGAACTGGCCTACGAGGTCTATTGCGACTGGCCGGCCGGCCTTGCCGTCTGGGAAGCGCTGATCGAGGCCGGAAAACCCAATGGAATCATGCCCTACGGCATGGAGGCGCTGGGCACGCTGCGCATCGAGAAAGGGCATATAACCGGCGCTGAAATGGACGGGCGGACGACGCTCGCCGATGTCGGGCTCGGCGGCATGGCGTCGCGGAAGAAGCCGTATGTCGGCTCGACGATGACCCAGCGACCGGCCTTCGTCGATCCGGAAAGGCCGGTTCTGGTCGGGCTGGTGTCGCGGGACGGGCAGGCGATCCGCGCAGGCAGCCACTTGACCCTGCCCGGTGGAGGGGCGAGTCTGGGCCATGTCACCGCCGTGACCTGGTCGCCGGCGCTTGGCGCCAACATCGCGCTCGCCTTCCTGTCCCGTGGTCGCGACCGCCACGGCGAGGTGCTGGAGGCGGCCTTCCCGCTGAAGGACGAGCGGGTGGCGGTGACCGTCGCCGATCCCTGCTTCTATGACCCCGACGGGAGCCGAATGCATGTCTGACGTCAGCAACGAGCAACCCCGAACCGAGCCCCAAACGACGGTCGCAAGACCGGTGGTCGGCCGGCTGGTGCCGGGCGAGGCGGCGGGGGCGGAGCCCCCGACGCTGACCCTCAGGGAGCTTTCCACTGGGGCGCTTCTGGAAGTCGGCGCATGGCCTAACCATCTGGAAAAAGTAACGAAAACCCTCTCGGACCTGGCCGGAACGACCCTGCCGGGACGGCCCGGCCGCTTCACCGAAAGCCCGTCCGCGCTGGTCTGCTGGATCGCCTTCGGCCGGTTCATCTATCTCGGCGCGGAGGCCGGCGAGACGGCCCGCGTCGACGGCGCGCTCGAGGCGGAAGACGCCGCGGTGGTCGATCTCGCCGGCGCCCGCCGGATCGTCCGGATCGAGGGCGAGGCGGCGTCCGAGGTGCTCAACAAGGCGGTCGCCATCGACTTCGACCCGGCCGCGTTTCCGGCCGGAGCGCTGGCGCAATCGGTGATCCACCAGATCCCGGCGGTGATTCTGCGGCGCAGCGAAACGGTGTTCGACGTGCTGGCGCCGTCGAGCCTTGCCGATGCGCTGATCGACTGGATGACCGACGCGGCGCTGGAATTCGGCTACCGGGTCGGCGAGCCGGGCGCGGTGCTGTAACGGCCCCAGAATCACGGAGAATCACGGAAAATCGCGCGAAAAACCCTGCAACCCGTTGAGATTGCAGGGGTCTCAATTTTCGAGACGAATTTTGCAAAATTCCGTCTCAATTCGCCCGATTTTTGAGAATGCCGTCTCGAAATCGGCGTTCGGCGGCAAACGGCGCGTGCGAACGCGACGCGCGCCCAAAAAAACGGTCCGAGCCCCCCCAAAGACCCCCTGCCGGAGGCCCCCAGAGGCTCCTGCCGGACCCTAGACGTTGCTGTCGGGGAACTCGGCCTTGCGGCGGGCCATGAAGCCGATCAGGGCGTCGTCGATCGCCGGGTCGAGCGCCGGCGCCTCGTAGTCGGCGAGCATCTGCTTCCACTTCCGGTTCGCCCGCCAGGCGGCGTCCAGTCCGCCATCGGCGCTCCACTGCTCGAAGGAGTTGTTGTCGGCGATCTCCGAGCGATAGAAGGCGGTCTCGAAATTGCGCTGGGTGTGCAGGGCGCCGAGGAAATGCCCGCCCGGCCCGACCTCGGCGAGGGCGTCCATCGCCTGCGCTTCCTCCGACAGGTCGATGCCCTTGGCCAGGACATGCATCATGCCGAGCTGGTCGGCGTCCATGACGAATTTCTCGTAGGACGAGCACAGCCCGCCCTCCAGCCAGCCGGCGGCGTGCAGGCAGAAGTTCACCCCCGACAGCAGCGTCGCCAGGATCGTCTGGGCGGATTCCTGCGCCGACTGGGCGTCCGGGGTCTTCGACGAGGTGAAGGAGCCGCCGGAGCGGAAGGGCAGGCCGGCGCGCCGCGCCAGCTTCGCCGCGCCGTTGAGCAGCAGGCTGCCTTCCGGCGAGCCGAAGGTGGGCGCGCCCGACTGCATCGAGATCGACGAGACGAAGGCGCCGAAGACGACCGGCGCGCCGGGGCGCACGAGCTGGGTCAGCGCGCAGCCGGCCAGCGCCTCGGCCAGCACCTGCGACAGGGTGCCGGCGACCGTCACCGGGCTCATCGCGCCGGCGAGGATGAAGGGCGAGACGATGCAGGCCTGGTTGGCCGCCGCATAGACCTTGAGCGCGCCGAGCATGGTCGCGTCATAGACCAGCGGCGAATTGGCGTTGATGAGCTGGATCATCACGCAGTTCTGGTCGACGAACTCCTTGCCGAAGACCAGTTCCGCCATGGCGACCGAATCGCGCGCCCGCTCCGGCGCCGTCACCGAGCCCATGAACGGCTTGTCGGAATATTTCAGATGGGCATAGACCATGTCGAAATGCCGCTTGTTGACCGGCAGGTCGACGGGCTCGCACACCGTGCCGCCCGAATGGTGCAGCCAGGGCGAGGCATAGGACAGTTTCACGAAATTGCGGAAGTCCTCGATGGTGCCGTAGCGGCGGCCCTTGTCGAGGTCGGTGACGAAGGGCGGGCCGTAGACCGGCGCGAAGACGGTGTTGTTGCCGCCGATGACGACGTTGCGCTCCGGGTTGCGGGCGTGCTGGACGAATTGCGAAGGCGCGGTCTTGATGAGCTCGCGCAGCATGCCTTTCGGAAAGCGCACGCGCTCGCCCGAAACCTCGGCGCCGGCCGCCTTCCAGATCGCGATGGTCTCGGGATCGTCGCGGAATTCCAGGCCGATCTCGGCCAGCAGCCGGTCGGCATTGGCCTCGATCAGCTCGGCGCCCTCGTCGCTGAGAATGTCGTAGACCGGCAGGTTGCGGGAAATATAGGGCAGGGCGCCGGCCGCCTGCGATCCGCGCCGCTTTTCCGTCCTTGCCGCCCGGCCGCGCCGTCCGGCGCGCGCTTCCTGGTCACTCATCCGCTGCAAGTCCTCTGCGTAGCTGCCGACTGCCGATTCTGCCCGTCACTGTGCGCCGGGCGCGCGCCCGCCTGCGGCGCGAAAGCGTCGTCGGTTTCTCTAAAAGCGTCATGGGTGCGCGCTGCATTGCGGGGACGGGAGCCGGCCGCGACCGGGCATCTTTGGCCCGCGTGTCGTCGCGGGGATGGTGGCATGACGCAATCAGGCCATTGGGGGACGCAAATCGTGGCAATACTGCCGGCGAAGGGGCAGGCCGGCGCGCCGACCCGCCCAGGCCCGCAGGCAAGAAGGGTGGACAATGTCGGCGTTTCCGGACAAGGCACAAATCGTCATCATCGGCCTCGGCGGCATCGTCGGCGCCTCGGTGGCGCATCATCTGCTGGAGCGCGGCTGGACCGATGTCGTCGGCATCGACAAGTCCGGCATCCCGACCGATATCGGCTCCACCGCCCATGCCTCCGACTTCTGCTACACCACCAGCCACGACTACCTGTCGGTGTGGACGACGCAGTATTCCATCGATTTCTTCGAGAAGATGGGCCATTACGCGCGCATCGGCGGGCTGGAAGTGGCGCGCACCGGCGACGACACCTGGATGGAGGAGATCAAGCGCAAGGCGAGCTCCGCCAAGGCCTTCGGCACCCGCGCCCATCTGGTGACGCCCGCCGAGATCAAGCAGAAGTTCCCCTTGATCGAGGAGGAGATGGTCCAGGGCGGGCTGTTCGACCCGGATGCCGGCCTCGTGGTGCCGCGCTCGCAGACGGTCGCCGGCAAGCTGGTCGATGCGGGCGAGAAGACCGGACGGCTCAGGGCCTTCGCCAACACGCCGGCGCAGTCGCTGATTGTCGAGGACGGGCGGATCGCCGGCGTCGTCACCCATCGCGGCACGATCCGCGCCGACCACGTCATCGTCTGCGCGGGTCTCTGGGGCCGGCTGATCGCCGAGATGGTCGGCGAGGATCTTCCCGTGATGCCGGTCGACCATCCGCTGACCTTTTTCGGGCCGTTCAACGAATTCGCCGGCACGGGCAAGGAGATCGGCTATCCGCTGCTGCGCGACCAGGGCAATTCCGCCTATATGCGCGACACCGGCGACCCGAAGACCACCGAGGGCGGCCAGATCGAGTGGGGCTATTACGAGACCGACGAACCGCGCCTGTGCCACCCGCGCGACCTGCTGGAAAAGCACGAGGCGCGGCTGTCGCCCTCGCAGCGCGACCTGGAGATGGAGCAGGTGATCGGCCCGCTGGAGCGGGCGATGGAGCTGACGCCGATCCTTGGCGAACTCGGCTACAATGAGAGCCACTCGTTCAACGGGCTGCTGCAGGTCTCCGCCGCCGGCGGCCCGTCCTGCGGCGAGAGCCAGAAGGTGCGCGGCCTGTGGTACTGCGTCGCGATCTGGGTGAAGGACGGGCCGGGCTACGGCAAGCTGATCGCCGACTGGATCACCGACGGGCGCACCGGCATCGACCATGCCTCGATCGACTATTCCCGCTTCTATGCGCACCAGTTGACCGAGAGTTTCATCGAGGGCCGCTGCCGCGAGGCGGCGCAGAAGATCTATTTCCCGGCGATCCACCCGCGCGAGCCCTATGCGACCGGGCGGGGCGTCAAGCGCTCGCCCTTCCATGAGCGCGAGGTGGAACTCGGCGGCTATTTCATGGAGCTCGGCGGCTGGGAACGCGCCCATGGCTACGCCGCCAACGAGCACCTGCTGGACAAGTACGGCGACCGCGTGCCCGAGCGGCACAACGAGTGGGACAACAGGCACTTCTGGCGGGTGTCGAATGCCGAGCACCTCGCCATGAGCGAGGACTGCGCGATCATCAACCTCTCGCATTTCTACATGTTCGAGGTCGAGGGTCCGGACCATGTGGAGCTGCTGGAATGGCTCTGCGCGGCGAAGATCGGCGGCGACGGCAACATCGGCAAGGGCATCTACACCCATTTCCTCGACGACGAGGGCATGGTGCGGGCGGACCTCACCGTGATCCGCATGGCCGACCGCTGCCGCATCATCGACGGCGCCGATGCCGGCCCGCGCGACCTCCACTATGTCCGCCGGACGGCGCAGGACCGCGGGCTCGACGTCACCGTCACCGATGTCAGCGAGCGCTATACGACCATCGGCATCTGGGGGCCGAATGCGCGCGACAGGCTGAAGCAGGCGGTGGCCGATCCGGCCGGCCTCGAGCCGGAGGCCTTCCCCTTCGCGGCGATCCGCGAGATCGAGATCGCCGGGCGCAAGGTGACGGCGCTGCGGCTCTCCTATGTCGGCGAGCAGGGCTGGGAGCTGCATATGCGTTACGAGGACGGGCTCGCCGTCTGGGACGCGCTGCGGGCGCTCGGCATCATGGCGGCGGGCGTCGAGACCTATGCCAATTCGCGGCGGATGGAGAAGTCGCTGCGCCTGCAGAACGCCGACCTGCTGACCCAGTACAATCTCTACGAGGCCGATCTTGCCCGCCCCAAGGTCAAGGAGGCCGACTTCCGCGGCAAGGCGAAGCATCTGGAGTACCGGTCGCGCGGCTACCAGCCGGCGATGCTGTGCACGCTGGTTATGACCGACAATGTCGATGCCGGCGGCACGCCGCGCTACCCGGTCGGCACACTGCCGGTGATCGATCCGGCGACCGGCAAGACCCTGGTCGATGCGCTCGGCCGGCTCTCCTACACGACCTCCATCGCCTATGGCCCGACGGTGGGAAAGAACATCGCGCTCGCCTATCTGCCGCATGAGTTCGCCAGGGTGGGTCAGAAGCTCAGTGTGGAGTATTTCTCGGAAACCTTCCCGGTGGAGGTCGCCGGCGTCGGCTACGCGCCGCTCTACGACCCGCAGAACCTGAAACCGCGGAGCTGAGGCGGCCGCCGGGGGGGACAGGGGGGAGACCGGAGTGCCTGCCATTGTGTGTGCTCGCAGGCCCCTCCGTCGTCATCCCGGCCGCAGAGCCGGGATCGGCGAGCCACGGCGGTCGCGGGTTCGGCCCGGAGCGTGCCTCATACGCCCTCGGCTCGCCGATCCCGCATCTCCGCTTCGCTGCGTGCGGGATGACGCGGGGAGAGATCGGCGCGCACCAACTCCGGCTCTGGCAGCCAATGGGCACCGGGTCGCGCTTACGCTTGCCCGGTGTGACGGCTGAGGGGATGCGAGGTCGGGCCTTCTCCTCGGAGGTCGTCCCGGCCAAGCGCAGCGCCGAGCCGGGATCCATTGGCGACCTCGGCAGGCGTGAGGCGGGCGGCTTTGCGGGTCGTGCCGGAGGCCTGTTCGGAGGGTCCTCGCCGCCGCTCTGGGAACCAATAGGCCCCGGCTCTCCGGCTTCGCCTGCGGCCGGGGTGACCTCGGAGGGTGGGACGGCGGCGCTCGCGCTTGGGCGACGGCCGAAGGTGGGGTGATGGTGGTGGGGTGATGGTCTTGGGGGAGAGGGGAGTGCTGGACTGAGCCCAGTCCGTCAGCCTGTGGCTTGCATTTTCTGCAACTCGGTACAACCATGGCGGGATGACATATTTCGTCTACATTCTCGCCAGCCGACGGCGCGGCACGCTCTATGTCGGTGTGACCAATGACCTTGCCCGGAGGATCTTCGAGCATCGGGAACGGCAAGGCGAGAGTTTCACCCGCCGGCACGGCGTCGGCCGCCTCGTCTACTATGAGGAGTATTCTTCCATCAACGAGGCGATTGCCCAGGAAAAGCGGCTGAAACGCTGGAAGCGGGAATGGAAGATCCAGGCGATCGACGCCTTCAATGCTGAGTGGGAAGACCTTTACGAGCAGCTCAACATGTAGCCGGGCGAGAAGGGATGATGCGTTCTTGGTGAGGCGCTCCGGTTGCCCTTTTCTCAGGCTGTCGTCCCGGCCAAGCGCAGCGCCGAGCCGGGACCCATTGGCGACCTCGGCAGGCGTGAGGCGGGCGGCTTTGCGGGCCGTGCCGGAGGCCTGTTCGGAGGGTCCTCGCCGCCGCTCTGGGAACCAATAGCCCCCGGCTCTCCGGCTTCGCCTGCGGCCGGGGTGACGGCTGAGGGGATGCGAGGCCGGGCCTCCTCCTCGGAGGTCATCCCGGCCAAGCGCAGCGCAGAGCCGGGATCCATTGGCGACCTCGGCAGGCGTGAGGCGGGAGGCGTTGCGGGCCGTGCCGGAGGTGGGCTCGGCATGCCGTCGCCACCGCTCTGGGAACCAATAGACCCCGGCTCTCCGGCTTCGCCTGCGGCCGGGGTGACCTCGGAGGGTGGGGTGACGGCAGCGGGGCGACGGCGGTAGGGCGACGGCGGTAGGGCGACGGCAGCGGGGCGGCGGCGGTAGGGCGCTCGCGCTTGGGCGACGGCCGAGGGGGGAGAGGAGATTTCGCAAACGAAAGGGCCGCGGGAGTGTCCCGCGGCCCTGATAGTGTGGCGAGTGCCCGAAACCCGAGGCGAGTGCCCAAACGCGAGGCGAGTGCCGAAACGCGAGGCGAGTGCCCGAAACGCGAGGCGAGTGCCGAAACGCGAGGCGAGTGCCGAAACGCGAGGCGAGTGCCGAAACGCGAAGCGAGCAGTCCGATCAGGCCTCGCCGTCCGGAGCGTCGCTATCCGGAGTGTCGTTGCCGGGAGCGTCGTCGCCCGGAGCCTCGTCGTCGCCAGAGGCGTTGCCGCTGTCGCCCGGCGCGGCGGAGCCGGAGGCCGGGGTCTCGCCCGCGCCAGCCTGGTCGAGCGCCGCCTCTTCCGCGTCCTCCTCGTCGGAGACGCGGCCGACCGAGACGACTTCCTCGCCTTCCGCGGTGTTGAAGACGATGACGCCCTGGGTGGCGCGGCCGGCGATGCGGATGCCGTCGACCGGGCAGCGGATCAACTGGCCGCCATTGGTGACGAGCATGATCTGGTCGCTGTCTTCCACCGGGAAGGAGGCGACCAGCGGGCCGTTGCGCTTGGTCACCGCCATGGCGGTGATGCCCTTGCCGCCGCGGCCCGTGACCCGGTACTCGAAGGACGAGGACCGCTTGCCATAGCCGTTTTCCGAGATGGTGAGGATCACCTGTTCGGTGGCGCTCATCGCCGCGTAGCGCTCTTGCGTCAGTTCGCCCGCCGGCACGCCCTCGTCCTCGCCGCCAGCTTCGCCGTTCGTCTCGCCATTCGCCTCGTCGGCCTCGCCGCGCATCAGCCGGCGCAGGCGCAGATAGGCGCTGCGCTCGTCCGCCGTGCAGTCGAAATGACGCAGCACCGACATGGAGATGACGCTGTCGCTGTCGGCGAGATTGATGCCGCGCACGCCGACCGAATTGCGGCCGGCGAAGACGCGCACATCGGTGACGGGGAAGCGGATGCACTGGCCGAGCGCCGTGGTCAGCATGATGTCGTCATGCTCGGTGCAGGTGAAGACGCCGACGATGCCGTCGCCCTCGTCCAGCTTCATCGCGATCTTGCCGTTCTTGTTGATCTGCGTGAAGTCGGACAGCTTGTTGCGGCGGACGGTGCCGCGCGTCGTCGCGAACATCACGTCGAGATTGCCCCAGGTCTCCTCGTCCTCCGGCAGCGGCATGATCGAGGTGATCTGTTCGCCCTGTTCCAGCGGCAGCATGTTGACCAATGCCTTGCCGCGCGAGGTCGGGCCGCCGAGCGGCAGGCGCCAGACCTTCAGCTTGTAGGCGATGCCGCGCGAGGAGAAGAACAGCACCGGCGTGTGC
Source organism: Stappia sp. P2PMeth1 (assembly GCF_900185735.1). Classification (NCBI taxonomy): domain Bacteria; kingdom Pseudomonadati; phylum Pseudomonadota; class Alphaproteobacteria; order Hyphomicrobiales; family Stappiaceae; genus Stappia; species Stappia sp. P2PMeth1. Next base: position 89,232 of record NZ_FYAW01000040.1, on the reverse strand, counting down.
GTGTTGGCGACGAACAGGCGGGTGACGAAATCCTCGTCCTTGGTCGACATGCCCGAGCGGCCCTTGCCGCCGCGCCGCTGCGCCCGGTAGGTGTCGAGCGGAACGCGCTTGATATAGCCGGCATGGCTGACGGTGACGACCATCTCCTCGCGCTGGATCAGGTCCTCGTCCTCGAGATCGGCGCCGCCGTCCATGATCTCGGTGCGGCGCGGCGTCGCGAACTCCTCGCGGATCGCCGTCAGTTCCTCGCGGATGATGTCGAGGATGCGCGAGCGCGAGCGCAGGATGTCGAGATAGTCGCGGATCTCCTCGCCGATCTTGTTGAGCTCGTCGGCGATCTCGTCGCGGCCGAGCGCGGTGAGGCGCTGCAGGCGCAAATCGAGAATGGCGCGGGCCTGCTCCTCGGAGAGCTTGTAGGTGCCGTCCTCGTTGACCATGTGGCGCGGATCGTCGATCAGGCGGATGAGCGGCTCGACGTCGCGGGCCGGCCAGTTGCGCTCCATCAACTGGGCGCGGGCGGTGGCCGGGTCCGGCGCGGTGCGGATCAGCGCGATGACCTCGTCGATATTGGCGACCGCGATGGCGAGACCGACGAGGACATGGGCGCGGTCGCGCGCCTTCTTCAACAGGAAGCGGGTGCGCCGGCCGATCACCTCCTCGCGGAAGGCGATGAAGGCGGTGAGCATGTCCTTGAGGCCGAGCTGCTCCGGCCGGCCGCCGTTCAGCGCCACCATGTTGGCGCCGAAGGTCGATTGCAGCGCCGAGTAGCGGTAGAGCTGGTTCAGCACCACGTCGCCGACCGCATCGCGCTTGAGTTCGACGACGACGCGCATGCCGGAGCGGTCCGACTCGTCGCGGATGTCGGAAATGCCCTCGATGCGCTTTTCGCGCACATGCTCGGCGATCTTCTCGATCATCGCCGCCTTGTTCACCTGATAGGGGATCTCGGTGATGACGATGGCGTAGCGGTCCTTGCGGATCTCCTCGATCTCGGCGCGGCCGCGCATGACGATGGAGCCGCGCGCGCTCTCATAGGCCGAGCGGATGCCCGAGCGGCCGAGGATGATGCCGCCGGTCGGGAAGTCGGGACCGGGGACGATCTCCATCAGCTCGGCGGTGGTCATCGCCGGGTTTTCCATCAGGGCGATGGCGGCGTCGATGACCTCGCCGAGATTGTGCGGCGGGATGTTGGTCGCCATGCCGACGGCGATGCCGCCGGCGCCGTTGACCAGCAGGTTCGGGAACTTTGCCGGCAAAACGACCGGCTCGCTCTCCGAATTGTCGTAGTTTTCCTGGAAGTTGACGGTCTCCTTGTCGATGTCGTCAAGGAGGCGCGCGGAAACCTTCTGCAGCCGGCATTCGGTGTAGCGCATGGCCGCGGCCGGATCGCCGTCGACCGAGCCGAAATTGCCCTGGCCGTCGATCAGCGGCAGGCGCAGCGAGAAGGTCTGCGCCATGCGCACCAGCGCGTCGTAGATCGCGCTGTCGCCATGCGGGTGATATTTACCCATCACGTCGCCGACCACGCGGGCCGACTTGCGGTAGGGCTTGTTCCACTCGTAGCCGTTCTCGTGCATCGAGTAGAGGATGCGCCGATGCACCGGCTTCAGCCCGTCGCGCACATCCGGCAGGGCGCGGCTGACGATGACGCTCATGGCGTAATCGAGGTAGCTGCGCTTCATCTCGTCGGTGATGGAAACGGGCCGGATGTCGGACGGCAGGCCGCCCGACGGTGCGTTCGTGTCCCGATCGGTCAAGAGATCTCTCTCACTTGTTGAATCTGTCCCGGTCTTATAGCCGATTCCGCGCTGCCAGCCAAATCCGCCAGGGCATTTCGCGCTGCGAAAAGGCAAGATAAAACAGTGGCTTGTCAGTTGCCCAAGGGAAAGTTCGGACACGGGCCGGCGCGCCCGCGTCCACAGGGCGTCTTTTGGCTGATATAAGGGGGCTGGACGAGTCGCGCGGGGGGCTTGCGCAATGCTGGCGGACTATCTCATCAATGCCTTCGCGACGCTGTTCGTGACCATCGATCCGGTGGGGCTGGCGCCGATGTTCCTGGCGGTAACGGCGGGCGCCACGGCGGCGACGCGCCGACGCATCGCCCTGCGCGCGACGCTGATCGGCGGCGCCATCCTGTTCCTGTTCCTGGTGGCCGGACGCGGCGTTCTCGGCGTGCTCGGCATCTCCGTGCCGGCCTTCCAGATCGCCGGCGGGCTGCTGCTGCTGATCATCGCCATCGAGATGGTGTTCGACAAGCGCAACCGGCGCAAATCCGAGACGGCGGAAAAGGCGGTGTCGCAGCACGCCGCACACCAGGAAGAGCTGCATGACGTTGCCGTGTTTCCGCTCGGCATCCCGCTGATCGCCGGGCCGGCGGCGATCTCCGCCGTCATCCTGCTGTCGTCGCAGGCGGTCGACACGGTGTCCTATCTCGGCCTGGCGCTGGTGATCCTGGTGATCATCGGCAGTTGCTTCGTCGCCTTCCTGCTGGCCGACCGCATCGAGCGGATGATGGGCGACACCGCCGCCATGGTGGTGACGCGGCTGCTCGGCGTGCTGCTGGCGGCGCTGTCGATCCAGTTCATCGCCGACGGCATCCGCGCGATGATCGCCGCCGGCTAGAACCCGTCCCAGGGTTATTGCAGCAGGCGGTAGACGGTCGGATTGTCCGGGCAGGCTTCGAAGCCGCATTCGAGGAGCGTGCTGACGCCATTCGCCGCCGCCATCGCCAGCACCAGCAGCACCGCAATGAGCGGCAGGCCGGCAAGGCGGACGGGCGCGCTGCCGGCGGCACGCGGCTCCTCGCCGGGCGCGCGCAGCACCAGCATCAGGGCGCAGGCGGCAATCGCGACGACGAAGACGACAAACGCCCAGGTGTAGAAATGCAGGCCGAGAAAGGGCGCGCCATAGCCGGCATCGCCCGGCTGGATATGCAGCAGCACCTGGCGCATGGCAAAGCCGGCGCCAATGAGCCCGGCAAGGATCGTCACGCCGTAATGGGCGGGCCGGGGGCCGCGCGCGACATTCAGCACCGGGCCGATGGCGAGCAGCAGGAAGCCGGCGCGCTGCAGCAGGCAGAGCGGGCAGGGCAGCTCGCCCTTGGCGAACTGGTCGAGAAAGGCGACGCCGAGCACCGCCGAGATGGCGAGAAGGGCGAGGGCATTGAGGGTCGTCTCGAGAGAGCGGGAGATCATGGCGCGCCCCTTCAGAACGACAGCGGCAGCGGGTCGGTGGCGTGGTGCAGGTAGACCAGCACGGCGGCGACGAAGCTCGCCGCGGTCAACAGGCCGGCAAGGCGCATGGGGCCGAAGGCGGCGGCGGCAAGGGCCGCGAAGAGCAGGGCGAAGAGGGCGGCGAGATACATCGGGCAGGGCCTTTGGGATCCGGGACCTTGGATGTCCGGGTGGGGAACCGGGTGCGAACTCCGGGGAGATTAGACGATTCTCGCCCGCGCGCCGACCGGCGCCGGGCCGGGCACCGAAACGGGCTCTGAAACGGGCTCCAGAACGGCAAAGGCGACGCCTGCGGGATGCAGCGCGTCGCCTTTTGCGGTGTCGGGTCGTCGGCAAGCGGCGCCCGTTTTAGTATCGGATCGCCGGCATGCGGCGCCCGGTCAGGAACTGGAGGGGATGCGCTCCAGGACCGAGGTGTTGGCGGCCGGCTGGCGGGTCTCGACGGTGGTGAACTGCACCTGGCGCATCGACCGGTTACCGCTGAGCGCGGTGGCGCAGTCGGCCGACCAGTTGCCCCAGCTCTGGCCGCGGCACTCGGCGGGCAGCGCGGAGGCGGCGCGGTCGGTCTTGGGCGCCGCCATCTCGCTGCGCACGGCGCCGGCCGAGGCGGTCTGGATGGTGTGGGCGATGCTCACCAGGCCGCCGAAGACGGCCAGCGCGGCAACGGTGGCGATCGCCAGGTCCCGCAGGCGGTGAGCATAGGGCTCGCCATGGTCATGAAGGAAGGTCATTGTCGTCACGTCCCTGCTTATCGTTTCTCGATGACCCCACACTGAGGCAGAAACGGCAAGGAAACCGTGACGCGGATCACGAACCGGAGGGTTGCGCCGGCAGGGCGGGGGTGCCCGTCGCCGGCTCGGCCATGACCGGGTTCTTCTCCGGCACGGTGCCGGCGAAGCAGTCGGGATCCTCCTCGCGGAAGATGATGCCGCCGCAGACCGCCTCAACGGTGCGCGCGATGGCTCGCTCCTCCTTGCCTGACAGGATAACGTGCTCCTGGGCAAAAGGTTGCAGGGTGGCGGCGGACTTCGCCGCGGCGTCGACATCCGAGGCGGCCAATCCGGCCCCGAGCGTCGCAACCAGCAGCACGACGCCGGCGCCCCACAGGGCGATCGGAGTCGATAGCTGATGAATTTTGTGAATCGTCATCATGCACTGCCATATGGTCTGTCCGGGCGGACTTGGCAAGGCTTTGCCGGATCATCTCCGCGTGAACGGTCTGCGCTGTTTTTGTGAACGATTGCAGAAGCTTGCCCTTGAGCCGGCCATGCTTTCGCATGCCAGCCATGCGCCAGGCGCATGCCGGTGCCGTCGGGGTCATGCCTGTACGGAGGCGGACTGGCGAGGGTTGCGCCCTGCTTTTCCTGCACTCCCTGATCTGCAGATGGGACGGGGACGGGCCGACGGCAAGGGGGGCGGCGCTTTTTCGGGGCTGCGCGCGCGAAGGGGATGAGGCGGGCGGCTCCGGCGACGGGGCTTGGTCGGGTCAGTCCCGCTCGGACAGGCCGCGGGCGACCGCCCGCCCCGACAGCACTGCGCCATGCACCGTGCCGAAATGGGCGGCCGAGGCCGCTTCTCCCGCAAACCAGAGCTGCCCGTCCCAATCCGCACCGGCAAGCGCCCGCCGCGTCGCGGGGCTGGTTCCGACCGCATTGAAACTGTAGCTGCCGAGCGCGTATCGATCCTGCCCCCAGCGGGTGACCTGCGCGGCGCGCGGCGCGGGAAAGCGCGCGCCGAACATCGCCCGCAGACTGTCGCGCGCGGCGGCGACGGTGTCGCGGTCGCTCATCCGCTCGATCTCGGCCGCCGGATCGGCGGCATTGAAGCCCAGCAGAACGGGGGCGCGGAGCGCGCGCGCCAGCGACAGCCACTCGCCCCAATAGCCCGCGCGCGGGCCGAGCCAGCCGATCCAGTCCACGTCGCCGGGCCAGCGGACCCGGTCGAAGCGCAGCCAGCACTTGTTCAACAGCCCCAGTCCCAGCCCGTCGATCGCCGCCTGCCGGTCCCGCGCCAGCGGTTCGGCAAAGCGCACGCGGCCCGAGCGCAGCACGCCCAGCGGCAGGGTGCAGACGATCCGCTCCGCCGCGATCCGGCTGCCGTCGGCGAGGCGCACGGAGCCCGGCGCGATCTCGCTCGCCTCGGCGGAGAGGCGAATGTCCAGCCCGCGCGCCAGATGCGCGGCGATCCGGTCGAACCCGTCGGGAAACAGCATGTCGGCCCCGTCGAACGCCTCGCCGTCCCGCCCGTGCCAGGCCGACAGGAGCCGCGCCGGACCGCCATATTCCTGTTCCAGCGTGCTGTTCACCAGATAGGATACCAGCCGCCGCAGCGGCGCCTCGGCGCCCTGCCAGTCGGCGGAGGCTTCGAGCGCCCGCGCCACCGAGACATCGTCCGGCAGCCGCTCGGCCGCCGCCAGCGCGCGGCGCAGGATGCGCTCGGCCGGCCGCAGGTCCGGGTCGATCTCCGCCCCGTCCGGGCCGAGCAGCAGCGAGGCGTCGTAACGGGTCGCCACCAGCCGCGCCCCGGCCTCGCGCGCCAGAGCGGTCAGCGGGTTGCCGCGCTGGCCGTGGATCCAGCTCGCCCCCAGATCCATCGGCAGATCCGCCCAGAGGCGCGAGGTGACGACACGCCCGCCGATCCGCGCGCGCGCCTCCACAACCGTGACCGCATGTCCGGCCTCCTGCAGGGCCCGCGCCGCCGAGAGCCCGGCCATGCCCGCGCCGAGGACGAGGACGCGCTGCGGCGCCTGCGCGCGCGGGCCGCCGCCGGCCCCCCATGTCGCCACGGCGGCGAGCCCGGCAAGGACCTGTCGTCTGTTCGGCGAACTGCTCATGACCGCACCTCCCGCCTGCCGCCGCCGGATCGCGCGCGTCTCCCCAGGGGACCGGGTGTCTCCGGCGCGGCCCGCCGGGAGCTTGCACCGGGATGGGCGGGCGCGAAAGCGCAAAGCGCGCGGCGACTGCCGGGCGCGCCAGGACGGGGAAGGGGAAGGGGAAGGGGGGAGAGGGGAGAGGGAGAGGGAGAGGCGGACGGGCCGGGAACGCCGGCCGGGAACGACATGCCGCGAACGACAGGCCCCGAACGACATGGCGGCGGGCCGGGGGACCCGCCGCCACGCTCTTCGAGAGTGTCCGAGGTCAGGAGGGCCGGATCACTCTGAAACGCGGGTTCGCGTGAGAATGGTCGTGGTGCCGTCGCGCGCGGCGAGCGTCCGCCAGGGCGGGGCAGAGGCCGGATCGACGCCGCGGGCAAGATCGGCGCAGCCCTGCGCCGCGTCCTGCATCGTGCTGCCGGCGCAGGCGATCTGCACCGTGCGCGCCATGCGGTCGCCCTTCTTCGCGGTGTTGACCAGATGCCCGGGGCTGAATGTCAGCCCGCCGACGGCGAGGGAGACGGCAATGGCGGCGAGGCCGCCAAGGCCCAAAGCTGCGATGCCACGCATGATGCGCCTCCTATTGCTTGTGGGCAACAGTCTAGCAGAAAAGCGAGGCGAGATACAGAAATTCACAGGAAGTTGCGCGACGGCAACGGGGAGGGTGACGGGCGCGGCGCTTTTGGCGGCCCTAGCGCTTTCGAGACCCTCTGTCATCCGATGCCGCCCCGAAATACGGCGCTGTCAGGTGACAGAGGGTCTCTGGACACACTGTGAAATTCAGAGGGAGGCCCTGCGGACATTCCCGATAATGTGTACGTTTCCGACATTCGATGATCCGAGGTTTGCAGGGCAAAGTTCCGCTCCTACTATAGAATAGGGGGGTGTTCCACTCCCTGTGTAGGTAACCGATTTGATTGCTCCAGATGAGAAGCCTGCAATCAAGTTGCTGGAGATCAAAACGTCTTTGGGAGTTGAACTGGCCACGCCGATCCCGAGTGTCGTTTGACGGATCACATTTCCCGTAGCGTTAAGGTCGCTCGTATATGTGTTGGTTCCAAGCACGAGGCCGAAGTGCGTGTTTTGAATGGAGTTTCCTATCACTGCGGTATCGGCCTCGACGTAGATACCTGAGCCGCTCGTTCCATATGAGCCACCGCTATAGGTTATGGTCCTGACCGTGATATCGCGCACGACATTGTTCGAAATGGTCGAAAATCGTCCGTTGAAGTCGAAGTTGACTACGGAAATACCAGCGCCGCCGCCATAGACGACATTGCTTGTCACTGTTGCTCCAAACTCGCCAACAGAGATCCCAACCGTCTCAACGTATAGCGCGGTCTCGCCAGATCCACGGCAGATATTTCCGGTCACGGTAATCTGGGACGTTACATTGCTCCGGATGGCCGAAAATTCGCAGTCCGAGACATCATTTCCCTCGATCACGACGTTTTCGCAAAGATAGGTAAGAATGCCGTTGCCTTCAGCGCCCGTAGAAGCCGGATTGGTGCGGCTGACAGCCCATGTATCATCGGATATAAGCTTCTCGACCTTGTTGTTAACGACAGATATATTCTTGTTAATCTTGACGCTGCCGGAGGGCTCGAAGGCGATTCCGTTGCGTCTGCAACGACGAACAACGTTGTTCTCGACCGAGACGTTGGTTGAGGCTCCCGGTGAAAAATGCAGGGCGTAGTCCTGATCCTCGAAGCGGCTGTCACGTACATTGGCCCCATCGGTCGCAATCACGCCAATGGACTTCAGCGCACAGTTGGCAAATTCGCAATCGGTAACCAACAGACGGCACTCGTTCACACCGATGCCGCATTGCGTGGAGTTTATGAACGTACACGTGTTGAAATCGGCCTTGCTAATCAGCGAACCGCTGTCTTTGCGCATGTTCACCAAGCCCTGCGACGGCTGCAACAACGTATCGTTGGTGAACGATTGGCCGTCGCCATCGAAGATGATCCCATAGAACTCAGCCTTCTCGAAGGCCCCAAGATACAGGATCCCCGAGGCTCCGGCCGTCATGCGAAAAGTGACTTTGCCAGGAACGCCTCGAACCGAGATTGGCCCCGTAACCGAAATATTGGCGGCGTTATAGACTCCTGGCCGTGCGACGAGAGGCAAGCCGTTGCTGACCGCTTGATTGAAGATGGCTTGCAGAGATGCGCTGGTGGCTCCAGAGAATGTATTGTCATCCATTACAATGGCGTCGTCGAGTATGCGGTAGTAGGCCATTTGATGGCTCCTTGATCAATTATGAGAATGTAGAGAGCATTATGCTATTGGAATGAACTGCTTCCATGGCGCAGGGCTCAGCGCGGCGTCAGCAAGCGTGTGGTATCATTGGTAATCCATGGAATTATCGCGTGGCAATTGTGAGATGACGAAGGATTTTTCAAATAAAAGCCGAATGAAACCTGGCAGTTCTGGCAGGAACGCCGAGAGGGAGACGGAAGACGTCTCGCCGAAGCGTCACATCAGGCGAAAGGGAATGCCGCTGAGCAGCGCCCGCACATAGCGGCGCTTCTGGTAAAGCCCGTTCAGGGACACGCGGGGCAGCAGCATCCAGTCCTGGGTTTCCGCAGGATCGACAACCCCGGGCTGGGTGGTGACGCCGACCGTCAAGCCGGCCCGGCGCGCCGCGGCGGCCTCGCGGGCGGTGCAGGCCCGCTTCCATCCGTAGGGATAGGCGATCGTTCGCGGCTGCACGCCCGTCCAGTTCGTGATCGCTTCGATGGGCTCGACGATCTCCCGCTCGAGACGGTCGGCATCGACCCGGGCGAGGTTGCAATGCGAGACGGTGTGAACGCCGAAGCGGGCGAGCGGATCGGTCTTGGCGAGCCGGCGCAAGGCATCCGCATCCATCACCTGCTCTTCAACGATCGCGGCAGGGTCGACGCCCTGCGCGGCCGCCACGTCATTCAGCCGCGCCACCGCTGCGTCTTCATCGATCGCTTCGATAAAATCCGCGAGCCGGAGAAAGGCCGCGTGCTTCTGCGCGGTGGTGGCGCAGACAACGGTCTCGATGCCGGCGCCGAAATCGAACGCGAACCGGTCGCAGGTCCGCGTCAGCTCCTCGGCGGTTTCCCACCACATGGTGTGGGTGCGCTCGACCAGACCCTTGGTGATGAACAGCGTATACGGGACGCCGTGCCTGCGAAACACCGGCGCGGCATGCTCGGCGTTGTCCCGGCAGCCGTCGTCGAGGGTGAAGGCGACGTAGCGCTCGCCATTCTTCGCCGCGGCAACCGCATCGGGAAGCTCGTCGAGCGCGAGCGGAACGTATCCCCTTTCCCTGGCCTCACGAATGGCCGCGTCGAGGAACTCCGGCGTGATCGAGAGCAGCGCGTTCGGCTCATAGGGCCGGTTGGTGGCCGGGCGCACATGATGCAGCGTGAAGACCATGCCACGCCCGGCCGCGCCGGGAAGCAGCCTGTCGGCACCTGTCAGCGCGATCGCTTCAAGGCCGGCGGTGATCATCGCCCGCTTGAGGTTCGGGGTCATCGTGGTCCAGGCTCTGGCTCAGGCAAAATCGAAATCGATCAGTTGGAAACGGTAGAAGTCGAGCGGTCCGCGCTCGGGCGCAAAGTCGCGCATCTGCAGGAGCATCGGCGAGGGCCGCACGCGGTCGGGCAGGCGAAGGCCCGGAGCGGCGGGAAGCGCCCGGTTGAGGCCGGCATAGACGAACAGCGGTCGGCGCCAGAAGGCGCAGGCGGCGCGCGTCACCGCCCTCACATCGGCTCTTGCGGGCGCCGCGCCCGTGGCGCGCAGAAAGGCCGCGGCGAGCGTGTAGGGCAGCTTGCGGCTTTCCCGCGGCGAGGAGATCAGCAGCAGGTCGTCGGTGGCATGGACGGCGTAGGTGTATTTGTGACCGCACAGCCGCTCAAAAAGCGAGGGCCCGTCCCATGGCACGCCGGTTTCGCCTGGATCGGTCGCATAGCGGTCGAAGATGCTGACGAAGTGGTCGCGGCGTTGCCTGTCGAAGGGCTCGTGGACGGTCACGCGCTTTGAACGCGCCGGGATGGCAAGGCCCATCCTGAGTTCGAGACGCAGGAAGGCTTTCAGGTTGAAGAACCTTTCGTTGACCGGCAATGCCTTGGCATTCGGCATTCCGAAAGCGAACCTGAAGCCGTGCGCAGCGAATTGCCGCCCGACCTCATCATAGAGCATCTGGATACGTTCGCGCCCGCGCCACTCCTTGAGGATGAACAGATCGACCAGGGCTGCGGCCTTTTCCGGTCTGCCGTTCACCAGCACCGTCTGATGCACCAGGGCGATCTGGCCGATCTTTTTCCCGGTCTCGACCTCGGTCAGGCGGACAACGGTGGTGCCATCGGAGAAACAGTCCTCGTACAGCCATCGCACATGGTTTGGATCAAAGACGATATCAGGCGATGCGAATGCTTCCGTCGCAAGCCGCGCCGTCTCCGTATAGTCGGGAGATTCTTCAACAGATACACTGATCACTCAAGTTTATCCTTGCATCCTCACAACCAAGGATAGGCAGATTGTCTTACCATCGACTTAACTGCGCCATGCCTTTTGTGCCATCAGCAGGCCGCTGCGACGTGAGGTCTATACCACCCGGAATGCGACAGTCTGTGCACAGACGATAGTCACCCGACAGTGCCGCGTTGTAAAACGGTTTCGGCGGCACGGGGTCAGGCGCGCATTGGAGCCTGTCCGGTGCGGCCGGCGCTGCAGCCGACCCGGTCGGGTCACGTCGTGCCCCGCCAGTCCGGCGGCAGCCGGAAGGCGGCGACGAGGCGGCTTTCTCCCGCGCGGGTCAGGTGCAGCGCACGGCTTTCCGGCGCACGGGTCAGCCAGCCCCGCTCCAGCACCCTGTCCAGAAGCGCGGCGCCGAGCTGCCCGGCGATATGCGGGCGGCGTTCGCTCCAGTCGAGGCAGGTTCGGCACAGCGGGCGGCGGGCGCGAAGGGAGGCGACGTCGATGCCGAGCGTGCCGAAGAAGCCGCGCCCGCTCTCGGTGACGAATCCGGCCTCGTCCGACAGGACCAGGTGGCCGTCGCGCACCAGAGCGTCGGCGACGGCCAGCGCCAGGCGGCCGGCCATGTGATCGTAGCAGGTTCGCGCCAGGCGCAGGGCCTCGTCCTTCGGCCCGACCGGGCGATGCCGCTTCGGCCCGCCGGACGCCACCGCCATCAAGGCATGGATCGCCTGGGCGACCTCGGCCGAGGCCAGCCGGTAATAGCGATGCCGCCCCTGCTTCTCGACGGCAAGCAGCCGCGCCTCCGTCATCCTGGCGAGATGGCCGCTGGTCGTCTGGGGGCTCACCCCGGCATGGCGGGCAAGCTCCCCCGCCGTCAGCGCCTGGCCGCCCATCAGCGCGGCCAGCATGTTGGCCCGTGCGGCGTCGCCGATCAGGCTCGCCACCTCCGCGATCGTATTGCCGGATGCGATGTTCACCATGCCGGCAGGCATAGCATCCCGGCCGGCCGGTGTCAGTCGCCGACAGTTCGGCGCCGGCCGAAACATCCGCCGCGAGAACCCCGCTAGAACTCCGCTAGAACCGGGCATCGGACCTGTGGCGGAAAGGCGGATCATGCCAAGACAAACGAACATGCCAAGACAAACGAACATGACGGTGGAACTGGCGCTGCTGCTGGTGCTGTCGACCGTGTGGGGCGCGTCCTACAGCTTCATCAAGGTGGGGGTCGAAACCATCCCGCCGGTGACGCTGATCGCGGCGCGCACCCTGATCGCCGGGGCGGTCCTGCTGGCGGTGCTGCGCTGGCGCGGCCTGCGCCTGCCGCGCGACCGGCGGACATGGGGCCGCTTCCTGGTTCAGGCCTGCCTCAACAGCGTGGTGCCCTTCACGCTGATCGCATGGGCGCAGCAGACCACCGACGCCGGGCTCGCCACCATCCTCAACGCGACGACGCCGATCTTCGCCTTCCTGCTGACCGTGCTGGTCGTCCGGCACGAGGCGGTGACCGGCCGCAAGCTGTTCGGCGTCGCCGCCGGGCTGGTCGGCATCTGCCTGATCATTGGGGTCGAGGCGCTCGGCGGGCTCGGCCGCGAGCTGCTGGCGCAACTGGCCATCGTCGCGGCCTCCGTCTGCTATGCCGGGGCGGCGATCTTCGGCAAGGGGTTCAAGGATCTCGATCCGATGATGCCCGCCGCCGGATCGCTGATCTGCGGCGCCTTCGTGCTTGTCCCGGCGAGCCTGCTTGTCGACCAGCCGTGGCGGCTGGAGCCCAGCTCCGCCTCCGTCCTCGCGCTGATCGCCCTTGCGGTGGTCTCCACCGCCCTGGCCTTCGTGATCTATTTCCGGCTGGTCCAGACGCTCGGTTCGGTCGGCACCACGGCGCAGTCCTATCTGCGCGTCCCGATCGGGGTGGCGATCGGCATGGTGTTTCTCGGCGAGACGCTGAGCCCGACGGCCTGGATCGGGCTGGGCTGCGTCGTCGCCGGTGTCATCGCCATGACGCTGCCCGCCCGCCGCCGCGCCGCCGCTACCGCATGACGAAGGAGCGCCAGGCCGTGCCGTCCTTGTCGATCACGCCCTCCTCGGTCATGCCGAGCTTCAGCGCGACCTGGACGGAGCCTCCATTGTCCGGGTGGATTTCGGCGACGACCCGGTCGAGCGCCAGCGTGCCCAGTGCATGGGCAAGGACCGGCCGTGCCGCCTCGGTCGCAAGGCCCTTGCCCCAGGCGCCGCGGATAAAGCGCCAGCCGATCTCGATTTCCGGGCCGATGCCGTCGCAGGGGATCAGCAGGATCCAGCCGAGGAAATGCTCCGGCCGCTCGCGCGGGACCACCGACCAGTAGCCGAGGCCCCGCCCGTAATCGGCCTCCATCCGCCCGCGCACGAAGGCCTCGTGGCCGGCGGGATCGGACCAGGGGCGCGGCACGAACCGCGTCACCTCGGGATCGCGGTCCATGGCAAGGCAGGCGGGCAGGTCGGCGAGGCTGCGCGGCCGCACAGTGAGGCGGGCGGTGTGGAAGGTCGGCAGGGTCGGCATGGTCGGCATTGGGGGGATATCTCGTCGTTCGGTGGGGCTCTCACCGTTTTACCGGCGGAGGCGCCGCGTGCAAGGAGGGCGCCGCAAGCCCTTCGTCCCGCTTGCCTGAAAGCGGCGCGCCCTGTACATCGGCGGCATGACACGCACCGCGCTCTATCCCGGCTCGTTCGACCCCGTCACCAACGGCCATGTCGACATTCTGCGCCACGCGCTCGACCTTGCCGACAAGGTGGTCGTCGCCATCGGCGTCCATCCCGGCAAGTCGCCGATGTTCGCCTTCGAGGAGCGGGTGGAGATGATCGCCCGCATCGCGCGCGAGGCCTTCGGCGCGGCGGATGCGGCGCGCATCGAGGTGATCGCCTTCGACGATCTGGTCATCGAGACGGCGCGGCGCAATGGCGCGGCCTTCCTGGTGCGGGGCCTGCGCGACGGCACCGACCTCGACTACGAGATGCAGATGGCCGGCATGAACCGCTCGCTGGCGCCGGAGGTGCAGACGGTGTTTCTGCCGGCCTCGCCGGAGGTCCGCCACATCACCGCCACGCTGGTCAGGCAGATCGCCAAGATGGGCGGCGACGTCCGTCATTTCGTTCCGGCTCACGTTGCGGAGCGCCTGGCCGAACGGCTGGCCGCCCCGCGCTGACACCCCGTTTCAACCCCCTCTGCGGGAGACTTCCTCCATGGCACGCCTGCTTTCGTTCCTTTCCGCGCTTGTCCTTGCCGCAACGCTCGCGATGTCGCCCGCAGCGGCGCAGACCACCGATCCCGAAAACACGCTGCTGCTCGACCTGAAGGACGGGCGGGTGGTGATCCGCCTGCGGCCGGACCTGGCGCCGAAGCATGTCGAGCGCATCAAGACGCTGGCGAGCCAGGGCTTTTACGACGGCATCGTCTTTCACCGGGTGATCGACGGCTTCATGGCGCAGACCGGCGATCCGACCGGCACCGGCATGGGCAAGTCCGACCTGCCGGACCTCAAGGGCGAATTCACCGGCGAGCCGTTCCGCCGCGGCACGCTCGGCATGGCGCGGGGCCAGGACCCGGACAGCGCCAACTCGCAGTTCTTCATCATGTTCGCCGATGGCGACTGGCTGAACCGCCAGTACACCGTCTGGGGCGAGGTGATCGAGGGCATGGAGCACGTCGACAAGATCAAGCGCGGCGAGCCGGTGCAGAACCCGGACAAGATCGTGCGCATGCGCGTCGCCACCGACGCCAACTGACCCGACCAAACCGCAACACCACACCAAAACCAAGGAGACCGAGGGTGGCCGACTACAAGGATGCAGAAAACACGCTGGTGATGGAGACCACCCAGGGCCAGGTCGTCATCGAGATGCGCCCGGATCTGGCGCCGAACCATGTCGCGCGCATCAAGGAACTGGCGCGCGAGGGCTTTTACGACGGCATCGTCTTCCACCGGGTGATCGAGGGCTTCATGGCCCAGACCGGCTGCCCGCGCGGCACCGGCACCGGCGGCTCGGGCAAGAAGCTGCGCGCCGAGTTCAACGCCGAGCCGCATGTGCGCGGCACCTGCTCGATGGCCCGCGCCCAGGACCCGAATTCCGGCGACAGCCAGTTCTTCATCTGCTTCACCGATGCCCGCTTCCTCGACCGCCAGTACACGGTCTGGGGCGAGGTCACGGAAGGCATGGAGAATGTCGACAAGATCAAGCGCGGCGAGCCGGTGGTCAATCCGGACAAGATCGTCTCGATGAAGGTCGCGGCCGACATCGCGTAACGCGCAACAAGCACGGCGACGCAGATCGGGGCAGGGGCCGGACGGCGCCTGCCCCTTTTCGTGAGGCCGCCGCTTCCGCCAATGGTGTCCTTGTCCCGGATTGTGGAAACGGGGCGCAGGCGACATAGTCGGCGGACAAATCAGGGAAGATCGGGCCAGAAACCGGCCGGAAGATCGCGCCAGAAACCGGGCCGGATAACAGGACAGGACCATGAGCAAGCTTGACGATCTCCTGGCGCAGAAGGGCACGCTGCTGGCCGACGGCGCGACCGGCACCAATCTCTTCGACATGGGGCTGACCTCCGGCGATCCGCCGGAAGAGTGGAACGTCACAGAGCCGGAGAAGATCCGCACCCTGCACCGCAAGTTCGTCGAGGCCGGCGCCGACATCATCCTGACCAACACGTTCGGCGCCAATCGCCACCGGCTGAAGCTGCACAAGCTGGAAGGGCGCGTGCACGAGCTGAACAAGGCGGCGGCGGAGCTGGCCCGGCAAGTGGCGGCGGAGGCCGGGCGCGAGGTGATCGTCGGCGGCTCCATCGGCCCGACCGGCGAGCTGTTCGTCCCGCTCGGCGCGCTCACTTTTGAGGAGGCGGTCGAGGCCTTTGCCGAGCAGGCGGAAGGGCTGAAGGCGGGCGGCGCGGATGTCGCCTGGATCGAGACCATGTCGGCACCGGAGGAAATGCGCGCGGCCGCGGAAGCCGCAGCCAAGGTCGGCATGCCCTTCGTGGTGACGGCGAGCTTCGACACGGCCGGGCGCACGATGATGGGCCTGCCGCCGAGCGGCCTTGCCGACCTTGCCGGCGAATTCGCCTGCGCCCCCGTCGCCTATGGCTCGAATTGCGGCGTCGGCGCCTCGGACCTGCTGGCCGCCGTGCTGGAAATCACCCGCGACCATCCGGACGCCATCGTCGTCGCCAAGGCGAATTGCGGCATCCCGGTCATTCGCGGCGACGAGGTGGTCTATACCGGCACGCCGGAACTGATGGCCGACTATGCGCGGCTCGCGGTCGATGCCGGCGCGCGGATCATCGGCGGCTGCTGCGGCACCTCCTATGCCCACCTTGCGGCGATGCGCCAGGCGCTCGACGGGTACGAGAAGGGCCCGCGCCCGAGCGTTGCCGATGTCGTCGCCCGCCTCGGCCCGCTGGTCTCCCCGCCGGCAGCAAGCTCCACCGACGGCGGGGACGGCGAGGGCGGAAGACGGCGACGCAGGAGGGGGTGAGGGCCGACGCGCAGAGGGGGCGCTGAGATGCGTCCGTTCTGTCCGGATCCGGTCAGGGCTCGAAGGCGGGCTCGGACGTTATGTCCCGCGCCTTTCCTGCCGGCTTTTTCTCCAGGCGGCCCAATCGACAGCCTCGGCCTCCAGAACGGTCAGGTCTCCCGGCTCGACGCGATCCATAAACAGGATCAGGTTTTGACACTCCCATCTGGCGCTGGGAGCCAGTAGTCCATCGAAGTCCAGGAAGAAGGCGGCATCCGCGATTTCCTGGCTGCGTTCATAGCTCAAGTCTCCGTAACGCTCGGGGACGATTCCCAACGCGGACAACGCTGCGAAATCGGCGAGTTTGAGCGTTCGGCGGGTTTTTACCGATATCCGGTGCAGGACGGACTGCAGCTTTGACGGGAAGACCGGTTGCCGGCTCAAATGAAAGTGAATTTCTTCCAGCGCGCCGTCCCGTTCGAGGGACGTGTAAAGGACATCGAACGTGCCCGGGTCCCATCTGGCTTGGGGCGCAGATCCTTCCAGCACGTCACGCCCGGCGCGTACGATGCGCCAGACATCGCCCTCGAACGAGACACGAGCCTGGGCGTCCAGAGCGTCAAGCAGTTCGATATCCCGTGCGCGTCGCTCTACCATCGACTGCTCAGATGT
The DNA here is from genome assembly GCF_900185735.1 of Stappia sp. P2PMeth1. Taxonomy (NCBI): domain Bacteria; kingdom Pseudomonadati; phylum Pseudomonadota; class Alphaproteobacteria; order Hyphomicrobiales; family Stappiaceae; genus Stappia; species Stappia sp. P2PMeth1. Next base: position 72,516 of record NZ_FYAW01000040.1, on the reverse strand, counting down.
AAGCGCCGGCGTCGAGGCGCTCGATCACGGCGAGCACTTCCTCGGTCCGGTCGGCATTTATCAAGTCGATGGCTCTCTCGCCGTTCAACAGCGGGTGCCGGGAATGCAGCCAAAGACGGGTCTCGTCGGCGGTGTAGAAGTCCGAAAGCCTGTCCACGACATACCGCAAATCGGCAATAACCGTCTGGGTTCTTAAGTTGGGCGATCCGGTTCCCCGCGTCCAGCGGGACACAGTCGCTGTCGAGACATCGACGATATTCGCGATATCCTTCCCCTGAAGGCCGCCGCGCGACCGGAGATCGTCGAGGATACGGGCAACTGCGGTACTCATCGTGAGTTCCTTCTGGACGTGGCGGTGGAGGAGCTTTGCGGTCGACGTCGCGGCGTGCGGAGGCGAGGAGCCTCGCTTATCGTGCCGTGAAAGTCGTCGAGCACAGACTGCATCTTCTCCAGTCGCTCGCGAGAGCGCTACGCCTGCCTCTGTTCAAACCTAGATTACAAAATAATTTCATCAGAGGAAAGATGTGAAATCGATATGGAATTCACTTGGCCGGCGCCGCTCGTGCACTGGCACGCGTGCCCGGTCACGGTGACCGCCAGAGCCGCGGCCTATCGCTTCGCTGGCGTTCAGCCTCAGAAGACCAATTTCCTTTGGAAGCTATAGGGGCGGTATCCCCACCACCCGCTCCACCAGCTCCTCGACGCTCCGGCTGCCGTCGAGGCGGAGGACAGGGGCGGTCTGGGCGACGAGCCACTCCTCGTGGCGGGCGCGGTTGCGGCCCGAAAAGCCGTGAGTGTCGTAGCTGGCGGCCCATGCGGCGAAGGCCGTATGGATCTCGTGCATGTCGCCGCCCGGATCGATGCGGGTGCCGTAGCGCTGGCGCTCGCGCGCCCTGAGACGCTCCATCCGCAGGGGCGTCGGCGTCGCCACGAAGACGATCAGGTCGACCTCCTCGATCAGGGCATCGCCCCAACCGTCGAACGAGCCGGTCAGCACCCAGCCGCGGCCCTTTGCCTGCTCCACTTCGGCCATGTCGGCGGCGATCAGGCGCACGCGCTCGTCCGGCGGGCGCTTGTCGGTGAAGGGCGGGTCGGTCGGCAGCCAGTAATAGTCGTCGACATCGAACTGCGGCATGCCGAGGCGGGCGGCGAGCGCCGCGCCGAGCGTGGTGACGCCGGCGCAGGAGGCGCCGGTGATGTAGATGCGGCCCGCACGGGTCATGGGCGGCTCAAAGGCTCTTCAGCCAGGGCAGGAAGCCGTCGAGGAAGCGCGTCGTCGCCGGCATGAAATGGCTGCCGTGATGATACATCGGATCGAGCGCGGTGACGATCATCCGCCCCGGTGTGGTGACCTCGTCGTCGTAGAGCACGGAGCCCTTGCCGTCCACGTCGAGCAGGCTGACGGCGCCCTCTGGCACGTCGAAATGGCCGTGATGGTGCCAGGTGGCATCTGCGAGGGTGATGTGGCCGAACAGCGGATGCTCGGGGGCGGCGATCTTCAGGCCGAGGCTGCCGCCTTCCTTCCACCACCAGAAATTCGTCGGCGTGTCGTGCCAGGAGACGCCGGGCAGCCAGGCGGGCTGGCCGGTCGAGCCCATGGCGATGACGGTGCCGCCACTGGTGAGATAGTCGGCGAACTGTGCCCGGCAGGGGATCAGTTGCGAGGGATCGGTGCGGCAGGAGACCAGGATCAGTTCGTGCGCGGAGAGGTCGGTTCCGGCGAGGTCGCGGATATAGACGATCTCGTCGAAATGGTCGCGGTAGCGCGGCTCGTAGAGCGAGCGGTGGTGGTAATAGGTGCCGCTGTCGAGGGCGGTGATGCGCGCCATGCTCAAGCCTCCTGTCCGGCCGCCCAGCGGCACAGTTGCGGCACGATCCGCGCCGTGGTGTCGCTGGAGCCGGCATACATCCAAAGGTCGTTGCCGGCATGCATGAGGATGCGCCCGCCGGCCGGGCGGTGGTAGAGCCAGTCACAGGGCGCCCGCTCCGGCCCCAGCCCGTGCAGCGGTATGGCGCCCGGCGGCGGCGGGTTGTGGCCGCGCGCGTAGAAGCCGGCAACGCCGCGGCGAAAGGTCAGCTCGCGCGCGTCGACCCCGGCAAAGACCGGGTGATCGGTCATCCGGTGCACCTCCAGCGTCGCCAGCGTCACCTTCGGCAGCACCACGAAGGGAGCGAACTCCGGCAGCATCGGCCAGGCGACATGGCCGTTGAAGACCAGCGTGCCGCCGCCGTCGAGAAAGGCGGAGATCTTGCCCGCCAGCGTTCCGAAGTAACGCTGGTCGAGATGGGCGGGAACGAGCAGCGCCCGATAGGCCGACAGGTCGGCCCCTTCCAGCGCGTAATGGTCGATCTGGTCGAGATCGTCGACGAAGCCGGAAATGTCCGGCAGGTCGCCGCCCGCGCCCTTGATCGGCTTGAGAAACAGACAGGATGCCATGGGAAACTCCGGCGGAAGGGGACCGGCGCGGGGAACGCCGGCCGGTCCCGTCCGTCTTGTCGGCAGGCTCAGTTCTTGGTGACGGACTTGAAGTCGTAGAAGAAGCCCGAGGGATGGACCTTGTAGCCCTCGACCGTGGCCCTGGAGGCGGCGACGAAGACCTTGTGCACCAAGGGGATCTCGGGCGCGTCCTCCTGCAGGATCTGCTGGGCGCGGACATAGGTGGCGAAGGCTTCCGGCCCGGCGTCGAGGGTGCGGCCCTTGTCGACCAGGGCGTCGAACTCCTCGTTGACCCAGAACTGGTAGTTCATGCCGGCCTTGGAGTGGAACTGCGACTTCAGGTGCAGGTCCGGGTGCCCGGTCATTTCCGGCGTCCAGAACACAACGGAGATGTCGTAGTCGCCCTGGCGGACCAGCTCCAGCATGCCTTCCCAGGTGAACATCTGTACCTTGGTCTCGATGCCCTGCTGCTTCAGGAGAATGGCGAGCGCCTCGGTGATGGTCGGCATTTCGGCGCGGCTGGAATAGCTGAGGATGCGCAGGGTCAGCGGCTCGCCGTCCTTGGTCCAGGTGCCGGAGGACTTGTCGTAGCCGGCCTCGGTGAGCAGGGCTGCGGCGGCTTCGGGATCGAAGCTGTAGGGCGTCACCTCTTCGCTGGTCCAGGGGAAGGAGGCGGGGAAGAAGGTCCAGGCCGGGTTGCCGATGCCGTCGAGCGCGCCCGTGACGACGATGTTGCGGTCGACGAGCAGGTTGACGGCGCGGCGCAGGCGCACGTCGGAGAGCACGCTCTTCTCGCCCGCATTGATCGCGCCGTAATAGATGCCGGCGCTTTCCTCGCTATGGACGGTGAAGCGGGCGTCGGCGGACAGGCGCGCGACGTCGGACGGCAGCAGGTTGTCGATGAAGTCGACCTCGCCGGCCTCCAGCGCGATGGCGCGGGCATTGTGGTCGGGGATGTAGCGGTATTCGATGGTCTTGAGCGCGGGCGCCGCGCCCCAATAGCCGTCGAAGCGCTCGACGATGGTGCGGTCCTGCTTGCGGTAGTCGGCAAGCTTCCACGGGCCGGTACCGATCGGCGTGACGAACTGGCCCGCCTCATCGAAGGAGGCCTTGCCGTAGATCACGGTGATGGCATCGGTGAGCTGGTTCGGCAGGGCCGAGAAGGGCTCGGAGGTCTCGATCTCCAGCACCAGGGGCTCGGGCGCGGACATGCTCTTGATGTTGAGCAAGTCGGCAGCATAGGGCAGCAGGTCGACGACCCGCTCCAGCGAGAATTTCGCGGCCTCGGCATCGAAGGGCGAACCGTCATGGAAGGTGACGCCCTCGCGCAAGGCAAAGCGCCACACGGTCGGCGAGACCCGCTCCCAGGAGGTGGCAAGGCCGGGGACGAGGGTCATCTGGTAGTCGAGCTTGATCAGCGTGTCGAGGATCTCGCTCTCGTTGAAGAAGCGGCTGCGGCGCGGCGCCATGGCGAGCGGCAGCGCCTCCCACATGGTGGCGACGACCAGCGTGTCGGCCGGCGTCTCGGCGTGGGCCGGAGAGACGAGCGCGTCGGTCGCGGGCAGGGCGAGCATCGCCGCAGCTATGGCGGCAATCGCGTGCCTGCCGAACCGGGGGAGGGAAAGGGAGAGGGGCATGTGCATCAGCTCCGTGTTGTCAGGTAGTTGGTGCGGCCCGCGCGCAGCCGGTCGCCGAGGGCATCGCCCAGGAGATTGACCAGGATGACGAAGGCCATGATCGTGAGACCCGGCACCAGGACGAGGCGCGGGTGATCGCGAAGGTGGTTGCGGGACTCGGCGATCATCCGGCCCCATTCGGGCGCGCCGGGCTCGACGCCGAGGCCGAGAAAGCTCAGTCCCGCGAAGGACAGGATCACCCAGGACATCGAGTAGCTGCCCATGGCGAGGAGCGGCGTCAGGATGTTGGGCAGGAGGTGGCGGCGGATCACCGACAGGCGCGGCACGCCGAGCGCCTCGGCGGCGAGCACATAGGTCTTGCTGCGCTCGATCATGACCGCGTTGCGCACGAGGCGGGCATATTCGGTCCAGTGGACGGCGGCGAGCGCCAGGATGACGGCCTGAAGGCCGAGGCCGAGCACCCCGGCGATGACGAGGGCGACGGCAAGCGCGGGCAGCACCGAGACGCCTTCGCACAGGCGCATCAACAGCCGGTCGCCGATCCCGCCGAAATAGCCGCTGACGGCGCCCAGAAGCGTGCCGAGGCCGGCGGAGGCCAGCACCACGGCGAGCGCCGAGAGCGTGGTGAGCTGCGCGCCGTAGAGCAGGCGCGAGAGCATGCAGCGGCCCATCGCGTCGGTGCCGAGCGGATAGGCAAGGCTGGGCGGCGCGAGCCGGCCGAGGATGTTGGCAGCATAGGGATCGTGCGGGGCGAGCAGCGGGCCGAGCAGCAACAGGCCGAGGAGCGCGGTGACGGCGAGCGCGAGGCCGCCGCGGCGGCGGGCAAGGCCGGTGCGAAGGCGGGCGCGAAGACGGGTGGCGGCGGCGACCATCTAGACCACCTCCCGCGTGCGCGGATCGTAAAGGGCGATGGCATAGTCGACGGCGAGATTGACCAGCACATAGCCGCAGGCGACGACGAGGAAGCTCGCCTGGATCATCGGATAGTCGCGGGCGAGCAGCGCCTCCACCATCATCCGGCCGATGCCGGGCCAGCCGAACAGCGTCTCGACGATGATCAGCCCGTCGAAGATGCGGGCGAATTGCAGGCCGGTGAGGGTGAGCACCGCCGGCAGCACATTGGGCGCGGCATGGGTGAGAAGGGCGCGGGTGCCGGAGAGGCCCTTGGCCCGGGCGGTGCGCATATAGGGCTGGGCAAGCTCCTCCAAGAGGCAGCCGCGCACATAGCGGGCGAGGATGCCGCAGACCGAGGTGGCAATGGCCAGCGTCGGCAGGACCAGATGCGCCGGCGTGCCGTAGCCGGTGCTGGGCAGCCAGCCGAGCGCGAGGGAGAACAGCAGCGCCAGCAGCAGCGCGTACCAGAAATTCGGGATCGACATGCCGAGAACGGCGAAGGCGGCAAGGCCGCGGTCGAGGAGGCTGCCGGGAAAGGCGGCGCAGACCGCCCCGACCGGCAGGGCGATGGCAAGCGCCAGCAGCAAGGCGGCGACCGCAAGCTTCAAGGAGGCGGCAACGCGCAGGGCCAGTTCGTCGGCGACCGGGGTGCCGCTGACCATCGAGCGGCCGAAATCGCCGGCGAGCACATTGCCGAGCCAGACGAGATATTGCTGCGGCAGCGGCGCGTCGAAGCCGTTTTCCGCCGAGAACCGCGCCAGCGCCGCCGCGTCCGGCAGGGTGCCGTCCATCTGCGACATCAACAGCACTTCGGCGAAATTCCCCGGCATCAGCCGCAGCAGGGCGAAGCCGGCGATGGAGATCGCCAGCAGCAGCAGCGCTGCCGAGAACAGCCTGAGGACGAGTTGCCGTGCCATGTCCGGGTGCCGGGTGGGCCTGGGGGCCGTTAAACTTGAGTGTAGAAATCATGAATTTTCGGGATCGTCCATGCCCCGGCGAAAAAACCTGACAATTTTGCTCATGAAATTTCGAAACAACATATCCAGGGTTTCAGCAGGACTGGCAGTCTCTATCCAGAGGCGAGGGGCCAGAGGCGAGGGGCCAGAGGCGAGGGGCCAGAGGCGAGGGCCGTTCACGAGAGTGTGCACTGGACCCGGCGGCCTCCTGGGTTAGGCTTGGGCGATGAGCTGGAGAACGGACGCCCTGAGAAGGACGCTCCCGGCCACGGCCCTGGCGATGGTGCTGGCCGCGGCGATGGTGCTTGTCGCCCTGGTGCCGGCGCGCGCGCAGCCGGCCGGGGGCGAGCCTGTCGACGTCGCCCTGGTGCTCGCCATCGACGTGTCGCGCTCGATGTCGCGCGAGGAACTGGCGATCCAGCGCCGGGGCTATGCCGAGGCGATCGCCAGCCGCGAGGTCTTGCGGGCGATCGAGCACGGCCCGCATGGGCGGATCGGCCTGGCGATCTTCGAATGGGCCGGCGACTTCCACACCCGCGAGGTGTTGCCCTGGACGATCGTCGAGAGCGCGGCGGACGCACAGGCGATTGCCGCGCTGCTGCTGGAAGAGGAGAGCTCCAGCCAGAGCCGCACCTCGATCTCCGGCGCGATCCTGCGCAGCATGGCGCTGCTGGAGGAGGTGCCGTTCGCGGCCGAGCGGATGGTGATCGACATTTCCGGCGATGGCCCCAACAATCAGGGCCCGCCGGTGACGCAGTTGCGCGATATGGCGGTGGACCGGGGCATCACCATCAACGGGCTGCCGCTGATGACCGTCGACGGCTTCGCCCGGTATTTCGCCATTCCCGATCTCGACGAATATTATCGGCGCTGCGTGATCGGCGGGCCGGGCGCCTTCGTCGTGCCGGTGCACGAGTGGAACGAGTTCCCCGAGGCGGTGCGGCGCAAGCTGGTGCTGGAAATCGGCGAGCTTGCGCCGTTCCACGACCCGTGGCGGCAGCATCACGACGGCGGTGTGCTGCCGGTGGTGCCGGCGCAGTTCGCCGCCGAGGAGCCGTATGACTGCCTGGTCGGCGAGAAGATGTGGCGCGACCGCCGGGACCTGTTCTACGACGGCGGCAGGTAGGCCAGCGCTCTAGCCCCGCCGCCGGCGGCGACGACGCCCGCCGTCGCCGTCGTCGTCCGCGCCCTCGCTCGCCGCGCGCGGCTCGGGCAGCGCGACCGCCGCGCGCAGCTTGACGAAGGGGTCCACCTTGTTGGGGATCGCCATCGCGTTGACGAAATGCTCCTGGAAGCGCGGCTCCAGCGCCGTCTCGATCTTCTCGATCTCGCGCACGACGCGCTCGACGGTGCGCCGCTCGCCGCGATTGATCAGCGCCATGCGCGCGCCGGTGCCGGCGGCATTGCCGACGCTCGCGACATGGGCGAGGTCGCAATCGGGGATCAGCCCGAGGATCATCGCGTATTTGGTGTCGATATAGCTGCCGAAGGCACCGGCAAGCCGGATGCGCTCGATCGGCGGATTGCAGAGCTTGTCGGAGAGGAGCTGGATGCCGGCATAGAGCGCCGCCTTGGCGAGCTGAATGGCGCGGATGTCGGTCTGGGTGATGGTGAGCTCGATGCCCTCGCTCGCCACCACATAGGCGAAGGTCCGCCCCTTTTGCACCACGCGCGGCGAGCGCTCGGCGAGCGCGCCGTCGATCAGCCCGTCGACGGTGATGACGCCGGCAAGATAGAGCTCGGCGACCGCCTCGATGATGCCCGAGCCGCAAATGCCGGTGACGCCGACCTGGTCCTTCTTCTCCGCGAACTCAGGATCGTCCGACCACTCGTCGAGGCCGATCACCTTGAAGCGCGGCTCGAGCGTGACCGGATCGATGCGGATGCGCTCGATGGCGCCGGGCGCGGCGCGCTGGCCGCAGGAAATCTCCGCGCCCTCGAAGGCCGGGCCCGTGGGGGAACTCGCCGCCAGCAGCCGGTCGCGATTGCCGAGCACGATCTCGGCATTGGTGCCGATGTCGACGACCAGCGTCAGGGCTTCGGCCTCGAACGGGCGGGTGGAGAGCGCGGCGGCGGCGGCATCGGCGCCGACATGGCCGGCGATGCAGGGCAGGATATAGGCGCGCGCGCCGGGATTGAGCTCCAGCCCCAGCTCGGAAGCCGGGATATGCACGGCGCCCGACACGGCGAGGGCGAAGGGCGCGCCGCCCAGCTCCGTCGGGTCGATGCCGAGGAAGAGGTGATGCATGATCGGGTTGCCGACGAAGACGGCATCCATGACGTCCTCGCGGGTGGCGCCGACATCAGCGACCAGCTTGGCGACCAGCGCATCGACCGCCGCGCGCACCGCCGAGACGAGATCGGGCAGGCGCGCCGGGTTCATCTGCACATAGGAGACGCGCGACATCAGGTCTTCGCCGAAGCGGATCTGCGGGTTCGATGTGCCGGCCGAGGTGACGGTGCGGCCATTGGCGAGATCGCAGAGATGCGCGGCGATGGTGGTGGAGCCGATATCGACGGCAAGGCCGTAGACGGTGGTCTTCTCGCCCGGCCACAGGGCGGTAACGCGCGGGGGGGCGTCGTCGTCCTGCCAGATGGCGGCGGTGACGCGCCAGTGGCCGGCGCGCAGCACCTTCTGCACCTTCGGCAAGAGCGGCGGGTCGAGGCTGAGGCCGGACAGGCCGGAGGCTTCGGCAACGGCGGCGAGCAGCCGGTCGCCATCGCCCAGCGGCTGCTCCATGTCCGGCTCGTCGACTGTGACGGTGACGAGGCGGATGGCGCTGTCGGGCGCGACGGTGACGTTCTCGGCGCGCTTGCGCACCACCTGGCGATTGGTCTGCGCCTCCATCGGCACGTCGACCACCATGTCGCCGAGGATCGCGGCCTGACAGGAGAGGCGCCGGCCTTCGGGAAGACCGCGCAGGGAGAGGTAGCGCGCCTCGGCATCGGTCACCGGGCCGAGATGGTCCGCCGTGCTGGTGATCTGCTCCTTGGCGAAGGCGCCTTCGGAAACGGAGATCTGGCAGCGGCCGCAGATGCCGCGCCCGCCGCAGACGGATTCGACATAGACGCCGAGCGCGCGCGCGGCATCCAGCAGCGGCGTGCCGAGTGGGAACATGCCCCGCCGGCCGCTCGGCTGGAAGACGACCTTCGCCGTTTCGGGCGTCTCGCTCATGGCCTCGCCCGTTCTCGTGGTTGGTCTTGCGTTCAAGCGCTGGCCCGCCTCCGTCCCTCGCGTCCGCCGCGCCGTCCGGAGCCGCCCGAGGCGGCGGGGGCGGGGGCCGGGCCGCCTTCCGCGCCCGGCTTGTAGTCGCGATAGGTCATGATCCAGTCGGAGCAGTTGGGATCGTTGCCGGTCAGCACGTTGGCGGCGCGCACCGCCTCCATCTCCTGCGGCCGGCAGGGGTTCATGATGGCGCTGGTCATGCCGGCGCCGATCACCATCGGGATGAAGCCGGCATTGATGCCGTGCCGGTGGGGCAGGCCGAAGGAGATGTTGGAGAGGCCGCAGGTGGTGTTGACCTTCAGCTCCTCGCGCAGGCGGCGGAGCAGGCGGAAGACCTGCTGGCCGGCGCTGCCCATGGCGCCGATCGGCATGACCAGCGGATCGACGACGATGTCATGGGCGGGAATGCCGTAGTCGGCGGCGCGCTCGACGATCTTCTTGGCGACCGCAAAGCGCACGTCCGGGTCTTCGGAAATGCCGGTCTCGTCGTTCGAGATCGCGACGACCGGGACATTGTATTTCTTGACGAGCGGCAGGATCGCCTCGAGCTTTTCCTCTTCGCCGGTGACCGAGTTGACCAGCGGGCGGCCCTTGGCGACCCGAAGGCCGGCCTCGATGGCGGCGGTGACCGAACTGTCGATGGACAGGGGCACGTCGACGAGGCTCTGGACGATCTCCAGCGTCCTGACCAGCAGCGGCGGTTCGGTCTCGTTGGGATTGACGGCGGTGACGCCGGCATTGACGTCGAGCATGGTGGCGCCGGCGGCGACCTGGGCCAGCGCGTCCTTCTCCACGGTGGAGAAGTCGCCGGCGGCCATCTCGGCGGCGAGCTTCTTGCGGCCCGTCGGGTTGATCCGCTCGCCGATCACGCAGAACGGCTGATCGAAGCCGATGACGATCTCGCGGGTGGCCGAGGCGACGATGGTGCGGGTCATTGGGCTACCTCTGCGGGGTAAGTCGCGGTGCCAGCGGCGGGAAAGGACCAGCTCCCGCGGGCACTCAGCCAGTCGGCGGTCTTGGTCAGGCCGCCGAAGGGAAAGACATGGATCTGCTGCAGCCGGGTCTCGGGCTGGGTCTGCACGCGCAGCTCCAGCGGGCCGACCATGGTCTCCGGATCGTAGCCCGACAGCATCGAGACGACGGCGCCGCCCCGCTTCTTCAGGAAGGAGAGCGAGTTCTCCACCCCGGCGAAGGCGGCATATTTCAGCAGCGTCGTCATCTTGGCCGGGCCGGCGACGCCGATATGCACCGGGAAGCGGTTGCCCCAGGCGGCGATCTCGTCGAGCCAGAGGCTGACCTTCTGCGGATCGAAGCCGAACTGGGTGACGATGTGAAACTCGGCGTCGCTCTTCGCGGCGAGCTCGTGCTTGCGCATCAGGAAGGCGCGGATGGTCTCGCGCGAGATCTCCGGCGCGCCCTCCGGATGGCCGGCAACGGCGATGCGGGTGATGCCGAGCCGGTCGAACAGGCCGGTCTCGATCATCGCGACGGAGGAGGCGATGGGGCCGGGCGTCGGCGCCTCGCCGGCCACCGCCAGCACCTCGCGGACGCCGGCTTCCCCAACGAGGCGGGTCAGCCGGTATTCGAAGGCGGCGAAGGAGGGATAGCGGCGCGCGGCCATGTGCGGCACGGCAACGAGGCCGGCATCAGTGACCGCGCGGGCGGCGCGGATGATGTCGTCCTCGCCGACATTGCCGAGATCGGTGAGATAAAGGCGCGTGCCGGCGGGGACGAGACGGAGCAACTCCGGCTTTTCCACTACCTGGCGGGGCGACATTTCCGTGGAGGCGGCAAGGCGCCCGAAATCGTTGAGGCGGTGGTCGGTCATGTCGCCGGTCCCGTGCTGGTGTGGTCGGGAGAGGGGGAGGCGGCCGCATCAAAGCCTTCGGCTGCGACCAGGGCCGCAAGCCGCTCCGGCGGATAGGCGGCGAGGAGATCGGCAAGCGCCGCCTCCGCCTCCGCCTCGATGTCGTCGCCGACAGCGACGGGATCGCCCCGCCGCCACTCGGCCAGATAGGCGTCGCTGTCCTTCGCGCCGACGCGCATGGCGCAGCGGTCGACAGCCTGGATGAAGCGTTCGGGCAGCTCGCGGCGGGCGCTGGCGCGGCCGGCCCGGACCAGCACCTGGGCCGGGATGTCACGCCAGTAGACGATGGTTTTCTGCGCCAAGATGCGGCCCTTCGACCCGGCCGGGAACGCCTGTCGTCCCCGTGCTTTCGAGCATCATGATGCCTTTGGCCGGCCATCTCATCGGTGCACAGACGACACGGGAAAGCCAGAAAACGACAGCGGCGAAGGGGCGCCGGAACGCGGCACGCCCGCCGGGGGTTTTCGCTCCCGGCGGGCGTACCTGTCGTCGTGCGGGAGGTGCGAGACTCAGGCCTCGGCCGTGCCTGCCGGGTCCGCCTTCCAGCGCGCATGCAGCCTGGCGATGTCGCCCGAGCACAGGGCGCGCATCTCGCGGCCGATCCGCTCGATCGGCCAGTCCCACCACGCCATCTCCAGCAGCATGGCGATCTCCTCGTCGGAAAAGCGCTTGCGGATCTCGCGCGCCGGATTGCCGGCGACGATGGTGTAGGGAGCGACATCCTTGGTGACGAGCGCTCGGCTGCCGATCATCGCGCCGTGGCCGATGCGGATGCCGGGCATGATCATCGCTTCCGCGCCGATCCACACGTCATTGCCGACGACGGTGTCGCCCGCCGGGCGATAGGCGTTTTCGGCGTCCGCGAAGGCCGGTTCCTCGGGCATGAAGAAGAACGGGAAGGTGGAGATCCAGTCCATCCGGTGGCCCTGATTGCCCGCCATCATGAAGCAGGCACCGGTGCCGATGGAGCAGAAGCTGCCGATGACCAGCCGGTCGACATCGTCGCGGTCGGGCATCAGGTAGCGGGCGCAGTCGTCGAAGGAATGGCCGTGGTAATAGCCGGAATAATAGCTGTAGCGGCCGACCGAAATGTTGGGGGTGGTCACCTGCTCGCTCAGCAGCTTGCCCTTGAAGGGGCTGTCGAAAAAATTGCTCACGGGAGGTCGTCCTCTGTCGCGAGGCTGGGCCCTTTCCGGCCCGTTGGATGGGATGAGGGGACCGGTCCTGCGGCTCATGCCACGCAGACCCGTCCGTGCCGCCGGGACCGCGCTTCTAGCATGCGGGAGGTATCGCGCAAGGACGCGGATGCAACAGGGGCGTGCAAACAAGCGGTGATCAGGTACTGAGCGCGGTGAGCCGCGTTTCCAACAGGCCGTAGCCGGTGACCCGCTTGGCATAGGCAAGGCCGAGCCGCTCGGCGGCCGCGCGGGCCCGCGCCTCGACGTCCGGATCGGGGGCCTGTTCCAGGTAGAGCAGGCGGGTGTAGTTGCCGAAATAGGCGTCGCGCAACTCGGGATGCGTGTCGAGCCCGAGCGGGCGGATCACCAGCGTCTCGAAATGGCGGGCGAGGAAATCGGTGAGATAGAAGGTACCGGGCTCGGCCTCGGCTTCCGCGTCGAAGGCGTCGAGGCCGGCGAAAAAGGCGTAGCAATGGGCGCCCTCGATCCGCTCCACCCCTTCCTCGGCCAGCACCGTGTCGAGCAGCCCGCCGGTGCCGCAATCGCCATAGCCGATGAGGATATGGGCGTAATGCGGCCGCAGCTTGCGGATCTCGGCGCGCACGGCGGCCGGGATCTTCTCCGGGCGGTTGTGAAGCTGCGCCGGCAGGCATTGCAGCTCCACATGGGTGAGGTCGTTGGCATCAATGATGGCGAGGATCTCGCGCGCCAGCGCGCCGCAGGCGATCACCAGCACCTTTTCGCGAAAGGGCGCGGGTGCCGCCGGCATGGCTCAGCCCGCCCGCGCCACCAACTGGTTGTGCTTGCGCGCGATCAGCTCCTTGGCGAGTTCGACGGTCACCGCCGCGTCGCGCCCATAGGCATCGGCGCCGACCGCCTGGCTGAACTCCTCGTTCAGCGGCGCGCCGCCGACCATGACGATATAGTCGTCGCGGATGCCCTTCTCGATCATCGTGTCGATGACGACCTTCATGTAGGGCATGGTGGTGGTCAGGAGGGCCGACATGCCGACGATGTCCGGCTTGTGCTCCTCGATGGCCGCCAGGTAGTTCTCGACCGGATTGTTGATGCCGATGTCGATCACCTCGAAGCCGGCGCCCTCCATCATCATCGAGACGAGGTTCTTGCCGATGTCGTGGATGTCGCCCTTGACGGTGCCGATCACCATCTTGCCGACCTTCGGCGCGCCGGTCTCGGCGAGCAGCGGGCGCAGCAGCCCCATGCCGGCCTTCATGGCATTGGCCGACATCAGCACTTCCGGCACGAAGAGAATGCCGTCGCGGAAGTCGACGCCGACGATGCGCATGCCTTCGACCAATGCGTCGGTGAGAATCCGGTAGGGCGTCCAGCCGCGCTCCAGCAGGATCTCCACGCCCTCGACGATTTCGTCCTTGAGGCCGTCATAGAGATCGTCATGCATCTGCTCGACGAGTTCCTCGTCGGACAGCGACCTGAGATCGAGATCGTCTTCCTGCGACATCGCGGGCGCTCCGTTTGCGCATTCGGGGGGCATGGCTCGCTTCCGGGCCTGCTTCCAGTACACTGGTTTGCACCGCCTCCCGTCGATATCTTCAATGCGACATGCGGAGTCGCGGGAGCGACAGCGCCGGCGTCCCGCGGACGCCTGCGCGATTTTCAAGGGGACCGGCGCGCCGATGGCCTTCGATTTCATCTTCATGCTGACGGAGGACGACAGCACCGTCCCCGATGCCCGAAGCCGGCTGGACGAGGTGCTGGCGGGCGGCGCAAGGCATATCGGCTTCAAGGATGTCGGCCTGCCCTTCGAAGAGCTGCGGGGGCTCGCCCGCGACATCCGCGCCGCCGGCGGGCGGGTCTATCTGGAGGTGGTGAGCCTCGATGCGCAGAGCGAGCTGCGCTCGGCCCGCGCGGCCATCGGCCTCGAAGTCGACTGCCTGCTCGGCGGCACGCGGCCGGCCGAGGTGGCGCCGCTCCTGAAGGCGCATCCGATCCGCTATTACCCGTTTCCCGGCGAGATCGTCGGCCATCCGAGCGTCTTGGCCGGAACCATCGGGAGCATCACGGCAAGCGCCCGGGCGCTCGCCGAGCTGGAGAGCGTGCACGGGCTGGACCTGCTCGCCTATCGCTTTGCCGGCGACGTGCCGGCCTTGATGCGCAGCGTCTGCGCGGCCTGCGACAAGCCGGTGATCATGGCCGGCAGCATCGACCGGGCGGCGCGGATCGTCGAGGTGGCGGAGGCGGGGGCGGCCGGCTTCACCGTCGGCACGGCGGCGCTGAAGGGCCAGTTCGCCGCCTCCGAAGCCGGCCTTGCCGCGCAGGTGCGGGCGATCCTGTCGCTGACGCTGGAGGCGCGCCGCCGCTCCACCGCGCCGCGCCGCATCGCGCTGGTCGCCCACAATGCCCGCAAGGCGCATCTGCGCGCCTGGGTCGGCCGGCATGCGGACGTGCTGCGCCGGCAGAAGCTGGTGGCGACCGGCGGCACCGGCGCCATGCTGCTGGAGGCGGTGCCGGGGCTGGCGATCCAGCGGCTGCAGCGCGGCTCGCATGGCGGCGACCAGCAGCTCGGCGCGCTGATCGCCACCGGCGAGCTCGACGCGGTGATCTTCTTCGCCGATCCGCATGGCCACCACACCAGCGATGTCGACCTGATGGCGCTGACGCGGCTCGCCATCCTGCACGACACGCCGATCGCCTGCTCGCCGGCCGCCGCCGACCTCGTCGTCGCGGCAAGCCTCGCCGGGTAGGGGGAAGGGGCCCCGTCAGTCGCTCGCCGCATGTGGCAGGTGAAGCGGCCGGCCGGCCGCGTCCCAGTCCTGCCAGCCGGGAAAGGCGAGCGCGGGGAGGGTTTGCGCACTCGCGACATGCGCGCCCCAGGCCGCGAGCACGCAGCGCAGCCGCTGCTGCTGGGCGGACTCATCCTCGTAGGAATAGCCGTGCCCCTGCACCCCGCAGGCGGTGAAGGGCGGCAGCACCGTGAAGCCGAGATAGTGCAGGGAGTAGTGCAGCGGCCAGAGCATCGTCGCGAAGTCGCCGCCGCGCGCGCCCGGCCCGAAGGCGCTCTCCGGCGCGCCGGTGGTGACACTGAGCATGGCGCGGCGTCCGCGGAAATAGCCGGCGTCGTAGCGCATGCGGCTGGTATAGAGGCCGCCGCTCAGGAACACCCGGTCGAACCACCCTTTCAGCATCGCCGGCGGGCCGTGCCACCACAGCGGAAACTGGAGCACGAGAAGGTCGGCGCGTTCCAGCTCGGCAATTTCGGCAAGGACGTCGGCGGGAACGCTGCCGCTCTGCCAGGCGTGGCGCTGTTCGGCGAGCGGCGAGAAGGCGTCTGGATCGAGCCGGTTGACGTAATGCGCGCCCTTTTCGACCGGGTCGAAGCGCGAGGCGTAAAGATCCTGAAGGCTGACCGTGTGGCCGTCGCGGGCCAGCGCCGTTGACGCCGCGGACGACATGGCGGCGTTGAAGGAGCCGGGATCGGGATGGGCCCGGATGATGCGAACGTGCATGCGGGGTTCCTCTGACGATGGACATTCGCTTCAGCTTATCTTGCGGAAATGATAGGATGATCGTCGATATCGCAGATGGAGTTTGCAATTTTGCAAGATCGGCTCGACTGGAGCGACTATCGTCTGGTGCTGGAGATTGCCCGCGCCGGGTCGCTGACGCTGGCCGGCCGGCACTCGGCACGCAGCCATGCGACGCTGTTCCGCCGGCTCAACGCGATAGAGGAGCGGCTGGGAACGCGGCTGTTCGACCGGCACCGCAGCGGATACGCGCTGACGGGGGCCGGGGAGGCGGTGGTGGCCGCAGCGAAGGCTTTCGAGGAGCTGGCCGTCTCGACCGAGCGCCAGCTTGCCGACCTCGACCGCCGGGCGGAGGGACTGGTCACCGTGACCACGACGGATGCGCTGTTTTCCGGGCTGATCGCGGAGGCGCTGACCCGGTTCCATGCGCAGACCCCGGCCATCTCGCTGGAGGTCCGGCTGTCGAACGACCTGCACGACCTGGCAAGGCGCGAGGCGGACATCGCCGTGCGCCCGACCACCGCACCGGAGCCGCACCTGTTCGGGCGCAATCTCGGCACGATCCGGCAGGCGGTCTATGCGCCGGCGCATATCGCGGCCGATGCCGACCTGCCGTGGATCGGCCCGGCCGCCTCCATGAACTATGTCCAGTACGAGCGCTGGCTGCGCCGGCAGGAGGGCGGGGAGACGGCGATGCGGATCGAGGGAACGCTGGGCATCCACGCGGCGGTCCGTGCCGGCGCGGGACGGGCGGTGCTGCCCTGCTATCTCGGCGATGCCGACGAGGGCCTGCGCCGCTGCGGACCGGTGGTCGAGGAGCTGGGCATTCCGCTGTGGATCCTGATCCACCCGGACCTGAAGGACGTGGCGCGGGTGCGCAGGGTCCTGGAGTTTCTCGGCGAGGACAGGCAGCTCAGGCAAAGGCTCTGAGCCTTCAGCACTGTCGGCCGGAGGCTCTTGCCGGCGCTCTTGATCACCTGCGTCGATCAAGACGATGAAAATTCCCTCGCTTCAATAGGCCGCCTTTAAGTGCGATCTCAGCCTCCTGCGATGCGAGGGGATGCGAGGCCGCGCCACTTTCTCAGGACGTCATCCCGACCGTAGGCGCAGCCGCGACCCGGGAACTATTGGCCCCCTCGGCGGGCATTAGGCGGGAGGGCGTCGCCACCTCCCCGGCTGTCATACCTGCGCAGGCAGGTATCCAGTATCCGCCGGGGCTGGTGGTGGGGCGAAGCTAGCCGCCTCCGGCCATCGCGAGGATCGCTCGCGGCAACGTCACGGCCTGAGCCGCGCGGCCTGTGGTTACTAGGTCCCGGTCTTCGGCTACGCCGAAACCGGGACGACAGGCGGAGGGGATGGGGCTTGGGAGGGACGACAGGCGGAGGGGGCGGGGCGAGGCCTGCGTGCGGCAGCGGCCTGTTTGTGCGGCTGCCTGCGTGCCGCCCTGGCGGGCTATGGGAGGCCGGGAAAGAGGTCGTGCCAATCGCGGTTATGCTCTTCGATGAGCCTTATCTTCCAGGCCCGCTTCCAGCGCTTGATCTGCTTTTCCCGGCGGATGGCGGCTTCTATGTCGGTGTGATGCTCGAAATAGACGAGGTGGGTGACGTCGTGGCGGGCGGTGAAGGAGCGCGCGATCTTGTCGCGATGCTCCGAAACCCGACGCGCGAGATCGTTGGTGACCCCCGTGTAGAGGGTTCCGCCGACACCGCTGGCCAGGATGTAGACATAGTAGTTGTGATCGCGCATCTGTCCGCCCGCCCCGCCAGGGCGGCGCCTAGAACAGTCCTTCGATCTGGCCGTTCGCGTCGAGGCGGATGTGGTTGGCCGACGGCACCTTGGGCAGGCCGGGCATGGTCATGATCTCGCCGCAGATCGCCACGACGAAGCCGGCGCCGGCCGCAAGACGCACCTCGCGCACCGGCACGGTGTGGCCGGTCGGCGCGCCGCGCAGGGTCGGGTCGGCGGAGAAGGAATATTGCGTCTTAGCCATGCAGACCGGCAGATGGCCGAAGCCGTCCGCCTGCCAGCGCTCGAGCTGCTCGACCACCTGCTTGTCGGCGGCGATCCCCTCGGCGCGGTAGATCTTGCGGGCGATGGTCTCGATCTTCTGAAGCAGCGGCATGTCGTCGGGATAGATCGGCGCGAAATTGGGGCTGCCGCCCTCGACCAGCTCGACCACCTTGCGGGCGAGGTCCTCGGTGCCCTTGGAACCATCGGCCCAGTGGCGGCACAGCACCGCCTCGACGCCCTGCCCGGCGGCATAGGCCTGGAGCGCGGCGATCTCGGCATCCGTATCGCTGACGAAGTGGTTGATGGCGACGACCACCGGCAGGCCGAAGCTCTTCACGTTCTCGATGTGGCGGCCGAGATTGACGCAGCCGCGCACCAAGGCCTCGACATTCTCCTCACCCAGCGCCTCGCGGCCAACGCCGCCGTTCATCTTCAGCGCCCGCACGGTGGCGACGATGACCGCAGCGTCCGGCTTGAGGCCGGCCTTGCGGCACTTGATGTCGAAGAACTTCTCCGCGCCGAGATCGGCGCCGAAGCCGGCCTCGGTGACCACATAGTCGGCGAGCTTGAGCGCGGTTCGGGTGGCGATCACCGAGTTGCAGCCATGGGCGATATTGGCGAAGGGGCCGCCATGCACGAAGGCCGGATTGTTCTCCAGCGTCTGCACGAGGTTCGGCTGCATCGCCTCCTTGAGCAGCACGGTCATGGCGCCGTCCGCTTCAAGATCGCGCGCGGTGACGGCGCTGCGGTCGCGGCGATAGCCGACGATGATGGCGCCGAGCCGCGTCTGCAGGTCGGCGAGATCGCGGGCAAGGCAGAGGATCGCCATGATCTCCGAGGCGACGGTGATGTCGAAGCCGGCCTCGCGCGGGAAGCCGTTGGCGACGCCGCCGAGCGAGGCGACGATCTGGCGCAGCGCCCGGTCGTTCATGTCCATCACCCGGCGCCAGGTGATGCGCCGGGTGTCGAGGCCGAGCGCGTTGCCCCAGTAGATGTGGTTGTCGATCAGCGCCGAGAGCAGGTTGTGGGCCGAGGTGATGGCGTGGAAGTCGCCGGTGAAGTGGAGGTTGATGTCCTCCATCGGCACGACCTGGGCATAGCCGCCGCCGGCCGCGCCCCCCTTCATGCCGAAGCAAGGGCCGAGCGAGGGCTCGCGCAGGCAGATCGCCGCGCGCTTGCCGATACGGTTGAGCCCGTCGCCAAGGCCGACCGTGGTCGTGGTCTTGCCCTCGCCGGCCGGCGTCGGGTTGATCGCGGTGACCAGCACCAGCTTGCCGTCGGGCCGGTCCGCAAGGCCGGAAATGAAGTCGGAGCGGACCTTGGCCTTGGTCGATCCGTAGCTGTCCAGCGCCTCCGCCGGAATGTCGAGCTTCGCGCCGATCTCGGCGATCGGCTTCATCTTGGCGGCGCGGGCAATCTCGATATCACTGGCCATGGCAAACTGTCCTCTCCCGGGCGGTCGTTGATCTGCCGCCGTCTATCGTTCGATTTGGAAAGCCGATCCTAGAGGCTGAGGGCAGGGCCGACTGTTTGCGATCCGACATGTCGGCATCGCGCAATCGTCGTCCTGCGGGTGAAATGGGGTCTTGTCAGTCCTCGCCGGTGGCGACAGGCGTGTCCTCGCGCCCGCCCCATTCGGTCCAGGAGCCGTCATAGACGGCGGAGCGGTCGTGGCCGGTAAGGGCGAGCGCCAGCGACAGGATCGCCGCGGTGACGCCGGAGCCGCAACTGGTGATGACGGGGCGCGAGCGGTCGATGCCGGCCGCGTCGAAAGCGGCGGCAAGCTCCTCGGCCGGGCGCAGGCGGCCGTCCTCCATCAGCTCGGTGAAGGGCAGGTTCCGCGCGCCGGGCATGTGGCCGCCGCGCAGCCCTGCGCGCGGCTCCGGATCGGTGCCGGCGAAGCGGCCGCGCGAGCGCGCGTCGAGTACCTGCTGGCCGCTCTTCAGCGCCTGCGCCACCTTGTCGAGATCGGCGACGAGGCCGTTGTTGAGGCGGGCGGTGAAGTGGCGCTCGCCGCGCGGGGCGGGGGCGCCATCCTCGACCGGGCGGCCTTCCGCCTGCCACTTGGGCAGGCCGCCGTCGAGCACGAAGACCTGTTCGACGCCCATGGCGCGGAACATCCACCACACGCGGGCGGCGGAATAGAGCCCGACGCCGTCATAGACGACGATGGTCTGGCCGTCGCCGATGCCCATGCGCCGCATCATCGAGGAGAAGACATGGGCGGGCGGCAGCATGTGCGGCAGATCGCTGGTGGTGTCGGCGATGGCGTTGACGTCGAAGAACACCGCGCCGGGGATATGGCCTTGCGGATATTCCGGCGGCACGTCCGGCTGGCCGACCGGCGGCAGCCAGGCATTGACGACGACAAGGTCCGGCGAGGCGATCTTGTCGGCCAGCCACTGGGTCGAGACGAGCGGGGAAAGCACCATTGCTGAAAGCCTCGCTGGAGCAATGAGGGGGAGGGCGGAGGAGCGTCAGTCGGCGAGCTGGATGCGCACGCGCCGGTTCTGGCGGCCCTTCTTCTCGATCTTGGTGACGATGAGCGGGCCGATCTCCGAGGTGCGGCTGACATGGGTGCCGCCGCAGGGCTGCAGGTCGACATCGCCGATGCGCACCAGCCGCACGCGGCCGCTGCCCATCGGCGGCTTGACGCTCATGGTCTTGACCATCTCGGGCTTGGCCAGCAGCTCCTCGTCGGTGATCCAGTCGGTGGTGACGGCATGGTCGGCGGCGGCGATCTCGTTGACCTTCGCCGCGACCTCGTCCTTGTCCGGGCTGCCGTCGGGAATGTCGAAGTCGAGCCGGCCCTCGCCCTCGCCGATCTGGCCGCCGGTGACGGGGAAGGGCAGGACGACCGAGAGCAGGTGCAGCGCGGTGTGCACGCGCATCAACCGGTAGCGGCGGTCCCAGTCGAGATGCAGAACGATGGCCTCGCCGACGGCGGGAAGCGCCTCGCCCTCGGCCGGAACATGGACGATCTGGCTGCGGTCCTCGCCATAGACGGTGGTGGCGATCGTGATCTGGCGGCCGTCGGCAAGCTCGATCCGGCCGCTGTCGCCCGGCTGGCCGCCGCCGGCGGCATAGAAGACGGTCCGGTCGAGAACGAGGCCGCCGCGGTCGGTGACGGCGGTGACCCGCGCATCGCAACTGCGCAGATAGGCATCGTCTCGAAAAAGCAGATCCGTCATGAGAAATCCCCGATGATTCCGGCAGGAGCGCCAGCCTATCCGATCGGCACCGGCAATCAACCACCCGCCGGGGCAAGGATCGCCCACCTCACAGGATCGGCGAGAACAGCCGCGCGGCCTGGGCGATGAGGCGGAAGCCGAAGGAGCGCACCTCCAGATCCTCCGGCGTGGTCGGCCGGGAATTGGCGAAGTCGGCCTCCAGCATCCTTTCGACCCGCTCGATGCTGCGCTCATGGGTGAACCACAGCGTCACCTCGAAATTGATGTGGAAGGACCGGGAATCGAAATTCACCGTGCCGATGCCGGCGAGTGCGTCGTCGACCAGGATCACCTTCTGGTGCAGGAAGCCGGAGGTGTAGCGATAGACATTGATGCCATAGTCGACCATGTCGTCGGCATGGGCGTAGCTGGCGAGCCAGACCAGCCGGTGGTCGGCCTTTTCGGGGAGCAGGATGCGCACGTCGACGCCGCGCATGGAGGCGGCCATCAGCGCGGTCTGGATGGCCTCTTCCGGCACGAAATAGGGGCTGACGATCCACAGCCGCTCGCGCGCCCTGGCGATGGCCTCGGAAAAGGCGATGGCGCAGTCGTCGAACCGGTCGGCCGGGCCGGTCGGCATGACCAGCACCGGCTCGTCGCCCGGCTGCGGGATCGGCACCGGCAGATAGGGGCGGATCGGCGTGCCGGTCGCCCAGTGCCAGTCCTCGCAGAAGGACAGGGCGCAGGCGATGGCCGCCGGCCCCGCGACCTTCACATGGGTGTCGCGCCAGTGGCCGAAGACCGGCGACAGGCCGATATATTCGTCGCCGACATTGAGCCCGCCGACCCAGGCGGCCTCGCCGTCGACGACGACGATCTTGCGGTGGTTGCGGTAGTTGAGCCGCATCGGCCCGGTGAAGCGCAGCCATTTGTGGCGCTGGTTGAAGCCGGCGATCCGGACGCCGGCCTCGCGCAGCCGGCGGCGATAGCTGCGCGGCAGTTGCTTTGAGCCGACATCGTCGTAAAGCACATGGACGCGCACGCCCGCCTGGGCCCGCTCGATCAGCACCTCGGCGAGCCGCTGGCCGAGCCCGTCGTCGCGGATGATGAAGAACTGCACCAGCACCTCGTGCCGCGCCCCGGCGATGCCGGCGAAGATCGAGTCAAACGTGTCCGGCCCGTCGACCAGCAGCTCTACCGAATTGCCGGCGAGAAACGGGATCTGGGCGATGCGGGTGAGCACCGGCCAGCTCGTGCTGGTGGTGGCGTCGGCCAGCCGCAGCTCTCCGGCGCGCGCGGCGCGGGTGGTGCGGCCGGCATAGGCGCGCACCTCGCCATAGTCCTCGAACCGCTTCCAGCCGAAGACGAGATAGAGGAAGGCGGTGGGGAACGGCAGGAACAGCAGCGACAGCAGCCAGGCGATGGAGCCCTGCGAGGTGCGCGAATTCAGCACCTCGCGCACGGCGCAGACGGCGGCAAGCGTGTAGAGCGCGAAGGTGAGCGCGGCGATGATCGGCAGGTTGGCGACAAACGCCTCGGCGAGATTGAAGTCGCGGATCATCTCAACTCGGAAGAAACGAGGGTCGAGGGAAGACGGTAGGGACGAACCTGCCCAAAGACAAGGCAGGTTCGCCGATTATCGACCGTCTGTTATCGACCGCCCGTTCTCGACAGCCTGGCGACACCGCCGGCGCCCGGCCGCGCCGGTCAGGCGACCTCCTCGAAGGGAGGGGCGATGGCGCTGGTGCTTTTTTCCAGCCAGGCCGGCACCGGCAGATCCTTGGAGCGCAGGAACTCCGGGTTGAACAGTTTCGACTGGTAGCGCGTGCCGTAGTCGCACAGGATGGTGACGATGGTGTGCCCCGGTCCCATCTCGCGCGCCATGCGGATGGCGCCTGCGACATTGATGCCGGAGGAGCCGCCAAGGCACAGGCCCTCGTGCTCCAGCAGGTCGAAGACGATCTGCACCGCCTCCGCATCCGGGATCTGGAACGGCATGTCGACCGGCGCGTCCTCAAGGTTGGCGGTGATGCGGCCCTGGCCGATGCCCTCGGTGATCGACGAGCCCTCGGCCTTCAACTCGCCATGGGCGTAATAGTGGTAGAGCGCCGCCCCCATCGGATCGGCGAGGCCGATCTTCACGCCGGCGTTGCGCGCCTTCAGCGCCATGCCGACGCCGGCCAGCGTGCCGCCCGAGCCGACGGCGCAGACGAAGCCGTCGACCTTGCCGTCGGTCTGGCGCCAGATCTCCGGGCCGGTGGTCTCCAGATGCGCCTGGCGGTTGGCGACATTGTCGAACTGGTTGGCCCAGATCGCGCCGTTGGCTTCCGTTTTCGCCATCTGCTCGGCAAGGCGGCCGGACAGTTTCACGTAGTTGTTGGGATTGCGGTAGGGGACGGCCGGCACCTCGACCAGCTCCGCGCCGGCCAGCCGCAGCATGTCCTTCTTTTCCTGGCTCTGCGTCTCCGGGATGACGATCACCGAGCGGTAGCCGAGCGCATTGCCGACCAGCGCCAGGCCGATGCCGGTGTTGCCGGCCGTGCCCTCGACGATGACGCCGCCGGGGCGCAGGGTGCCGCGCGCCTCGGCATCGCGGACGATGTAGAGGGCGGCACGGTCCTTGACCGACTGGCCGGGGTTCATGAACTCGGCCTTGCCGTAGATCTCGCAGCCCGTCAGCTCGGAGGCCCGGTTGAGACGGATCAGCGGCGTGTTGCCGATCGCATCGATCACGGAGGTCTTGATGTCCATCGCTCGTTCCGTCCGTTCAAGGGGCTTTCGGCCCCGGTTGCAGGCCGTCGGGGCCATCTGGTCGAATGGGCCGGCAGGGTAGGCCGGAGGGGCGGGGGCTTCAAGCGAGCCCATGCCAATTGTCAGGCGAACGTTGATAATCCTTTCGGCGCTGTTCTACAAAGTTGATCGATAAATCATGAGAGTGCACATAAGCTTGGAATGTCATGCTGGCGATGATCCAGCTTGCAGTCCGCATCGTAACAGGCACAGAGAGGTTCTCCCGAGCCGCCCGCGCCCGTATCCGGGATATATTGGCGCGACGCCGCAAGTGGAGTATGAGCGATGAGACGCGGCCCTTGGGGGGTGCCGCGACAGGGATTGGATTGGAATGGACGCATCACGCGAACGCGAACAGTTCGACGCGCTGCTGGCCGGATATGTGGCCGGCACGCTGGCCGAACCCGCAAGGCTGCTCGTGCGAAGCCATCTCGACCTGTCGCCGGTCAATCGCGGCTTCGTCCGCGATCTTGAAGCCGCCGGCGGAGCGATGCTGGAAGAGATCGCACCGGTGAGGATCGACAATCGCGACGCGATGCTCGCCGCGATTTTCGAGGCCCCGATTTTCCAGGACCCGGCCGACGAGCCGATCTCGGTTCCGCACCGGGCGCTGAAGACCCGGCTGCCGGCGCCGCTCTTCGACTTCATCGGCAAGGATGTGGCGGACCTGCCCTGGAAGACCAAGCTTCCGGGGCTGAAGGAATACCGGGTCGCCGAGATGGACGGCTGCAGCGCCAGCCTGCTGTGGATCCGCGCCGGCATGGCGATGCCCGCCCATACCCATCACGGCTCCGAACTGACGCTGGTGCTGGAGGGCGGCTTCACCGACCTGCATGGCCACTATGTGCGCGGCGACGTCGCCTATGCCGACGACGATGTCGACCATCGTCCGGTCGCCGACGACGACGAGGACTGCATCTGCTTCGCCGTCACGGAAGGTAGCTTGCGGCTCACCGGCCCGATCGGCCGGCTCTTCGCGCCCTTCATGCGCGGCTGAACCAGAGATCCGTCGGCGATCCGCCCGCGCCCGCCTGCCGTAAACCCCTGGAAACAGGATGGAGGCAGACGATGGCAACAACGACAGTTTGCCCGCAGGACGGCATTGCCTGGGTGACCGGCGCCAGTTCCGGCATCGGCGCCGGGCTGGCGCTCGAACTGCAGCGGCACGGCTGGACCGTGGCGGTGACGGCGCGCTCCGCCGAGGCGCTGGAACGGCTGAGGCAGCGGGCCGTGCCCGGCGCGATCCTGCCGATGCCGGGCGACGTCACCGATGCCGGGCGCATGGCGGAGATCGTCGCAGAACTGGAAGAGCGGCATGGCGGCATCGCGCTTGCCGTGCTGAATGCCGGCGTCTACCTGCCGGTCGACGGGACCGATCCCGACCTTGCCGCCTTTCACACCTCCTTCGACGTCAATCTCAAGGGAACAGTGAATGCACTGGTGCCGCTGGTGGCGGCGATGAGGCCGCGCCGGCGCGGCCAGATCGCCATCGTCGCCTCGGTCGCCGGCTATCGCGGATTGCCGACCTCGGCGGCGTATGGCGCGACCAAGGCGGGGCTGATCAACCTGGCCGAGGCGATGAAGTTCGACCTCGACCGGCTCGGCATCCGCCTGCAACTGGTCTCGCCCGGCTTCGTCGACACGCCGGCGACCAAGGACAATCCCTTCCCGATGCCGCATCTGATGAGCGTCGATGCGGCGGTGGCCGAACTGGTCAAGGGGTTGGAGGCGCCGTCCGGCTTCGAGATCACCTTCCCCAAGCGCTTCACCCGGCAGCTCAAGGCGCTGCGCCTGCTGCCCTACCGGCTGTATTTTCCGCTTGTCGCCCGCGCCACCGGCTGGTCGCGCAAGGGAGAGCCGGAGGACGACGCCAAGGAGTGAAGCCTGCCCGCTATGCGAGGGGCCGGCCCGGCGTCTCGTTTTGCGCGGCGAGCGAGCGGGCAAGCTCCGCATGCGCGCTGGCACCGAGCGGGAAGTTCCACATCAAGGCGATGGCGGCGAGCTTCAGCCCGACCGGCACCAGCGCATAGAGCGCGACCAGCATGGCGAGCCCGTCCGTGCCGGTGCCGTCGGCCGCGAAGCCGGCAAGCTCAAGCAGCGGGAAGGCAAGGCCGACGGCGAGCGCCAGCGACAGTTTCGTTGCGAGCCCCCACAGCGCGAAATAGAGCCCGGAACGGCGGCTGCCGGTCGCAAGGCGGTCGACATCGATCACATCCGCCTGGATCGCCGAGGGGAGGGCGAGATCGGCGCCGAGCGCCAGGCCGGTCAGCACGCAGATGACGGCGAACCCGGCAAGGTCGCCGGGTCCGAGCAGCGGCACCAGCGCGAAGATCGCGCAGGCCCCAAGCATCGCCACCGACCAGCTTCGATGCTTGCCGAGCCGGCGCGAGACGGCGATCCACAGCGGCACGCCGGCAATGCCGCAGAAGAAATAGAGGAACAGGAACGGCCCCTGCATCTGCGGCGCCTCCAGCACCCGCGCGACGAAGAACAGGAACAGGGTCGCCGGCAAGCCGTTGGCGAAGCCGTTGACGACGAAGGCCACAAGCAACCGCAGGAAGGGGCGGTTGGCGGCCAGATGGGCAAGGCCCTGACGCAGGCCCGGCAGGGCGCGGCTCGCCTGCGCCGGTTCGGGGAGGGTGCGGACCGCGACGACGACCAGCAGCGGCAGCGACAGGGCGACGAGCCAGGCGAGCACGGCCAGCGCATCGCCCTGGCTGCCGGCGCCGCTCGCCTCGACAAGCGCCGGCACCGAGATCGCGACCAGCGTGCCGACCAGCACCATCCCCTCGCGCGCGCCGGCGACGCGGCTGCGGCCGTGATAGTCGTCGGCCAGCTCCGCGCCCCAGGCGGTGTAGGGGATGATCGCCGCCGTGTAGCCGACCGACAGCGCCAGTCCCCAGCCGAGCAGATAGGTCCAGCCGGCATCCGGCGGCGGCGTCAGGATCATGAAGGCGGCGAGCGCGGCCGGAAGGGCGGCGAGCGCCAGCCAGCCGCGCCGCCGGCCGAGCGGCGGGTGGAAGCGGTCGGCGGCGAGCCCCACCAGAGGATCGGACACAGCGTCGGCAAGGCGCACGATCAGCAGGATGAAGCCGACCTGTGCGAGCGGCAGGCCGATGGTGCCGGCGTAATAGCTCGGCAGGATGACGTAGAGCGGCAGGGTGAGCGCCGCCAGCGGCAGCGCCGGTCCCGCATAGGCCGCAAGTTGCCCCCATGACGGGCCCGGCGCTGGCGCCATGTGTCAGGGCGCCTTCACATAGATCATCTGGCGCACGTCGATATTGCCCGAGCGGAAGCCGGCCTCGCAGTAGTGGAAGTAGAACTCCCACAGCCGCTTGAACCGGTCGTCGAAGCCGAGCGGGCGGATGCGCGGCCAGGCGGTCCAGAAGCGCTGGCGCCATTCCTCCAGCGTGCGCGCATAGTCGTGGCCGAAGATGCGCTGGGCCGCGAGCTGCAGGCCGGTGCGGGCGCCGAGCGCTTCCAGCTCGCCCGGCGGCGGCAGCATGCCGCCCGGGAAGACGTGGCGCTGGATGAAGTCCGGCGTGCGGCGGTAGTCGTCGAACAACTGGTCCTGGATGGTGATGATCTGCAGGCCGGCGCGGCCGCCCGGCTTCAGGCAGTTCGACACGGTCTGGAAATAGGTGCTCCAGTATTCCTCGCCGACCGCCTCGAACATCTCGATCGAGGCGACGCGGTCGTATTGCCGGCGCTCGTCGCGATAGTCCTGCAGCTTCAGCGTCACCCGGTCGGCGAGCCCAGCCTCCTGGATGCGCTTGGAGGCGAAGTCGAACTGCTCGCGCGAAATGGTGAGGCCGGTGACCTTGGCGCCGATTTCGCTCGCCACGAACTCGGCGAAGCCGCCCCAGCCGCAGCCGATCTCCAGAACATGGTGATCGGGCGCGATGCCGCTTTCCTCCGCCAGCGCCCGGTACTTGCGCTTCTGCGCCTGTTCAAGGTCGTTGACGCCGCCGTCATAGAGGGCGGAGGAATAGGTCATCGTCGGGTCGAGCCATTCCTTGTAGAAGGCGTTGCCGAGATCGTAATGGGCGGAGATGTTGCGCCGCGAGCCGGAGCGGGTGTTGCGGTTCAGCCAGTGGCGGACGCGCACCATCATCCGAAAGATCGGACTGCCGCGCAGCATGTCGGCGGTGGCGTCGCGGTTGCGGCAGAACAGTTCCAGGAAAGTGGTGACGTCGGAACTGGTCCACTCGCCGACCATATAGCTCTCGCCGACGCCAATGTCGGAGCCGCTGAGCAGTCGGCGGATGAAGCGCCAGGAATGGATGCGCACCTGCGCGTCCGGGCCCGGCGCCTCGCCGCGAATGAGGAAGCGGCGGCCTTCCGGCGTTTCCACGCTCAAGGATCCGGCCTTGAGATTGAGGGCGATGCGCAGGCCGAGGCGGGCGAGCCGGGGAAGTCCGGCCAGCACCTGGCGGGCGTTTTCAGGAGTGAGAAGGATCGCAGTCGACATGATCGGTCGCTCCTCGTCGGACAGCCGGGACACTTCAGCTCCCCGTATATGCTTTGTGGCGTCGAATGGTTCCCGGACGTTGAGACGGCGAATGAAAGGGCGCGCCCTTGAGCCAGAGCCGGAACGCCTCCCAGTGGATTCCGGCGATTACTTTGAGTGTCATGAACGGGATTTTCAAGCAGAGCGAGAACAGTGCGCGGCTCGTCGCCGGCACCGCCGTTCCCGCAAAGGCGGCGGAGAGCAAGGGTCCCGTAGCGTCACTTTCCAGGATGCGCACGCGCACCGCCTTGCCCGGCGGCAGCACGCGGAAGGCATAGGTCTGCGCCATGTCGATGAAGGGCGAGACATAGAAGGCCTTGGCGCGGGACTGGCGGATGCCCTCCGGCCCGCGCTGGCGCTCGCGCACCGGCTCCACATAGGTGTGGATGTCGCCGAACGTGTTGCGCACCTCGTAGACCAGCGCCACGAGCTCCCCGTCCGCGCCATAGGCGAAATAGACGGACAGCGGGTTGAACACGTAGCCGAGGATGCGCGGATAGCACAGCAGCAGGATGCGCGCCGGCGGCGTGTCGATCCCGCGCGCGGCGAGCAGGCCTTCCACATGGGCGCGCAAGGGCGTGCCGTCGCGCGGGCCGTGATCGGCCGCGTGGAAGGAGGCGAGGTTGAAGCGGCCGACGGAGAACAGCCGCGACTGACGGTCGGCTTCATTCAGCCGGTCGAGGTCGATCAGCAGCGAGAACACCGTGTAGTCGAAGCGGTGGCCGAACGGCTTCAGCCGCGCATGCATGACCTTGCCCGGATAGAGCACGGCCGCGGCCTCCGGCGGCGGGCCGTTGGCCTCCTGCGTCGTCGCCATGGGGCGTGGCCTGGTCATTCTGCGGCCTCCGCGGTGCGCGCGACGCCGTCCGCGCCGACCCGCCAGGGAATGTCGCAGCCGATCGCCTCGGCGACCGAAAGGCCGGCGACGAGGCCGTCCTCGTGGAAGCCGTGGCCGCACCAGGCGCCGCAGAACCAGGTGTTGCGGTCGCCCTGGATCTGGCCGAGCGCCTTCTGGGCGGCGATGGCGGCCGCGTCGAACTGCGGATGATCGTACTCGAAGGCGCCGAAAGTAAGGTCTTCGCGCGGGGGCACCAGCGGATTGAGGCTGACGAAGACCGGCTTGTCGCCCGGCAGGTTCTGCAGCCGGTTCATCCAGTAGCTGACCGAGGCATCGCGATAGGGCGCGCCCGGATCGCTGGAGGCGATGTAGTTCCACGACGCCCAGACCCGGCGCCGGCGCGGCATCAGGGCGCGGTCGCGGTGCAGGTAGACCTGGTTCGGCCGGTAGCGGATGGCGCCGAGGATGTTGCGCTCTTCCGGCGAGGCATCGGCGAGCATGGCCAGCGTCTGGTCGGTATGGGAGGCGAGCACGACATGGTCGAAGACGTCCTCCTGTCCCGACGTGTCGCGCACATGCACCCGCCCCTTGCGGCGGGTGACCTCGGCGACCGGGGTCGCCAGCCGCACGCGGCCCTGCAGGGGCGACAGCAGCCGCTCGACATAGCTGCGGCTGCCGCCGGTGACCGTGCGCCAGACCGGACGGTCGTGGTTGACCAGCCGGTGGTTCTCGAAGAAGGCGACGAAATTCTCCGCCGGGAAATCGAGCATGTGGGCCGGCGGCGTCGACCAGATCGCCGCGCCCATCGGCAGCAGATAGTCGGAGGCGAAGCCGGGCGAGAATTTCCGGCGCTGGAGATAGTCGCCGAGCGACAGGCCGACGAGGTCGCCGCAGGCGCGGTCAAGGACGCACAGGCGGTTGAAGCGCAGGATCTCGCGCAGCATCCACAGAAACCGCGGCGAGACCATGTTGCGCCGCTGGCCGAAGATCGTGCCGAGGCTGCTGCCCGACCATTCCCGCACGCCGCCGTCGAGCGAGAAGGAGAAGCTCATGTCGCTCGCCTCGCTGGCGACGCCGAGGTGATCGAACAGCGCGGTCAGGTTGGGATAATTGAGCTCGTTGTAGACGATGAAGCCGGTGTCGACGGCCAGCCGCGTGCCGTCATAGTCGATGTCGACGGTGGCGCTGTGGCCGCCGGGGCGCGCCCGCTTCTCGTAGAGCGTGACGTCGTGCCTTTCGCTCAAGGCCCAGGCGGCGCTGTTGCCGGCGATGCCGGAACCGATGACGGCGATGCGCATTAAATGTCCTTCTCTTCAGGCAGCGTTTTTTATGGACTGGAAAGCGTCGAGGGCGCGCTGGCGCGCCGCGCCGTGCTCGACCATCGGCCGGGGATAGGTGTCGCCGAGGCGGATGCCGGCTTGCTCCAGCATCTCGCGCGGGGCTGCGTGAGGCTTGTGGATGTATGAGGCGGGCAGGCGGGCAAGTTCCGGCACCCAGCGCCGCACATAGGCGCCGTCGGGGTCGAATGTCTCGCCCTGGCTGGTGGGGTTGAAGATGCGGAAGTAGGGAGCGGCATCGGCGCCCGATCCTGCCACCCACTGCCAACTGGCGGTGTTGTTGGCCGGATCGGCGTCGACCAGCGTGTCCCAGAACCAGGCCTCGCCCTGGCGCCAGTCGATCAGCAGATGCTTGATCAGGAAGGAGGCGACGACCATCCGCACCCGGTTGTGCATGTAACCGGTGTGCCAGAGCTCGCGCATGCCGGCATCGACCAGCGGATAGCCGGTTCGCCCCCGCGTCCAGGCGCGGAACCCGTCCGGGTCGTCCCGCCAGGGAAAGGCCTCGAAGCGCGGCTGGAAACTGGCATGGCCGATATCGGGGAAGTGGAACAGCAGGTGGTAGGAAAACTCCCGCCAGCCGAGCTCGGAGCGGAACTTGTCGAGATGCCGGTCGTCGAAGTCGCCGGCGGCGGCCCGCTCACTGGTCGCAAACCAGACGCGGCGGGGCGAGATTTCGCCGAAGCGCAGATGCGGCGACAGCAGCGAGGTGGCGTCCGCACCGGGTATGTCGCGCTCGCCCGCATAGCGGTGCAACCGGCTGTCGAGAAAGGCCTCGAGCCGCCGGTGCGCGCCGGCTTCGCCCGGCGTCCAGGTGTCGCGCAGGCCGCCGGCCCAGTCGGGGCGCGCGGGCAGAGGCAGCAGCGCGTCGATCTCCTCGCTCTGAAGCACGGGCGGCTCCGGCAAGGGGCGGGAAGGGGCCTTGACGTCTTTCGGCTGCGCCGGGGCGCCGCGCGCGGTCATCGCCCGGAAGAAGGGGGTGAACACCCGATAGGGCTGGCCCGCGCCGGTCAGCACCTCCCAGGGCTCGGCCAGCAGCGCGCCGTTGAAGCTTTCGGCGACGAGGCCGTCACCGCGCAAGGCCGCCTTCAGCTCCGCGTCGATGGCGATGCCGGCCGCCTCATAACGCCGGTTCCAGACGATATGCGCGGCGCCGGCCTCGGCGAGCACCTCGCGCACGGCCGTCAGCGCCGGGCCTTTGCGCAGGACCAGCGGCACGCCGATCTTCGCAAGGTCCCCGGCAAGCGCCTTCAGCGACAGATTGAGCCACCAGCGCGAGGCCCCGCCCGGCGCGCGCGGCGCATCCGGCCCGCTGTCGAGCACATAGAGGGCGATGACGGGCCGGCCTTCCGCGAGCGCTGCGGCGAGCGCAGGATTGTCGTCAAGGCGCAGGTCCTCGCGGAACCAGACGACAATCGGGGGCAGGCTGACCTTCGAGGGCATGGGGCGGAATGTCCGTCTTCAGCGGGTATCTGATCCACTTACGTCCTCTTGTGACTGATGGATCAGCACTTTTGACGGAAATGCGCAGGCCGCGTCGCGGAGCCTGTCCGCGCCTTGCACCGGGCGGGGCGCAGCGCAAACGAAGAACGGCCGCACCCGGGGCGCAGCCGTTCTTCGGATCGCTCATCAATGCTTCAGGCCAATGTTTCAGGCCAGTGGTTCAGGCCACGTTCTAGGCGCGGAACGGTTCGGTGATCCAGTGCCAGGCAACGACGATGCTGTCCGCCGCCACGCTGAGGCTGGCGAGGATGGCGCTCCACAGCGCATCACCGAAGGCGGCGATCCGCATCATCGTGGTTGGTTCCGACCGGGGGGTCTCCTCGATGAACTCGATGGTGGTCTGCAGTTCCGGATCGTCGACGACGCGGCGGGTCACCACGAGACGCGCATCGGGGGCGACGCGGGACTGGTCGGTCTTCGCCACGCGGGTCTGGTCATCCTGCGGATCGAGCATGGCGCGGACCACGACGGCGCGGCCGTCCGGCAGCAGATGCGTCTCGTTCTGCGCGACCTCGCTGTCGTAGATGACCTCGCCGTGATCGTCGATCAGCTCGACCCAGACGGTCTTGCGCCCCTGGCGCTCGACCTCGCCGACCCAGATCGCATAGGAGCTTTCCTCGACGGCGCCCTGCGGCGTGCCGAGCGTCACCGACAGCCGGTCCTGGGGCAGGAGAAAGGTCTCGCGGTCGCTCTTCGCCAGCACCGCGTCGGCGGTCTGCGCGCGCAGATCCGCGCCGGCGGACGCCGCAACGAGGGCGATCGCCGCCGCCAGCGCCAGCCCGCTGCGGGCCACGCCGTGCCGCGAAGCCACACTGCGTGACTTTCCTGCAACGATAGTCTTTGCAAGTCCAAACATTCGTCGCCTCCCAAGGCTGGGCGGTCCCGAGTTCTGTGGCCGGTGACCGCCTGAATGTTGCTAAGCTTGAGATTTGGTGTACGACTCCCAAATATTCTAGGCCAAGCGTGCCCCAACGTCTCTCAAACATCCTGACAAAACCGTAACGCGCATCACACAGACGCGGTTCCGTGCGAAACGGTTTTTTTACGGATGCCGGATCCCCTTGGGTAAGCTGCTGAAATCTCGGGAATTTCAAACCGGGCAGGAATGCGGCAGAGACGCGGCCACAAGGTGGCGTGGTAAACGTCACGTTTTCGTGACCGCGTCGGTTCGGAAGGACCGGGTCTAGCTGCCGCTGGGCCGGGCGTTGGGGAAGAACAACTGCTGGCCGTCGATCTTGTAGTCGGCGATGACCTGCTGCCCCTCCTCGGAGATCACCCAGTCGACGAACTGCTGGCCGAGATCGGCCTTCACGTTCGGGAGCTTCTCCTTGTTCACCAGAATGATGCCGTACTGGTTGAACATCCTTTCGTCCCCCTCGACGGCGATGCGGTACGCGCCCTTGTTGCCGAAGGAGATCCAGGTGGCGCGGTCGGTCAGCACATAGGCGCCCATGCCGGTGCCGGTGTTGAGCGTCGCGCCCATGCCCGAGCCGGTCTCGCGATACCAGCCGCCCGAGGCCGCCGCGACGTCAACCCCGGCCGCCGCCCACAGCGCAAGCTCGGCCTTGTGGGTGCCGCTGTCGTCGCCGCGCGAGGCGAAGGGGGCCTTGGCCTCGGCGATCTTCTTCAGCGCGTCGGTGATGTCGCTGGAGCCGGCGATGCCGGCCGGATCGGCCGGCGGGCCGACGACGACGAAGTCGTTGTACATCACGTCGAAGCGCTTCACGCCGTAGCCGTCGGCGACGAACTTTTCCTCCGCCGGCTTGGCATGGACGAACAGCACGTCGCCATCGCCATTGGCGGCGTTCTTGATCGCCTGGCCGGTGCCGACGGCGACGACGCGCACTTCGATGCCGGTCTTTTCCTGGAACTTCGGCAGCATGAACTCGAACAGGCCCGAGTTCTGCGTCGAAGTGGTCGACTGGACGATGATGAATGTGTCCTGTGCCTGGACGGGCGCGGAAACACCCGCCGCCAGCAGGCCGGCTGCGGCAAGTGTCAGGAACTGGCGACGAAGCATGTTGGACCTCCCTCTTTGTTGATCAGTTTTGCGTGCGCGGCTCGTCGAGGAACAGCCGCCCCTCCAGCCAGGCGCTGGCGGCTTCGGAACGGGGGGACGACAGCACCCGCGCAGCGGGCCCGCTCTCCGCGACCCTGCCGGCATGCAGGAAGACGATGTCGTCCGCCAGCCGCCGGGCCTGGCCGAGGTCGTGGGTCACCATCACCACGGTGACGCCGCGCCGGCTGGCATCGGCGATCAGGGTCTCGATGGCCTGGGTCGAGGCCGGGTCGAGGCTGGCCGTCGGCTCGTCGAGAAACAGCAGCTCGGGATCGCAGGCGAGCGCCCGCGCCAGGGCGAGGCGCTGCTGTTCGCCGCCCGACAGAACCCGCGCCGGGCTGCGGGCAAGATCGGTCAGCCGCGCTTTCTCCAGCGCCTCATTGATGCGCGCCTGACGCATCGCCCCGCGCAGGCCCCGCACCTTCAGCGCGAAGGCGAGATTGGCGATGACCGAGCGGCGCAGCATCACCGGGCGCTGGAACACCATCGCCTGCGCTCGCCGGGCGGTCCTGTCGAGCGGGCCGCCGCGCCAGGCGATCGCGCCCGCGCTCGGCGCGATCAACCCGTGCAGCAGGCGCAGCAGCAGGCTCTTGCCGGCGCCGTTGGCGCCCATGACCATGGTCCGGCGGCCTTCGTCGATGCGGATGTCGATGCCGTCGATCAGCCGCTTGCCGCCGATCTCCAGCAGCAGGCCCTGCCCCTCCAGCAGGGCGGGGACGGGTGCCGCGTCAGGGTGCTGGGCGCCCTCCGCTTCGTTTCTGGCCAGGGCCTCACGCATAGGCGGCCCTCGCGGCGGAGGCACGCAGGCCCATGACGGCGGCGTTGACCAGGATGGCGATGACCAGCAGCACCACGCCGAGCGCCAGCGCCAGTTCGAGATTGCCCTTCGAGGTCTCCAGCGCGATCGTCGTCGTCATCACCCGTGTGACGTGGTTGATGTTGCCGCCGACGATCAGCACGGCGCCGACCTCGGCGATCGCCCGGCCGAATCCGGCCAGCGCCACGGTCAGCAGGCTGTAGCGGGCATCCCACAGCAGCGCGGTGATGCGGGCGAGCGGGCCGACATCGAGCGAGCGGAACTGCTCGGCATATTCGCGGTCGAGATCCTCGATCACCTGGCGGGTGAGGGCGGCGACGATCGGCGTCACCAGGATGGTCTGCGCGATCACCATCGCGGTGGGCGTGTAGAGCAGGCCGAGCGGGCCGAGCGGCCCCGAAGCGGAGAGCGCCAGATAGACGACGAGGCCGACCACCACCGGCGGCAGGCCCATCAGCGAATTGAGCAGGACGGTCGCCAGGGTGCGCCCGGGAAAGCGGAAGGCGCCGACCGCGGCGCCGAGCGGCAGGCCGATGACGCAGGCGATCAGCACGGCGGTCACCGTGACGCGCAAGGACAGGGCAATGATGCCCATGAGGCTGGCGTCGCCCGACAGGATCAGCGCGACGGCGTCTCCCAGGACTGCCGTAAAGCTCTGCATTCCTGATTTTCCTCCCTCAGAAGGGAAGGAACGCACAAAATCGCCGAAAAATCCACTCCCGATCCCGAGCGTCCGGGTGTGCGACGCGGCGGGAGTGGGCGCGCGGGGGACGCACCGATCTGGCGGAGGCGGCGGCGCCGCCCGCCGGGTCAGCCGGCGCGGCGGGCGGTGAGCGTCGCCCCGCTCTCGCCGCGCAGCAGCAACGCTCCGGTCTCGTCGATCCGCCACTCGCTCAGCTCGGGGAGCGTGTCGAGGAACTTGCGCTCCTGCTCCATCAGCGCCGGGGCGCAGGCCATCATGGTCGAGACGGTGCGCGGGTCGACAGCGATCCGCTCGCCATTGGTGGCAAAGCGCGTGCCGTAGCTGTTGCAGGTGGCCTGCCCGCCGAGCTGGCCCTCGTCGGAAAAGACCAGAGTGACGCGGGAAGCGTCGACGATGCCTCCGCCCGAGATGTCCTCAACCACCCATTCGCCGCCGGGCAGCGCGTCCATGCCCGAGGCAAAGCGCGGCACCTCCACTTCGAGGCCGCAGGGCGGCAGTTCCTCTCCGCGCAGCGTGAAGCTGGCCTCCAGCCCCTTGGTCCACAGCACGGTGGCGGGATCGTCCCCGGCCTCGTAGCGCACGCCGCTGGCGGCCGGGGTCTGCTTCAGGGCAAGGGTCTCGTCGCCAAGCTCCAGCACGGCGCTGTCGTCGCGCTGCCGCAGCACGCCGGCGACCTCGCCGCAGGTAAGGTTCACCGTCACCGAGACGGGAAGCTGGCGCAGCAGCAGCACGTCGCCGGCATCCGTTCCGGCCCCGTCCGGTCCGGTGGGCGCGGCCTCGACCGCCACCGGCTGCGACACCCAGCCGGGGCCCTCGCCATCGGCGAGCACGAGCCGGAGCGCATAGCGCGTGCCGGGCACCAGCCGGTCGCCCTCGGCCTTCAGATAGAAGGGAAGGGGCACCTGCCGGCCTTCGAGCTTTTGCCGCTTCTCCGCCACCAGCCGCACGCTCCCGGCCTCGACGCCGGGCTCGAGCGCCGCCATCTCGCGCAGTTCGACGACCAGCTCCGCGCCGCTGCCGATGGCGATGCGCTCGCGATAGGCCGCCGTACCGACGACCTTGAACACCCAGTCCCCCTCCTGTGCGCCGGCCGGCGGCGGGGCGAGCGCCAGCACCCCGGCAACGCCGAGGGTGGCAAGGCCGAGGGTGGCAGGGCCGGGGGTGGCTGGGGTTGTTGCGCGGGGGCTTGCGGTTTGGGCCATTCTGTCCTGCCGTGCTTGCGAAGGGGCGCGTCCTGCATCGGCGCGCCGTCCGGTGGATCCTTTCTCGGCTTAGCGGCGAAAGCAGGGCCGGCGCAACCCCGTGGTGCAGGCGGGGGCTGGAGGCACATGGAGGTATTTGCGCCTGCAGTGGAGCGGTTTTGTTGAAAGCGATTCGAAATGTCCGGCCATGCTCAGAAAATTCGTCAGGTATTCTCGCCGCTTTTCCGTTTTTTGCGCAACTTTACGGAGTGTTCACGCCAGATCCTCCAATCTCGGGAACAGGTAATTCTCGAAACTGGAGGGCGGAATGCGCAAGGGAGCGTTCAATCTGAGTGTCGCGCGCAAGATCGGCGCCACCATGGCCCTGTTGATCGTGGTCTCCGTGGGCGCCAGCCTGTTCGCCCTCGACGCCACGCAGCGGGTTGGCGACAACGGCATTCGGCTGGGCGAGGTCGAGGCGCCGCTGGCCGATGCGGCAATGGAGATCAAGCTCACCGCCACCCGGGCCCATCTCCTGTTGGAGGAGATCATGTCCGGCGACGAGGGGGAGAGCATCGACGAGGTCTGGCGGCTGATCGACGAGGCACGGTTCTATGCCCGCGCCATCCTGGACGGGGGAAGCAACAGCGAGGGAGCTTTCATCGCCACCTCCGATCCGGGGGTGCGCGAGGTCGTGCGGGATGTCGCGGCGAAGATCGACGCGTTGGAGGAGGTCGCACGCGAGCGCCATGCCGGCCTCGTTTCGGGCGTGGACGGGGGAGCCGGCTCAAAGGCCGACGAGATCTTCGATGCGACGTTCGAGACCCTTATCGAGCGCGCCGACGAGGCGGAGGAACTGCTCAAGGCCTCGATTGCGGCAAGCCTTGCGAACCTGCGTGCCGAAGCCGCGTGGGCGCGCAACGTCAGTCTCGGCGGCGTCGCCGCGATGGTTCTGGTCTTCCTGGCCGGGACCGTCTTCGTGTACCGCTCCGTGACGGTGCGGCTCCGCGATCTCGATCGCGTCGCGCGCGCCTATGCGAACGGCGACACGGATGTGCCGGCGCCGGCCTGGCGCTCGCGCGATGAACTGGGACGCCTGAGCGAGGCGCTCGCCCGGTTCCGCGAAGGCGTGATACGCCAGCGCCAGCTTGCCGAGGAGGCGAGCGAGCAGGAGACCCGCCGGGCCGTCGAGCAGCGCGAACTGGAACGGCGCACCGCGCAGTCCTTCCACGAGACGACCCGCGGCTTCTTCGACACTCTGGACGGGGCGGCGGGCGCGCTGATGACGGCCGTCGACACCCTGGAGCAGATGAGCGCGCGCTCGGGCGACCTGTCGGAGCGCACCACCGCCACCTCGCGCCAGGCGTCCGACAATGTCCAGACCGTCGCGGCGGCGGCGGAGGAACTGTCCTCCTCGATCTCGGAGATCGCCCGGCAGGTGACCTCCACCACCGAGGTCGTGTCGCGGGCGAGCGACCACGCGAAGCGCACCAACGAGACGGTGTCGCGGCTTGCTGCCGGCGCGAGCAAGATCGGCGAGGTCGTCTCCTTGATCCAGGCGATCGCCGAGCAGACCAACCTTCTCGCCCTCAACGCCACCATCGAGGCGGCGCGGGCCGGCGAGGCCGGTCGGGGCTTTGCCGTCGTCGCTGCCGAGGTCAAGGAGCTTGCCACCCAGACCTCCAAGGCGACCGAGGAGATCGGCGCCCAGATCGCCGCGATCCAGGCCTCGACCGAGGATGCGGTCCAGGCCATCGGCGAGATCACCCGCACCATGCAGGATGTCGACGGCTTCACCGGGTCCATCGCCGAGGCGGTCGACCAGCAGGGCCAGGCAACGGGGGAAATCAGCCAGCACGCGCAGCAGGCCTCGACCCGCACCGGCGAGGTCGCCGACACGATGGGCGAGATGTCTTCCGCCATCGGCCAGGCCGGCGAAGAGGCGGCCAGGGTGCGCGAACTGTCGCGCACGGTGCACCGCGAGGCGGACAACCTGAGGACCTCGGTGCACGACTTCATCGCCCGCTTCGACGCGGCGTGATGGATCCGGGCCGAGCCTCCCGATCCCGCCCTGGCGGAGCAGGCTGGCGGTATTGTTCTCCCTGAGTGAACGATACTGTGAGGGAATGGCGGATTGTAATCATGCCGCACGCGGCGCACATTTCGGTCGATAGATTGCAGGCCCCATGGCCTGTGCCGAGATCTGGAGACAGTCATGCCCGCCATCCCCCTCGACAGCCGGACCGCCGCGCAGGGCGACCGTTTCGACATGGCGGCGGCGCCGCTGCGCGTCGGCCTCGTGACGCTGGCGGTGCGCGACAGCGCGCGCGTCGCTGCGTTCTATCGCGAGGTCCTGGGGCTCGAGGATCTCGGCACCGACGGCCTTGAGGTGCTGCTCGGCGCCGGCGGGGTGCCCTTGCTGCGCCTGCGCGGCGATGCCGGCCTCGCCCCTGCGCCGCGGTCTGAGGCGGGCCTCTTCCACACCGCCTTTCTGCTGCCCTCGCGCGCCGATCTCGGCCGCTGGCTCGCCTTTGCCGCCGCGCGCGGCCTGCGGCTGCAGGGCGCGTCCGACCACAAGGTCAGCGAGGCGGTCTATCTCGCCGATCCGGAAGGCAACGGCATCGAGATCTATGCCGACCGCACGCCGTCCGCCTGGACGGATGCGACCGGCGCGATTGTCATGTCGACCGATCCGCTGGATGCGCCTTCGCTGCTGGCGGAGGCGGCCGGGACGATGTGGCACGGCGCGCCGGCCGGCACGCTGGTCGGCCATGTGCATCTGCAGGTCGGGGCCACCGACATCGCCGATGCCTTCTATTCGGCGC
The DNA here is from genome assembly GCF_900185735.1 of Stappia sp. P2PMeth1. Lineage (NCBI taxonomy): Bacteria > Pseudomonadati > Pseudomonadota > Alphaproteobacteria > Hyphomicrobiales > Stappiaceae > Stappia > Stappia sp. P2PMeth1. Next base: position 33,075 of record NZ_FYAW01000040.1, on the reverse strand, counting down.
TGCTCGGCTTCGACATTGCCACCCGCTATCCGGGCGCCAGCTTCTACGGCTCGGGCGGCTATCACCACCAGCTTGCCGGCAACATCTGGAACAGCCGGGGCGCGGGGCCGCGCAAGGACGGTCACACCGGCCTTGCCGAACTGCAGATCGTGCTGCGCGAGACGGACCGGCTCGGCGCGATCGCCGATGCGGCACACAAGGCCAGGCTGGATGTCGCAGCCGGCGGCGACGGGCTTGCCCTTGCCGATCCCTGGGGCACCCGCATCCGCCTGACCGCCGCCTGACCGTCGCCTGACGACTGGCTGAGGCGGGAGCCGGTCAGGCGCCGCCGCCCGGCGCCTCGATCTCCTCCAGCAGCTTGCGCAGCAAGCCGGCCAGCGTCTCGCGCTCGGCCGGGGCAAGATGCGCGAGATACCGCGCCTCGTTCGCCATATCCGCCCGGAAGGCCTCTTCCGCCAGCGCGCGGCCGGCCGGGGTCAGCACCACTTCGAGGCTGCGCCCGTCGCGCGCGGATTTTTCACGCGCGATCAGCCCGGCGGTCTCCAGCCGCCCGAGCCGGTGCGTCAGCCCGCCGGAGGAGATCATCAGCGTCGAATAGAGCTCGGTCGGCGTCAGCCGGTAGGGCGGGCCGGCGCGGCGCAGGGTCGAGATCACGTCGAACTCGCCGCGGTCGAGCCCGTAGCCCGCGAAGATCTTCTCGATGCTGCCGCCGGCCAGCAGCGTCAGCCTGCGCGCCCGGCCGAGGATCGCCATCGGCTCGGTGTCGAGATCCGGCAGTTCCCGCGCCCATTGCGCCCGCAACCTGTCGATATGATCCGCCATGACATCCCCCCGCGTCGGGACCCCGCCTGCTGCTCAAGGGCGGCTTCCGGGTTCAGTCTCTCGATATCAAGAGAATTATCTTGACGCAAAGACAAATCTTTGGAAGTATCTTCTCGTCAAGATAAATGCGGGAGGGATTGCCATGACAGCCAGTGTTCACGCCCCGGCGCAGGCCTTTGCCGAGGATGCCGGACGGCCCGATATCTCGGTCCGCCGCCATCGCCCGCCGGTTCCGGGCGAAAGCCGGACGGTGCGTTTCGAGGGGAAGGATTACGGCTCGCCGGTGTCCATGTTCATCACCGACAGCGCGCCGGGCACCGGCTCGCAACTGCATGTCCACCCCTATCGCGAGACCTGGGTGGTGCGCAAAGGCGCGGCGGAATTCCTGGTCGGCGACGAGCGGCTGCGCGCCTTTGCCGGCGACATCGTCGTCGCGCCGGCCGATGTGCCGCATCGCTATCTCAACGTGGGGACGGAGCAACTGGAGCTGGTTTGCATCCACCCGTCCGAGACGATCCGCCAGCAGGATCTGTGAAAGGAGACGGGACATGTCGTCATCCGAAGGCAAGCCGCCGGTGAAGGGGACCGTCAAGGGACCGGCCTCCTATTTCCCGTCCATCGAAAAGAAATACGGCCGCCCCATTGCCGAGTGGAAGGCCCTGATCCGTGCGCAATCCGGCCTCAAGCACATGGAACTCGTCGCCTGGCTGAAGGCGACCCACGGGCTCGGCCATGGCCATGCCAATGCGCTGGTCGCCCATACGCTCGCCGAGGACAGGTGAGGGCGGGCGTCTTGCGCGGCCGGCGGAACCTGTCAGTCTCGCGATCGTGTCCTGCAGCGACAAGGGAACCTGCAGGGCGCTGACCTGGCACGGGGCCCGCTCCCCAGCGCCGTACTTCGCGAAATGTCGAGGCAAAGCTCATGGACATGTCCACCCTGCCGGCTCTGCTGGGGTTTCTGGCAGCCTGTTTCCTCGCCGCCCTGACCGGCGCGCTGTTCCGCCCCGGTGAATGGTATGAGCGGCTGAAAAAGCCGGCCTGGCGCCCGCCCAACCGGCTGTTCCCGCCGGTCTGGACGGTGCTCTACGTGATGATCGCGGTGTCCGGCTGGCTGGTGTGGCGCGAGGCGGGCTTTGCCGGCGCGACCCTGCCGCTCGCCGTCTACGGCCTCCAGCTTGTGCTCAATGGCGCCTGGACGCCGCTGTTCTTCGGCCTGCACCGCCCGGATCTCGGCATGATCGACATCGTGCTGGTGTGGCTGTCGATCCTCGCGACGATCCTGCTGTTCTGGCCGGTGCACATGCTCGCGGCGCTGCTGCTGGTGCCCTATCTCGCCTGGGTCAGCTTCGCCGTCGCGCTGAACTTCTCGATCTGGCGGCTGAACCGGGAGGAGTGAGGTAAACGCAAGACCTCCGCCGCCCGATCAGGACCGGTCCTTGACCGGGGAGGCGGCCGGGCGTGCGTCCTGCGCACGGATGGTGACGACCCGCGCGCCGGTGACAAACACCAGATAGCCGGCAAGGGACAGGGCGGCCAGCGCGCCGACCGCGAGCCGATAGGCGGCCTCGACGCCGACTTCCGGGGCGAGGGCGGACACCAGGGCGCCGAAGCCCCATTGCCACAGGAACACGCCGACGAACAGCAGCAGGTTGAAGAAGGCGATGGCGCGCCCGGCCTCGGCGGGCTGCGACCTCTGGCCGACGAGCGGATGTGTCACCGAGAGCGGCCAGGCGGCGACGCAGAACAGCGCGAACAGATACCAGTCGGCGCGGGCGCCGAGGGCGGCAATGACGACGAGCAGGACGATGCTGGCCGGCGTCCAGCGCCGCAACACCTGCTCCCCGTCCTCGGCGCTGGAGAGAAATCGCGGCGACAGATAGCCCATGACCAGGAACACGAAGAGCATGATCACGTTGATGTAGAGCAGCTCCAGCGCCGCACCGCGCGGGCTTTCGCCCATGACTTCCGTCAGCCATGGCCCGATCCACAGGGTCTGCACGGCGACGAGGATCGCGTAGTTGAAAAAGCCGAGGGCCCCGATCCGCCAGATATGCGCGGTCCGCACGATCGACGCATAGCCACGCAGGATGCCATGCGGCGACACCCCGGCGGCCGGGCGATGCCCCGGTGCCTGCAACGCGACCAGCAGCGCGACGGCCGCGAACAGCACCCCCAGCACGAGGAATAGCATCGGCCAGCCGAAGCGCGTGGCGAGGCTTTCGGACGGCAGCGTGCCGAGGATCAGCCCCAGCGCTCCGGCCATCAGCATCCACGAGTTGAGCCGCTGCTGCAGCGCCGGCGTCGTCCACAGGCGGGCGGCCGTGAGGGGGGCGATCAGGCAGGCGCTGACGCCGACGCCGGTGAGCAGCCGCGCTCCGAACAGGCCTTCGAAACTCTCCGCGACAGCGAACAGGACGCAGGACAACGCGGCGATGGCGAGCGAGACCACCAGCACGGCGCGCACGCCGAACCGGTCGAGCAGGGCCCCCATCGGCAGTTGCAGGATCGCGAAAGAGGCGAAATAGGATCCGGCCAGCAAGCCGAGTTCGCCGGCGGACAGGGCGAACTGCTCGGTGAACATGGGGGCGAGCGCGGCGGTGACGCCGCGCAACAGCGAGGACAGCAGGTATCCGGCGGCAAAGATCACCAGGACGGCAGCGCCCAGGTGACCCTTGCTCGCCGCAGGGCGGGTCAGCTCCATACCGTCAGCGGCTCCCTGTCTCCCCGGTAGCCGAGAAAGCCCGAGATCGTCAGGCGGTCGATGCCCTCGCCGGGCAGCACCGCATGCAGCTTGCGCGCATTGAACAGGATCAGGTCGCCATTCTCCGGCTTTGCCGAATAGTTGCAGGGCGGAAGGTTCTCCAGCGGGATCGCGTAGTCGTCGCCGCGCTGATCGAGGAACTCCGCGTCCGACAGTTCGTCCTGCCACATCGCCAGTTCGCCGCCCGTTTCGGGGACATCGACATAGATGTTGATGCCGAATTGGCTGATCAGGGACGCGGCCTCCGGCGTGTCGGGGGCATGGCGGCCGAACATGTCGTGGTGAGCCTTGAGGGGAATGCCCGGCTTCATGCAGCGCGACAGGCCGACGAACATCTTGCGGCCGTAGAGCGTCTGCAGCGTGCAGCCGGCGCCCCAGGTCTCGTCCATGACGCAGCGGAATGTGTCCATCGGGCAGGGATAGGGATCGCAGGCCCTGCGCAGCAGGTTGAGATTGTCGAGCGCGGTGGCGAAATAGTGCTCGATGATCTCCGGCTTGCGGCCTGTTTCGAAATAGGACATGCCGATCCGGCCGACCTTGGGAGCGTTGAGATAGTCGCTATAGCCGGTGGACTTCAGTCCTTGCGAGATGGTTCGGCACGCCTCGGCGGAAATGAACTCCGGCACGCGCAGGACCTGGATCTCGTTGCGGATCAGGGCCAGAACGTCGTCCAGCGAGAGGGTGGGGGCGACGCGCACGGGATCGATCGGGGCGGCGGACGAGACATCGGGACGGGCAAGGGTCATGGCGTCAGCTCCAGTAGGTGAGCGGCTGGTCGTCGCCGCGATAGCCGATGAAGAAGGACACGGCCATGCGCGCCGTATCGTGCGGCGAAGCGACCGCGTGGATCTTGCGGGAATCAAAGATCAGCAGGTCGTCCCGTCCGGGCTTGACGATGACGTCGGGCGTCGGCAGGTCCTCGACGGCGATGCCGTATTTGCCCCGGCGCCTGCGGTCGAATTCCTCCGTCGTCATGTTGCGATGCCACATCAGCAGTTCGCCGCCCACTTCGGGGACCTGGAAATAGATGTTGGCGGCGAACTGGGCGAGCAGCGATTCCGCTTCCTCGATCCCCGGCGCATCCTCGGAGAAGATGTCATGGTGGGCGAGGAACGTCGTGTTCGGCTCCACCATCCGCGACAGGCCGACGAACATCTTGCGGCCGAACAGCGTCTGCAGGTTTGCACCCGCCGGCCAGATCTCGTCGAGAATGCCGCGCAGCGTGTCGAGGGGCGACCCGTACGGCTCGCAGGCCTTGCGGAAATCGTTCAGATGCTCCCGCGCGACCACGAAATAGCGCTCGATCAGTTCTGGCTTGAGCTCGGTCTCGTAGAAGGCCATGCCGATCTTGCGGACCTCCGAGACGTTGATGTAGGGCTCGAAACCGAGGGAGGCCTGCCCCCGAGAGATCAGTTCGCAGGACGGACCGTTCGCAAAGGCCGCAACCCGGATGACGCGGACCTCGCCCCTGGCGAGCGCCTTGAAATGCTCGCTGTTCAGACCGTACTTGTCGGTATGCATCACATAGGGCAAGCCGCCGGACGCCGGGCTGGCCTCGAAGCGTTCGACTTCAGTGGATAATGCAGTATCCATGTCGCCTCCTCATACTTCGTTGCGTTCTGGTCCGGAGCCTTGCACGTGCAGTCGTGACCAGCAGCCCGGCCAGGTGGCCGGTTGCGTGCCGGAGCATGCGGTTGACTGGTTTTTATGGGTGCAACCTATAGTATGAATGCGCCGCAGAGGCAGCCGCTCCGGCCGCAACTCTGTCGTGCCGCTACGTCACGAATGCTGCAGGGATCCATGCTCGCACCCGAAGTCATCCTGCTCCTGCGGCTGGCCGATCTCGGCACCCTGGCGGCTGTCGCCGAGGAGACGGGGATGACGCCGTCGGGCGTGTCCCGCATGGTGTCGCGCCTGGAGAAGCGCACCGGCATCAAGCTCGTGCACCGCTCGACCCGTCGGCTTGCCTTCACGCCGGAGGGCGCCGTCTTCATCGGCTATGCTCGCCGCATGCTTGCGCTCGCACAGGCGGCCGAGGTCGACCTGTCGCACCGGCACGGCGAGGTTCGCGGCCATCTGCGCGTCAATTGCGGCACCGCCTTCGCGCGGCACCGGTTGGCGCCGCTGCTGCCGGCGTTCCTGCGCCGACATCCGGCAGTGACGGTCGGGGTTTCGGTTTCCGACCACCGCATAGACCCGTTCGAGGAGCAGATCGACGTGACGATCCGCGTCGGCCTGCTGGACGACAGCGAGTTGATCGCGGCTCGCCTCGGCACGGTCCGCCGCGTCATCGCCGCAAGCCCCGCCTATCTGGAACGGCGCGGCACACCGACGACCGCCCAGGACCTGGCGAGCCATGACTGTCTGTTGCTGACCGGATTTCCCGGCCAAGCCTACTGGCCGATGATCGAGCAGGGAGCCGTGGTGCGGACGCCCGTCCGCGGGAGCGTCACCGCGGACAGCGCCGATACGCTGTTGCAGATGGCGATCGAGGGCGTCGGCATCATCCGTCTTGGGGACTTTCTCGGCAGGAAGGCGCTTGCCGAGGGGCAGCTCGTTGAACTGTTCCAAGGACAGCACGACGCGGATCCCAAGCCGATCTCCGCCCTGATGCTTCCCGGCCGCCAGGCCATTCCGCGCGTGCGCGCCTTTGTCGACTTCCTGAAGGAACGCGCGTAGGTCGTGGACTCGTAAGTCTGGCGAGAAACGGCACAGTTATGAATTCACGACCTAGAGCCCATTCGGCCGCAGGAAACCCGATATCGCCAGGCGGCGCATGTTTTCGGGAAGACTGGAGGATTTTTGGGAAGATAAGGAGGAAGTGGCTCCCCGGGCCGGATTCGAACCAGCGACCAAGCGGTTAACAGCCGCTTGCTCTACCACTGAGCTACCGGGGATCACGAAACACGCGGGGCATCCGCACCGCGTCGATGGCAGGCGTATAGCAAACTGCGCCGCCGCTTGCCAAGCCCTTTGTCGCAAAACTTTTCCACAGTCGGGGAGTGGGGAGGGGCGGGGAGCGTGCACCGGCAAGCTGCACCGGCAAGAGCCGCGGGCATCCGGCCGCATCCGCTGTGAGTGGAGCGGGCGCCGCTGCGGAAGCTTCCCGGAGCCGTCCACGTCTCGCTGCTGGACGCCGGCCCCTTCGGCAGGCTATGAGTCGTGATCTTCCGGTCCTTTCTGACGGACGAAGTCCGGTGAAAGGGGAAAGTCGGAATACGGTGGGGGAGGACCCAAGTCGGGCTCCCGAATCCGTAGCTGCCCCCGCAACTGTGAGCGGCGAGCCTTCCTGCATGAACCACTGGGCCTTTCGGTCCGGGAAGGGCAGGGCAAGGCCGCGACCCGCGAGCCAGGAGACGAGCCGGATCACCCGAGCCCCCGCCAAGGGGCCCGGCCCGAAACGTCACGCGCCGTCGGGTGGACGGCAGGAGGCCAGAATGTTCCCGTTGAAGGGCGCCCGCCGCTTCAGCCCTCCCGGCATATCCCGCTGCCGGACGGCTTGCGCGTGAGCGGCGCATCCGATTCTCCAACCGCCCCGGCTCCTGTCGCGGCCCGCACCGTGCTGGTGACGGGCGGCGCGCGCTCGGGCAAGAGCCTTTATGCCGAGGGGCTGGTGCTCGCCTCGGCGCGCGAGCGCGTCTATGTCGCCACCTGCACGCCCCATGACGAGGAGATGCGCCAGCGCATCGACCGCCACCGCGACCAGCGGGGCGAGGGCTGGCGGACCATCGAGGAGCCGCGCGACCTTGCCGGCGTCCTCGCTGCCGAGAGCACGGCGCAGCGCGCCATCCTCGTCGATTGCCTGACCCTGTGGCTCAGCAACCTGATTTTCGCTGAAGCCGATCCGGAAGCGGAGACGGCCCGGCTCGCCGGGGCGCTGCGCGCCGCGCCCGGCCCCATCGTTCTCGTCACCAACGAGGTCGGCTCGGGCATCGTGCCCGACAATGCGCTCGCCCGCCGCTTTCGCGACGAGCAGGGTCGCCTCAATCGCCGCATCGCGGAACTCGCCGATGTAGCGGTGCTTGTCGCCGCCGGCCTGCCGCTCGTTCTCAAGCCATCCCACCTCCAGCCGGAGATCCGCCTATGACCGCATCCACGCCCCGCACCGCCGGCAAGATCCCGGCCACCATCGTCACCGGCTTCCTCGGCGCCGGCAAGACGACGCTGCTCGCCAACCTGCTGCGCGAGGCAAAGGGCAAGCGCATCGGCCTCATCGTCAACGAGTTCGGCGACATGGGCTTCGATGGCTCGCTGGTCGACGGCTGCGCCGATCCGGACTGCGCCGCCGAAGAGGTGGTGGAGCTGACCAATGGCTGCATTTGCTGCACCGTCGCCGACGATTTCCTCCCCACGATGGAAATGCTGATCGCCCGCGACGAGGCGCCGGACCACATCGTCATCGAGACCTCGGGCCTTGCCCTGCCGCAGCCGCTGGTGCGCGCCTTCTCCTGGCCGAGCGTCAAGACCCGCGTGACGGTGGACGCGGTGGTGACGGTGGTGGATGCCGCAGCCGTCGCGGAAGGGCGGGTGACCGGCGACGAGGCGGCGCTGGCCGCGCAGCGCGCCGCCGACGAGGCGCTGGACCACGACAGCCCGGTGGAGGAACTGTTCGAGGACCAGCTCGTCTGCGCTGACCTCGTCGTGCTGAACAAGGCCGATCTCGTCGATGCGGCGACGCTGGAGCGGGTGCGGGCCGAGGTCGCCGGCCGCGTCCGCGCGGCGGTGGAGATCGTGGCGGCGGAAAAGGGCAGGCTCGCCGCCGACGTGCTGCTCGGCCGGATGAGCGCTTCGGAAGACGACATGCACGGGCGCGAGAGCCATCACGAGCATCATCACCACGACGACCACGACCACGACCACGATCACGACGATCATGATCATGACCATGACGATCATGATCACCACCATCACCATCATCACGACCACGACGACTTCGTCAGCCATGTGGTCGAGCTCGCCCCGCTCGCCTCGCTGAAGGATCTGGAGGCGCGCGTCGCCGCCGCCATGGCGGTGCCCGGCGTGCTGCGCATCAAGGGCGCGGTCGGCATCGAGGGCAAGGCCGCGCCGGCGATGGTGCAGGCGGTCGGCCCGCGCGTCGAGGCATGGTTCGCGCGCGACGCGCGCGCCCCCGGCCGGGTCGTGGTGATCGGCCTTGCCGGCTTCGACCTTGCCCGCGTCGAGGGTCTGCTCGCCAGCGCGCTCGCCGCCTGATCCATACGGCAGGCAAGGCGCAGGAGACGGCATGCATATTCTCGCAGGGCGCAGCGGGCGCATCGACCAGGGCGACGAGGCGGTCGATCTCGGCCAGTCGCCGGCCGATGTGGTGGTGCTGTCGGCGGCCGACACGGAACTCGCCTCGCTCGCCTCCGTGGCAGCAGGGGGCGGGGCGGGGCAGCCGAGCCTGCGGCTTGCCAACCTGATGGCCCTGTCGCACCCCTATTCGGTCGACATGTATGCCGAGCAGACGGTGGCGGGCTCGCGGCTGGTCGTGCTGCGCCTGCTCGGCGGGGCGGAATACTGGCCCTATGGCGTCGAGCGGCTGACCGAGGCGGCGCGCGGCCACGGCCTGCATCTGGCGGTGATGCCGGGCGACGACCGCTGGGACGCGGACCTTGCCGCCCGCTCCACGCTGCCCGTCGACGAGGTGATGCGCCTGTGGCGCTATCTCGCCGAAGGCGGGGCGGAAAACCTTCGCAACTTCCTGCGCTACGCCGCGCATCTGCTGGATGGGGCGCAGGAGCCCGATCCGCCGCGCCCGCTGCCGCGCGCCGGCCTGCTGCTGCCCGGCCGTGCGCACCCGACGCTGGCCGAGCTTAAGGCGAGCTGGACTGATCCGGCCGCCCCCGTCGCCGCCATCGTCTTCTACAGGGCCTTGATGCAGAGCGCGGCGACCGCGCCGGTCGAGGCCCTGTGCACGGCGCTGGCGGGCGAGGGCATCAACCCGCTGCCGGTCTTCGTCTCCTCGCTGAAGGAGGCCGAATCCGCCTCCGTCCTCGCCGCGCTGTTCGCCGAGGCGCCGCCCGCCGTGGTGCTCAACGCCACCGCCTTCGCCGTGTCGAAGGCCGGCGAGGCGCACAGCGGAACGCCGCTCGATGCGCCGGGCGTGCCGGTGCTGCAAGTGGTGTTCTCGTCCTCCTCGGAGGAGGGCTGGCGCGACGCCGATCAGGGCCTGTCGATCCGCGATCTCGCCATGCATGTGGTGATGCCGGAGGTGGACGGGCGCATTCTCACCCGCGCCGTCTCTTTCAAGGAGCAGGCCCCGCACGATCCGCTCACCCAGTCGGCGACCATGCGCTTCGTGCCGAAACCCGACCGGGTGGCCTTCGTCGCGGCCCAGGCCGCGCGGATCGCCCGCCTCGCCGCGACCCCGCCGGCGGAGCGCAAGGTGGCGCTGATCCTTGCCAACTATCCCAACAAGGACGGGCGCCTTGCCAATGGCGTCGGCCTCGACACGCCGGCCTCCTGCGCGCGCCTGTTGCAGGCGCTTGCCGCCGAGGGCTACCGCATCGACGGCGCGCCGCAGGGCTCTGCCGAGCTGATGGCGCGGATCAGCGACGGCCCGACCAACGACATCGCTGCCCGCCGCGTGCGCCATGGCGGCGCTGAGCTGCCGCTCGCCGACTATGCCGCGGCCTTTGCCCGGCTGCCGCAGGCGGTGCGCGAGGCGGTCACGGCGCGCTGGGGGCGGCCGCAAGACGATCCGCATGTGGAGGAGGGGGCGTTCCGCCTTGCCGTGACGCGCTTCGGAAATGCGGTCGTCGGCATCCAGCCGGCGCGCGGCTACAACATCGATCCCAAGGCGACCTATCACGACCCGGACCTGGTGCCGCCGCACCACTATTTCGCCTTCTACATCTGGCTGCGCGAAACCTTCGGCACCCATGCGGTGGTGCATCTGGGCAAGCACGGCAATCTCGAATGGCTGCCGGGCAAGGCGCTGGCGCTCTCCGAAAACTGCTTTCCGGAAGCCGTGCTCGGGCCGCTGCCCAACATCTATCCCTTCATCGTCAATGATCCGGGCGAGGGGGCGCAGGCCAAGCGCCGCACCTCCGCCGTCATCGTCGACCACCTGACGCCGCCGCTGGCGCGGGCCGAAAGCCACGGCGTTACCGCTGAGCTGGAAGTGCTGCTCGACGAATATTACCTGGCGCAGGGCGTCGACCCGCGCCGGCTGAAGGCGCTGACCCGCGACATTCTCGAGGCGGCGGAGCGGCACGGCCTCGACCGCGATATCGGCCTGACCAGCGAGATGGACGAGGAGACGCGGCTGGCTCGGCTCGATGCGCATCTGTGCGACCTGAAGGAGTTGCAGATCCGCGACGGGCTGCATGTGCTGGGCGCTGCACCTGGCGGCGATCTGCTGACCGCGCTCCTGGTGGCGCTGGTGCGGGTGCCGCGCGGCGAGGGGCCGGCGCATGAGGGCATCACCCGGGCGCTTGCCCGCGACCTCGGACTTGAAGGCTTCGATCCGCTCGCCTGCGCCTATGAACTGCCCTTCGACGGCCCGCGCCCGGTGCTGCTTGAAGAGGTGGCAAGCAGCCCCTGGCGCAGTTGCGGCGACACGGTGGAGCGGCTGGAACTGCTGGCGGCAAAGCTGGTGGAGGAGGGCCGCGCGCCGGAGGGCTTTGCCACCACCGCCGCCGTGCTGGAGGAGATCGAGACCCGCATCCGCCCGGCCGTCAGCGCTTCCGGGGACGCCGAGACCGCCGGCGTTCTCGCCGGCCTTGCCGGGCGCTTCGTGCCGCCGGGCCCGTCCGGCGCGCCGACGCGCGGGCGCCCCGACGTGCTGCCGACGGGCCGCAACTTCTACTCCGTCGATGTGCGCGCCGTGCCGACCGAGACCTCCTGGCGCATCGGCGCGGCCAGCGCCGAACGGCTGGTCGAGCGGCATTTCCAGGACGAGGGCGAATATCCGGCCGCCGTGGTTCTGACCTGCTGGGGCACGGCCAACATGCGCACCGGCGGCGACGACATCGCCCAGGCGCTGGCGCTGATCGGCGCCCGGCCGAAATGGGAGGCGGGCTCGGGCCGCGTCACCGGTTTCGATATTCTGTCGCTGGCCGAACTCGGCCGGCCGCGCGTCGACGTCACGCTGCGCATCTCCGGCTTCTTCCGCGATGCCTTCCCGCATCAGGTCGACCTGTTCCAGTCGGCGGTCGCCGCCATCGCCGCGCTGGAGGAGCCGCAGGACGCCAACCCGCTGGCCGCGCGCGCCCGCAAGGAAGCCGCCCGGCTGGAGGCGGACGGCCTTGCGCCGGAAAAGGCCCGCCGACAGGCGCTCTACCGCGTCTTCGGCTCGAAGCCCGGTGCCTATGGCGCCGGCCTGCAGGCGCTGATCGACGAGCGGCTCTGGGACGCCCGCGCGGACTTTGCCGACGCGTTCCTCGCCTGGGGTTCCTATGCCTATGGCGGCGGGGCGAAGGGCGAGGGCGCGCGCGCCAGCCTGACCGCGCGCCTGTCGCAGGTCGATGCGGTGCTGCACAACCAGGACAACCGCGAGCACGACCTGCTCGACAGCGACGACTACTACCAGTTCGAGGGCGGGCTCGCCGCGACGGTGGAAACGCTGAAGGGCACGGCGCCGAAGATCTATCACAACGACCATTCGCGCCCCGAGCGCCCGGTGATCCGCACCCTGTCGGAGGAGATCGGCCGGGTGGTGCGGGGGCGCGCCGCCAATCCGAAGTGGATCGCCGGCGTCATGCGCCACGGCTACAAGGGCGCGTTCGAGATCGCCGCGACGGTGGACTATCTCTTCGCCTTTGCCGCCACCACCAATGCGGTGGGCGACCACCATTTCGACCAGCTCTATGATGCCTATCTGGATGACGGCAAGGTCCGCGCCTTCTTGGCCGAGGCCAATCCGAAGGCGCTGGAGGAAATCGAGGCGCGCTTCCGCGAGGCGGTCGAGCGCGATCTGTGGCGGCCGCGGCGCAATTCGGTGCGCGCTGCCTTGAACATCGAAAGCCCGCTTGGGAAGACCCCGCAGGGGCAGGAAAGGGAGACGACCTCGTGAGCGATAAGAAGGCCGAAATGAGCGAAGAGGAGCTCAACGCCCGCCACGCCGAGAAGATGCGCAAGAAGAAGGCCGCGCGCGACAAGATCATGGCGACCAAGACCATCGAAAAGGGGCTCCTGATCGTCCATACCGGCAAGGGCAAGGGCAAGTCGACGGCTGGCTTCGGCATGGTGTTCCGCTCGCTCGGCCACGGCCACAAGGTCGCCGTGGTGCAGTTCGTCAAGGGCCGCATCGAGACCGGCGAGCGCATGGCGCTGGAGCGCTTCTCCGACCTCGTCACCATCAAGCGCATGGGCGAGGGCTTCACCTGGGAGACCCAGGACCGCCAGCGCGACATCGACGCCGCCCGCGCCGCCTGGGAGGCGGCCAAGGACCTGATCCGCTCGCGCGAGCATCGCCTCGTCCTGTGCGACGAGCTGAACATCGTGCTGCGCTACGACTACCTGCCGATCGAGGAAGTCGCTGCCTTCCTGCGCGACGAGAAGCCGGAGGACGTGCATGTCATCGTCACCGGCCGCAACGCCAAGGACGAGCTGATCGAGATCGCCGACCTCGTCACCGAGATGGAACAGGTCAAGCACCCGTTCCGCTCCGGCGTGAAGCCGCAGGAGGGGATCGAGTTCTGATGGCGGCAGGCCGCCGCATCCCCGCCCTGATGATCCAGGGCACCGGCTCGAATGTCGGCAAGAGCCTTGTCGTGGCGGGGCTGTGCCGGCTGTTCGCGGACCGGGGGCTGAAGGTGCGGCCGTTCAAGCCGCAGAACATGTCGAACAACGCGGCCGTGACCAGTGACGGCGGCGAGATCGGCCGGGCGCAGGCCTTGCAGGCGATGGCCGCGCGCGTGCCGCTGTCGGTGCACATGAACCCGGTGCTCCTGAAGCCCGAGACGGATGTGGGGGCGCAGGTCATCGTGCAGGGCAAGCGCGCCGGAACGATGCGCGCGCGCGAATACGGCAGCCGCAAGGCCGAGCTCCTGCCGAAGGTGCTGGAGAGTTTCGACCGGCTCAGCGAGGGCGCGGACCTCGTTCTGGTGGAAGGGGCGGGCAGCCCGGCGGAGATCAACCTGCGCGCCGGCGACATCGCCAATATGGGGTTTGCCGAGGCCGTCGACATTCCCGTCGCCCTGTGCGGCGATATCGACCGCGGCGGGGTGATCGCCAGCCTCGTCGGCACCCATGCGATCCTGCCCGAGGCCGAGCGGAGCCGCATCAAGGCCTTTCTGGTCAATCGCTTCCGCGGGGATGTGTCGCTGTTCGATGAAGGCGTGCGGGAGATCGCCGCGCGTACCGGATGGCGCCCGCTCGGCGTGGTGCCGTGGTTTGCCGATGCTCACCGCCTGCCGGCGGAGGATGCGCTGGCGCTGGAGGAAAGCGACGGCGACGGCTCGGTGAAGATCGCCGTGCCGGTGATCAGCCGCATCGCCAATTTCGACGATCTCGATCCGCTGCGGCTGGAGCCGGGCGTGACGCTGGAGCTGGTCGGGCCGGGCCGGCCGCTGCCGGGCGATGCCGACCTCGTGTTGCTGCCCGGCTCCAAGTCGACGGTCGGGGATCTCGCCTTCTTCCGCGCGCAAGGCTGGGACATCGATCTTGCCGCCCATGTGCGGCGCGGCGGCCGCGTCATGGGCGTGTGCGGCGGCTACCAGATGCTGGGGCGGACGATCAGCGATCCCGACGGCATCGAGGGCACGCCCGGCACTGTCGACGGGCTTGGCCTGCTCGACGTCGACACGGTGCTAACAGTGGACAAGCGCCTTGTCGAGGTGATCGGCCGCCATGCGGCGAGCGGGACAGCGCTTGCCGGCTACGAGATCCATATCGGCCGCACGCAAGGGCCGGACACCTCGCGACCTTTCGCGCTGCTGGGCGAACAGGGCGAGCCGGACGGTGCGGTCTCGGCAAACGGGCGCATCGCCGGCACCTATGTGCACGGGCTGTTCGCGTCGGACACGTTCCGCGCCGGCCTGCTGGCGGAACTGGGCAGCGGCTCGACCCGCGCCTATGAGGGCGAGATCGACCGCACGCTCGACGCGCTGGCCGCGCATCTGGACGCATCGCTCGACATCGAGGCGCTGCTGGAGATCGCCCGCGCGCGGTGAACCTACCCGCCGGCGCGCAGCCAGATCAGCAACTGGTTGTTCGCCGGCATCGCAATGTCTTCCAGCAGGGTCAGCCCCTGCGCTTGCGCCAACTCGTCGAGCGCCTCGAAATCGCGAATGCCGCTCAGCGGGTCGCGCGCCCGCAATTGCGCGTCGAATTCGGCGTTGCTCTTTGTGGTGAAGGCGCCGCGATATTTCATCGGCCCGTAGACGCAGCACAGGCCGCCCGGTGCCAGCACCTCGCCGATACGGGCAAAGAACTGCCCGACATGGGCGAAGGACATGATGTGCAGCGTGTTGGCCGTGAAGACCGCGTCGAAGGCATCGGGCGCGCCGGATGCCGGCAGCGGCCAGGGCGGGGCGGCGACGTCGAGGGCGAGCGGCGGCGGCGTGCGGACAGTCCCCTCGGCCTCCAGTCGCGCCGCAAGCCCCGAAACGGTGCCGGGCAACTCGCTGCACTGCCAGACAAGCTGCGGCAGGGCCGCAGACATGTGCACCGCGTGCTGGCCGGTGCCGCTGCCGATCTCCAACACGCGCCGGCAGCGGGCGAGGTGGGGACGGAGCCCCGCCAGGATCGCGTCCTTGTTGCGCTCGGCGGAGGGGGCGAAGGGAAGCATGGCGGACCTCACAGGAACAGCGGGACGAGCGCGATGGCCGCGACCGCGACCGCCTGCAGCACCATCGCCTGGCGGAACACTTTCAGCGCGCGGGAAATGTCGCCGGCGGTGGCCTCGCGCCGGCCGCCTTCGTTCATGAACGGATCGTCGACCGTATAGCCGGGATAGGCGCGCGGGCCGGCCAGCGCCAGCCCGAGCACGGCGGCCATCGCCGCTTCCGGCCAGCCGGCATTGGGCGAGCGGTGCTTCGGCGCGTCCCGCCGCATCACGGCAAGGCTTTCCTGGAGGCTGCGGCCGTTCAGCGGCGCGGTCAGCGCCATGGCGAGCCCGCACAGGCGGGCGGCCGGCCAGTTCACCAGATCGTCGAACCGGGCCGAGGCCCAGCCGAACGCCTCGTGCCGCTCGGTCCGATGGCCGATCATCGAATCCGCCGTGTTCACCGCCTTGTAGGCGATGAGGCCCGGCAGGCCGAACAGCAGGAACCAGAAGGCTGGAGCGGTCACCCCGTCGGCGGCGTTTTCGGCGCAGGATTCGATGGCTGCGCGGGCAACGCCGGCCTCGTCGAGCTGCTGCGGATCGCGGCCGACGATCATCGCCACCGCCCGCCGTCCGCCGGCAAGCCCGTCCTCCAGCAGGCCGTCGCGCACCGCCGCCACATGCTCGTAGAGGCTCTTCTGGGCGATGAAGATCGCCGCGATCACGGCAACGCCGATCTCGCCGAAGGGCAATGTGCGCAGGATCACCTCGATCAGCACGCCGACCAGCAGCGAGCAGGCGACAAGGCTGGCGAGGAACACCGCGCCATAGATCTTGCGCGCGCGCGGCGAGGCGGCGGGATCGTTGAAATCCTGGTCGGCGATCTCGATCACCTTGCCGATCAGCACCACCGGATGCGGCACCGCTGCCCATAGCCGGCGCGGATCGCCGACAAGCGCATCGAGCACCAATGCCAGCAGCAGCAGGAAGGCGGTGTCGGCGAAGAGCAGCATCGCCTCAGCGTCCCGATGCCACGCCGCTGTCGGCCATGGCGCCCTGCAGCGCGGCTTCGAGCCGGGCCAGCCCCTCGCGCCCGCCGGGCAGGCCGATGCGCAGCCAGGTCGGGGCATAGTCGAAGATGCGCGTCCAGATCCGCTGGCGGGCGAGCGCCTCGTGCAGGCCGGCGGCATTGCGCGTGCCCGCCAGCACGAAGAGCGGCGTGCCGCCGAAGACGGAAAGCCCGTGCATCTGCAATGACAGCGTCAGATCGGCGGCCTCATCCGCAAGCTGTGCCATCATCGCCCGGCGCCAGGCATCATTGGCGAGCGCCTGCGCGCCGGTCTCGATCGCCGGGCCGGAGACGGCCCAGCTTTCCAGCCGCTCGCGCAGCGCGGCGACGATGCTCTGCGGCCCGGCGGCGAAGCCGAGGCGCAGTCCGGCAAGGCCGTAGAACTTGCCGAAGGAGCGCAGCACGACCGCCGGGCGCCCGGTCAGATGCGGCAGCACGCTGGCGCCCGGCACGCAGTCGGCAAAGGCCTCGTCGACGACCAGCATGCCGCCGCGTTCCGCCATCTGCCCGGCCATGTGGCGCAGGCTCGACGGGTCGACCAGCCGGCCATCCGGATTGTTCGGGTTGACGATGACCAGCACCTTCACCTCAGGCGCCAGTTCCGCATGCGGCGAGGTGACCTCGCAGACCCGCCGTCCGGCGCGCCGCCAGGCATCGCCGTGGCTGCCATAGGTCGGCCCGGCGATGGCGACGTCGCCCTGGGGGAGCACATGCGGCAGCAAGGCGATCAGCGCCTGCGTGCCCGGCGCGGCAATGAGCTTCAGGTGGGCGGGCACCTCATAGGCCTTGCGCGCGGCGGCAAGCAGCCGGTCGAGCGCGCCTTGCGAGGGCAGCTCCCGCCAGCAGCGGGCGGGCAAGGCGGGCACGGGATAGGCATGCGGATTGATGCCGGTGGACAGGTCCAGCCAGTCCTCGGCGAGCCCGCCATACCGGGCCATCGCGCCGCCCAGATCGCCGCCATGCTTCATGCGCCCGCCTCCGGTGAGTGATCCTGTTGTTGCCGTCTGCATGACAGATAGACCACGGGGACGGCGGCAGGAAAAACGAAAATGCACATGGCCGGGGAGATCGCGCCGGCAGAGCGGGTTTGATGCGCGGGACAGGCACGCGGCAATCACCAGCCGCAGGGGCGGGCGGCAGCTATATCGGGGACGGACGGGAGGGTGCTGGAGGCCTCGCCCGGAATCGAACCGGGGTGCACGGATTTGCAATCCGCTGCGTCACCACTCCGCCACGAGGCCAGCGGGCAGACTTATCAATCACATGCGAGGCAAGGTCAAGCGGTGTGTCGTGAAAGCGGGATGTTTCCACCATTCTTCAACGGAACCGGAGGCTGCGCCGGGTGCACCGACTGACCGCAGGCCTTGCGCGCACCGTCCTGACATCTCCCTGCGAAGCGCGGCCTGATCGGTGCGGCCTATGCCGCCTGGACCTTGCCGATGAAGGCCTGGATGGCCGCGTCGAGCGCCGCCGAGGTCTGCCCGATCTCCGAACTGGCGGCGAGAACCGCCTCGGAGGCGCTGGCCACCGTCAGCGAGGACTGATCGACGGCCCGCAGGTTGTCGGCGACGGTGCCCGCCCCGTTCGCTGCCGAGGCAACGGCATGGCTGATCTCGCCGGTCGCGGCCTGCTGCTCCTCGATGGCGGCGGCAACGCTCGACGCGATCGTATCGACATCGGCAATCGCGGCATTGATCTGCTCGACGGCGGAGACCGCCTCCTGGGTGCCATCCCGGATGCTGTCGATCTGCAGGGCGATCTCCTCGGTCGCCTTCGCCGTCTGGCCGGCCAGCGCCTTGACCTCCTGGGCCACCACGGCAAAGCCACGGCCAGCCTCGCCCGCGCGCGCGGCCTCGATGGTGGCGTTGAGCGCGAGTAGGTTGGTCTGCTCCGCGATCGAGCGGATCAGTTCGGCGACGGCGCTGATCTTCATGCTGCGCTCGGCCAGCGCCTTGACGGCCTGGTCCGTGGCGAGCGTCTGCTCGACCGCGACCCGCGCGGCCTGGGCGGATCTGGCCACCTGCTCGCTGATGTCCCGCGCCGAGATCGACAGTTCCTCGGTCGCCGAGGCAACGCCCTGCACGGAGTGCGATGTCTCGCTGGCGGCCGCGGCGGTGGCGGCGATCTGCGTTTTCGTCCCGGACGCCGACTGCGCCATCTGGCCGGCCGTCTCGTCCAGGCCGGCGGTTGCCTGTTTCAGCGTTGCGGTCAGGCTCGCTCCGGTCGCGCGGAACTCGGCGACATGGCGGCCGACGGCCTCGGCCCGTGCAAGATCGCGGCGCTGCGCCTGCTCGCGCTCCCTGGCGAGATCCTGGCTTTGGATGGCGGCGACCCGCAACGTGTCGATGGCCTCCGCCATCTGGCCCAGTTCATCCCGGCGTCCCCGCCCGGGGACGAGCGTGTCATAACGCTCCTCGGCAAGGTTTCTGACCGCTTCGGTGAGGGCGCGCAACGGCCGCGTGACGTGCGACAGCACCATCCAGCCCGCGCCGAGGACGATGGCCATGGCGGCGGCCAGCACCAGCCATGACACCCATTGAATGAGCTCCAGCCGCAGGCTGCTCTCCGCCGCCGTTTCGGTCGCCCCTTCGATCTGCACATCGACCAGCTTGCCGATGGCCTCGGTCAGGGGATCGATGATCTGGTAGAGCTTGTCCTTGACGAAGGCGTCGAGGCCGGCGCTGTTCCTGGTGCCCAGGATGCCTTCCAACTCGACGATCGCGGCATCGACACCGGCGATCAGACGGCGCACCTCATCGACATGCGGGCGCTCCGCCTCGTCGATCGTCCCCGAAAGATAGGCTCGAAGATGACGCTCGATTGCCGTCTTGGCTTCGGCAAGCGACTGCAGGCCTTCGTCCCAGCTCCAGTTGCCGTTGCGAACCTTGTGCGAGGCATCGACAACGTTGACGGCGTACATGTCGGAAACGATCTTGAGGTCACGCAACGGTATGACCCGCTCGTCGTTGATCTCGCGCAAGGATTTTTCCGCGGTATCCGATCCCCAGAAGCCGGTCGCTACCACCGCCAGAATACAGGCGAAGAGGGTGACAAGGGTTACTAAAAGTCGCGTGCGGATCGTTAACATTGCAACCTCACGTTACAAAATCTATTGTATTCATATCTATTAAATGGTTAACGGGTGATTGAAAATCTGCTAGGGTATTTCGGAAAAGGCTGGTTTCAGAGTTGTTTAGCAATATCAAAGATATTTAACCGCATAAGCCGAACTCTTGGAAAGCAGGCGAGCCGGACCGCGCTGGTGGAGTGGACGCCAATTTATGTGCAGCGATGATGCCCTCTCGCTGGTCAACCCGGCCTTTCCGGGGCATTCTGGCGCCGGGCACCGTCCTGACATCTCCCTGCGAGGCGCTACCGGCCGGGTCACCGTCCCCGAAAGGCGCAGCGTTTCGCCAGCCAAGGCAGTCGCATGACCATGCCCCTTCCTGGCGGGATCCGGTTCGGCCGGATCGCCGCAACCTTGCCCGTGAGCGATATGACGCGGGCGCTCGACTTCTATGTCGGCGCGCTGGGTTTCACCAAGACGTTCGAGAACGGCAACCCCGTCGGCTTCGTCATTCTCAAGCAGGGCGAGGCGGAGCTTCACCTGACCCAGCAGCCCGACCACCGCGCTGCGCCGTTCAACGTCGCCCATCTAATGGTCGGCGATGTCGACGCGCTGCACGAGATCTGCCGGCGGCAGGGCCTGCGCATCGTCAAGGGCCTGCGCGACAAGGATTTCGGCCTTCGCGCCTTCGTCTTCGAGGACCCGGACGGAAACCGCATCGATGTCGGCCAGCCGCTCGGCTGAGCGGCTTTCGGAAAACAAAACCGGGCGGATCGCTCCGCCCGGCCCTGTGTCGGCTGGCCGTGGCTCAGCCCTTGTGATGCACCTGTTGCAACCCGTAGACCGGCGTCGGGATGCCTTCCATCCGCGCCTTCAACTGCAGCGACAGGAATTGCGAGTAGTGGCGCGACTGGTGCAGGTTGCCGCCGTGGAACCACAGCGCCTCCTGCTGCGTCGGCTTCCACATGTTGCGCTGCTCGCCCTCCCAGGGGCCGGGGTCCTTCGGCGTGTCGGAGCCGAGCCCCCAGACCTTGCCGACCTTGTCAGCGGTCTGCTGGTCGATCAGGTCGGCGACCCAGCCGTTCATCGAGCCGTAGCCGGTGGCATAGACGATGACGTCGGCGGGGATCTCGACGCCGGTGTCGAGCTTCACGGACGTCTCGGTGATCTCCTCAACCTGGCCGGCGGCCAGCTTGATCTTGCCGTCGATGATCAGTTGCGAGGCGCCGATGTCGATGTAGTAGCCCGAGCCGCGCCGCAGATACTTCATGAAGAGCCCCGAGCCGTCCGGGCCGAAGTCGAGCTGGAAGCCGGCCTTTTCCAGCGCCGCATAGAAGTCGGCGTCGATCTCGCGGATCTTGTCGTAGATCGGCTTCTGGAACGTGTGCAGGATCCGGTAGGGGAGCGAGGCGAAGATCAGGTCCGCCTTCGCCGTCGTCATGCCGTTCGCCACCGCCTGCTCGGAATAAAGCGCGCCGAGGCCGTGCTCCATAAGCGGATCGGAGCGGACGATATGGGTGGTCGAGCGCTGCACCATGGTCACGTCGACGCCGGCCTCGTAGAGCGCGGCGCAGATGTCATGAGCCGAGTTGTTCGAGCCGATGACGACGACCTTCTTGCCCTTGTAGCCGTCGGGGCCGGGGTGTTTCGACGAGTGGTGCTGCTCGCCGGCAAAGCGCTCCGCGCCCTTGAACTGCGGGATGTTGGCCTTGCCCGACATGCCGGTGGCGAAGACGATCTGCTTCGGCCGCAGCACCACTTCCTCGCCGTCCCGGTCGACGGTGACGACCCATTCCTTGTTGGCCTCGTCCCATTTCGCCGAGCGGGCGGTGGAGCGCGTCCAGTAGTTCAGCTCCATCACCTTGGTGTACATTTCCAGCCAGTCGCCGATCTTGTCCTTCGGCGCGAAAACCGGCCAGTTCTTCGGGAAATCGATATAGGGCAGGTGGTCGTACCAGACCGGATCGTGCAGGCAGAGCGACTTGTAGCGCTTGCGCCAGGAATCGCCCGGCCGGTCGTTGCGCTCGACGATGATCGTCGGCACGCCGAGCTGCCGCAGCCTTGCGCCGAGGGCGATGCCGCCCTGGCCGCCGCCGATGATCACCACATAGGGCTGCCTGGTATAGCCGAGCGTCGCGGCCTCTTCCTCGCGCTCCTCCTTCCAGGTCTTGGCGCCGGGATTGACCCCGTGCTTGGCGCCGAGCGGACGGGAGAAGCCGGCCTTTTCCTCATGCCCCTTCAGCTCGACCATGGTGGTCAGCAGCGTCCAGATCCGCCCGTCCTTGAGGCGGATCAGGCCATAGCCGCGCGCCACATCGGTCTCGAAGGTGATCCAGGCCTGGGTGACGCCGTCGGCCTCGCTGGCCTCCTCGCCCTCGGCCACCTGCCAGGCGGTCGGCCTGGTGGCGGCAAGCTGCGCCTCCAGCATGTCGCGGACCTCGCCGCGACCCTCTACGGTCTTGATATTCCAAGTGAATGTGACGAGGTCGCGCCAGTAGCACTCCTCGGCGAACATGGTGACGGCCTCGTCGATCCGGCCCGCCTCCAGCACCCCGCCGAACCGGTCGAGAAAGGCCTGCACGCGGGCCGTCGGTGTCTTGTCGAGCATATCGTCTCCTCCCGTTGCTCTAGTGTCCGGGGACGGGGATAAGCCCGCCCGGTGAGGGGGAGATGGCAAGCCGCGTGCCAGTTGATACTGCGCCGAGAGCGCTTTTTTATCAAAGGGTTACATCGGTTGTTGCGCGGCCTGTCGCAGCGTTGCGCAACAGGCCTGCAACACCTGTCGCAGATGCTGCGACAGGCGGGCACGGCTCACCTTGCGCGCACTCCGCCGCGTTTCAGCCAGCGATGCACGGTGGAGCGGTTGACGCCGAGCCGGCGCGCCAGCGCCGAGACATTGCCGCCGCAGGCGGCGAGCTCGCGCAGGAGATCGCCTTCGCCTATCGCATCCGTGCCGCCAAGCGGTGTTGCTGGCGGTATCGGGGCGAGGGTAGGGCGAAACCCCGGCCGTGCGCCCGGCCGGACGATCTGCTCGGGCAGGGCGTCGGGATCGATCATCTCCCCCTCCGACAGAGCGGCGGCGACCTTCAGCGCATTGTGCAATTCGCGCAGGTTTCCCGGCCAGGGATGGGCGCGCAGCGCCATGCGGGCGCCGGGGGAGAGGCGTGGACTGCGCCCGATCTCGGCGGCAATCCGCGCCAGGATCCGGTCGGCGAGCGCGTCGAAATCCAGCCGCTCGCGCAGCGGCGGCAGGGTGAAGGTGGCGGCGTTGAGCCGGTAGTAGAGGTCCTCGCGGAAGCGCCCTTCGGCGACCAGCCGGCCGAGATCGCGGTGCGAGGCGGAGATCAGCTTCAGCCGCACCGGCCGCGTCTTCAGCGCGCCGACCGGCTGCACCTCGCCCTCCGACAGCACGCGCAACAGGCGGCTTTGCAGGGACAGCGGCATGTCGCCGATCTCGTCGAGGAACAGCGTGCCGCCGGCCGCCGCCTCGATCAGGCCGGTCTTGCCGCGCGGCGCCGCGCCGGTGAAGGCGCCCGGCGCATAGCCGAACAGCTCGGACTCGATCAGATGCTCGGGGATCGCCGCGCAGTTGACGGCGACGAAGGGGCCGGGCCGCTCGCGGCTCTCGTGGATGGCGCGGGCGAGAACCTCCTTGCCCGTCCCGGTCTCGCCGTGGATCAGGATCGGGATGTCGAGCCCGGCAAGCCGAGAGACACGCGCCAGCATCGCCTCCATGCGCGGGTCGCCGAAACTGAGGCTGGAGAGCGCGCCCGGCAGGCGGGGGCGGGCGGCCGCCGGCCCGCGCGGCTGCACCACCGGGGCGATGGAACTGGCGAAAAAGGCCGAGCCGTCGCGCGCCCGCAGCACCCGTTCCCGGTCGGCGCCGCCGCGCATGTAGCGGGGCAGGTCGTCGATCTCGATCTCGAAGAACCGGTCGATCCGCTCGCCGACAAGGTCGCGCGCGGTGAAGGCGGTCAGGTTCATCGCCCGCGCCAGCGCGTTGAAGCCGCCATGGGTGATGCCGGTGACGCGCCCCGTGCCGTCGAGCGACAGCGCCGCGTCCGGGTCGACATCGAGAAAGTCCGGCAGGCGCGACAGCCGCAGCACCCAGTCGTTGCGGGTGCGGGAGATCAGGTTGGCGAGCTCGATCCGCCGGGCGGTGGCGGCGACCAGATGCAGCGCCAGTTGCTGGCTGGCCTTGGCGGTGGGCGAGCGCAATTGCGAGATGTCGAGCACCGCGGTGAGGTCGCCGAGCGTGTCGTAGATCGGCGCGGCGGTGCAGGTCAGGCCGATATGGCTGGTGTCGAAATGGTCGTCCTGGTGGATCACCACCGGCTTGCCGGAGACGATGCAGGCGCCCACCGCGCAGGTGCCGGCGCGGTTTTCCGACCATTCGGAGCCGAGATAGAGCCCGGCCTTGCGCAACTGGTTGTCGAAGGTCGGATCGCCCATGAACTCGACGGTAACGCCGCGCGCATCCGACAGCAGCAGCACGTATTTCTGCTCGGCGACCTGGTTGAACAGCGTCTCCAGGCCGCTGCGGCCGATGCGGATAAGTTCCTCCGCCTGCTCGCGGTGCTCGCGCAGCGTCGTCTCCGGAACGATATAGGCTTCCTGCGCCTGCGCCGGGTCGAGCCGGTAGTCGTTGACGCAGCGCAGCCACGACTGGACGACGGGCATATCCCGCCCGCTCGCCCCGCCCATGGCGACGCGCTCGATCTCCCTGATGTGCGACAGGGTCGACACCATGGTTATTTCCTCCCGCTTTGATGCTCGCATGGGCGGGCGCCGCTCACAAGGCGGGAACGGGGGCTTGGTGCCAAAGGAGGAGGAGGGGGACGCGGGACGTCCTGTGCTCAGTCCGGCTTCGACGTGTCCTTGCCGGCAATCCTACAGGCAAGGGCGGGGACAAGTCCGGAGCTCTCCTTGGCCGGCGGACGGGCGAAGCTGCCGCGGTCGGCACCGGTCGGTCGCAGCCGGTGGAGCGAGACGGCCTGCAGGACGGCGGCCTTCACCGGATCGAGGAGCACGGCCGGTACCTCCTCGGTGATCTCGCTGGCCAGTCCGGCGATCGGTGCGCCGCCGAGAATGAGGACGTCGGCGCGGGCCGCGGCGCGGCGGCAGGTCTTAACCAGCGGCACGCGCATCTCCTCCGCCACCGCCGCGATGGAGCCGAAGCCGGCATCCGGCGTGAAGGTGCCGGCGAAGCGGGACCCAAGCCCCGCGCGCGTCACCTGCTCCTCGTACCAGGGCGTGAGCCGGGGAGAGAAGGTGACGAAGGCGAAGCGCTGTCCCAGCGCCAGCGCGGCCAGCATCGCTGCCTCGCAAAGCCCGGTGACCGGCAGGTCGAAGAGCTCGCGCGCCGCCGAAAGGCCGGGGTCGCCGAAAGCGGCGATGACCGCGGCATCGAAGCGCCCTTCCTGCTCCGCCAGCATTTCCAGCACGGCTGCCCCCGCGATCTGGGCCTCCGCGCGCGAGGAAATATAGGGAAAGCCTCGGTTCGCGGTGAGGGGCAGCAGCACGACATCGGCCGGCAGCACCTCGGCGGCACTGCGTGCGAGCCGCCGGGTCAGCGCCTCGGTGGTGTTGGGGTTGAGCAGCAGGAGGCGCATCAATAGCCCAGCCTCCCCGGCAGCCAGGTGACGATGCCAGGAAAGACCATGCAGGCCAGCAGCACGGCATACATCGCCGCGATGAAGGGCCAGCTCTCGCGCACCAACTCGCCCATCCTGACGCCGGTGATGCCGCAGACGACGAACAGCACCACGCCGACCGGCGGCGTCAGCATGCCGATCACCAGGTTGAAGACGAAGAGAAAGCCGAAATGCAGCGGATCGATGCCGTATTGCAGCGCGATCGGATGGAACAGCGGCACCAGCATGATGTAGGCAGCGTTGGATTCCAGGAACATGCCGATGACGAGCAGCAGCACCGCGATGAGGCAGAGGAACAGGAACGGACTGTCGGTGACGCCCTGCATCAGGCCGGCGAGCTTCATCGGCAGCAGGTCGATAGTGAAGAGGAAGGTCACCGTCGAGGCGAAGGCGATCATCGCGCCGACCAGTGCCGAGGTCCTGGCGGCGGTCAGCAGCACCACCGGCAGGTCGGCGAGCCTCAGCTTGCGCGTCACGAAGAAGCCGAGGAACAGCGCGTAGCAGACGCCGACGGCCGCCCCTTCCGTCGGGGTGAAGGCACCGCCGACGATGCCGCCGATGACCAGCACCGGCATCAGGAAGACGACGAGGCTGCGCCTGAGCTCGCGCAGGATGTTGGAGAGCGTCACCGGCGTGCCGGCCAGCGGGTAGTTCCGCTTCCAGGCGATCAGCCAGCACAGGACCATGAAAAGGGCGAACAGGATCAGCCCCGGCACCACACCGGACATGAACAGGCCGCCGACCGAGACGCTGGATCCGGCCATGAAGGCATAGACGATCATCGCGCCGGAGGGCGGAATGATCGGGCCGAGATTGGCGGCGGCCGCGACGATGCCGGTGGAGAAGCCGAGGCCGTATTGCTTGCGGAGCGAGGGCACCAGCGTCGACGACAGGGCCGAGGCGTCGGCGACGGCGGCCCCGGAGACGGAGGCGAGCCCGGCGCCGGCGACGATGGTCACTTGCGCCAGCCCGCCGCGCACCCGGCCGATGAAGGCGTTGGCGAAGTCGACCAGCCGGTCCATGATCCCGCCCTTGAGCATCAGCTCGCCGGCGATCATGAACAGCGGGATCGACATCAAGGGGAAGGAGTTGACCGAATTCATCAGGCGCGGCGCCAGCACGGCGACGTCGATGCCGGTCAGCCAGAGGCCGGCGAGCGCCGCAACGCCGAGCGAGAAGGCGAGCGGCATGCCGAGGAGGGCCAGCACGAGAAAGGTGGCGATGACGAGAAGGCTCATGGCCGGCGCTCCATCGGGACCAGCGCGAGATGGACGAGATGCAGGGCCGAGTGCAGCGCGCCGACGATGACGGGGAAGAAGAAGACGCTCGAGGTGACGTTGAGCGCGCCGAGCCGCTCGGACCAGGTGGCCAGCGCCACGCCGATGGTGGTCCAGAACACGACGCCCATCAGCACGGCGGCGAGCGCGCTGGTCGCCCGCGCCACAAGGCGCTGCAGCGGCACGGGCAGGCGCTCGACCAGGATCGAGATCCCGACATGGGTGCCGTCGCGGATGCCGAGCGGGATCGCCAGGAAGATCGTCCACACGAAGGCGATGCGGCTGACCTCGTCGGCCCAGTCGAACGAGCCGTTGAAGACATAGCGCATCACCACCTGCGCCGACACCACGACCACCATGGCGGCGGCGCCAAGGATCACCAGGAAGCGCGCGCCGGTGTCGGCGCGCGCGAGGATGAAGGTGAGAAGGCGGTCGGGCGCCATCGGGTCACATGCCGAGCTTGGCGGTCTCGGCATCCAGCAGCGTCACCAGCTCCGGAGCGAGGCGGGCCTTGGTCTCGGCGGCGACACCGGCGGTCTTTTCGCGCAAGGCCGCCGCCAGGTCCGGCGAAACCTCGGTGAAGGTCATGCCCTTGGCCGTCAACTGCGCCAGACCCGCCGCGTCCTGCTCGGCCGCCAGCTCACGCTGATAGGCGACGGCGGTCGCCATGGCTTCGCGGATCATCGCCTGCTTTTCCGGGGCAAGGCCGTCGAACCACTTCCGATTGCCGACGACGGAGATGAAGTCGAAGAAGTGGCCGGTGTTGGAGACGTGCTTCTGCACCTCCGCGTAGCCGGCGACGTTGATGATCGCAAAGGGATTTTCCTGTCCGTCGATGACGCCCTGTTCCAAAGCCGAGTAAAGCTCCTTCACGTCCATCGCCACCGGATTGGCGCCGAGCGCGCGGAAGGTGGCAAGGTGCGTCTCGTTCGGCTGCAGGCGGATCTTCAGCCCCTCGATGTCGCCGATGGCGACCACGGGCCGAACGTTGTTGGTCAGGTGCCGGAAGCCCAGTTCCATATAGCCGAGGGAGGTCATGCCTTCCTTCGCCAGCATGTCGTCGAGGGCGGCGCCGACCGGCCCGTCGGCGATCACGAAGGCCGCCTCGCGGCTCGGGAACTGGAAGGGCAGGCCGATCACCTCGAGTTCGGAGACCGTCCGCGTCAGGTAGGCGGTGCCGACCCACATCATCTCGATGGCGCCGATCTTCACTGCCTGGACGTTTTCGGCCGCCCCGCCAAGCTGCTGCGCCGGGAAGACGTTGACGTCGATCTCGCCGCCGGACAGGCGTTCGAGCTCTTCCTCGAACTTCGCGATGGCGAGCGAGGAGGAATGCTCGGTGGCGAAATTGCCGGCGACGCGGATCGTGTCCTTGGCGTCGGCCATCGCGGCCGACAATACGAGGGCGGTGGAGGCGACAAGCGGGAGAATGGCTTTCATGGCTGGGTGCTCCAGGGTTGCGGCGACGGAGGTCCGGGGCGGTTTCGCGCCCGGCCCGAAGGCGCGGGCGGCACGGGAGCGGATCACCGAGGCGATCTCTTCCAGTGTGGCGGCATGCTCTTCCAGCGCTGGCGCGGCAAGGCGGCGCTCGAAGGTGGCAAGCAGGGTCTCAAGGTCCGGCACGCGGTGCAGGGCGATGATGAAAGGATGGGAGAAGCGCGCGCGATAGGCGGCGTTGAGGGCGCGCAGCCGGGCCGCGTCGGCGGCCGTGAGCGCCAGCAGGCCGAGACGCGCCTGTTCGCCGGTCGAGGCGTCGGTCATGCGACCTTCGGCTGCTTCCGTGCCGGCGAGCTCGGGATGGGCGGAAAACAGCCGCCGCTGGCGCTCGGGGCAGGCCGCAAGGATGGTGTCCGCCAGCGCGGCGGCAAGCTCCGCATCGTCGGCGAAGGGGCGGCGGTCGACGGTCAGGTCCACCACCCAGGGCGAGCGCTCGACCAAGGGCTCCAGCAGCGCAAGCGCCGTTTCGCGGGGGGCCGAGTTGAGCAAGTCGAGGGCGGAGGTCATGGCGGCCCTTTGCCGTCCGGTGGCTGACAGATTGAGGCTAGCCGGCCCTCGTCATTGCAATCCATGACATTATCGACAATCCTGCATTCTAGAAATCAGGATGGCCCATGTCGCTGCACCTCGTCCCCCGCGGTCTTCACTATGTCGAGGCCGTCGCCGAGCACGGCTCGATCCAGGCCGCCTCGCGCGCCATCGGCATTGCGGCCTCGGCCATCGACCGCCAGATCAAGCTGCTGGAGGACCGGCTCGGCGAGCAACTGTTCGACCGCATGACCACGGGCATGACCCTGTCGCCGGTCGGCGAGATGTTCGTGGTGCTGGCGCGGCGCTGGCGGGCGGACGAGAACCGCCTGTGGTCCGACGTCAAGCAGATGCAGGGCGTCAGCCTCGGCCATATCCGTCTGGTGACGATGGACAGCCTCGTCAATGGCGTGCTGCTGCGCTTCCTGCACCATGTGGCCGAGGTGTATCCGAGGGTGCGCATCGATGTGGAGATCGCAACGCCCGACGATGCGCTGACCGTGCTGGACCGGGGCGACGCGGACGTGGCGCTTGCCTTCAACCTGCGCCCGCATCGCGACCTGCATGTGGTGTGGAGCGCGGAACTGCCGCTGCACTGCGTCGTCGCGCCGGGCCATCCGCTGGCCGGCATGAGCGAGGTGAGCCTTTCCAGGGTGCGCGACCAGGCGATCGTCGTGCAGAGCCCGTCGCTGGCGATCCGCCGCATGCTGGAGGCGCGGCACGGCTGGATGTTTTCGGAAAACCGCCCGCCGGTGGTCACCAACTCGCTGCAACTGCTGAAGCAACTCGTCGTCTCCGGCAGCCATGCCGCGCTCACCTCCGAACTCGACACGGCGCAGGAATTGCTGGACGGACGCCTCGTCGCCATTCCGGTGACGGGCCAGAACGTGGTGCCGCAGAGCATCGCGCTCGCCATCAGTTCCCGCCGCGCGCTGCCACGCATCGCCGCCCGCGTCGCCGATCTCCTGGTTGCCGATGTCGCGGCCATGCTCGCCGAGGTGCGGGCGCGCAACTCGTTGACCTGAAAAGCAAAAGGGCCACCCCAGGGCGGCCCTTCGCGTGTCCGGTGCGGGAGGCGGGGGCGTTACAGCCCCAGCCCGCCGACGCAGGCATATTTGATGTTGAGATAGTCCTCGACGCCGTATTTCGAGCCCTCGTTGCCGACGCCGGAGTCCTTGACCCCGCCGAAGGGCGCGACCTCGGTGGTGATCAGCCCCTCGTTGACGCCGACGAGGCCGTATTCCAGCGCCTCCATGACGCGGAAGGCGCGGCCCAGATCCTGGGTGTAGAAGTAGCAGGCAAGGCCGTATTCGGTGTCGTTGGCCCGCGCCACCGCCTCGTCCTCGGTCTCGAAGCGGAAGAGGGGCGCGAGCGGCCCGAAGGTCTCCTCGCGCGCCACCTTCATCTCCGATGTGGCACCGACGACCAGCGTCGGTTCGAAGAAGCGGCCGCCATTGCCGTGGCGCGTGCCGCCGGCAAGCACCTTGCCGCCCTTGGCGAGCGCGTCGGCAATGTGCTCCTCGACCTTTTCCACCGCCTTGCCGTCGATCAGCGGTCCCTGCGTCACGCCCGCTTCCAGGCCGTTGCCGACCTTGAGTGCGGCGATGGCGGCCTTGAGCTTTTCGGCGAAGGCGTCATAGACGCCGGCCTGCACATAGATGCGGTTGGCGCAGACGCAGGTCTGGCCGGAATTGCGGAACTTGGAGACCATCGCCCCTTCGACCGCCGCATCGAGATCGGCGTCGTCGAAGACGATGAAGGGCGCGTTGCCGCCGAGCTCCATCGAGATCTTCTTCATATGGGCGGAGGCGTGGGAGGCGAGCTTCTTGCCCACTTCCGTCGAGCCGGTGAAGGTGATCTTGCGCAGATGCGGGTTCTCGCACATCTCCGCCGCGATCTCGGCGGCCGAGCCGGTGAGGACGTTGACCACGCCGCGCGGGAAGCCGGCTTCCTCGGCGAGCGCGGCAAGGGCGAGCGCGGAGAACGGCGTCTGGCTCGCCGGCTTGATCACCATGGTGCAGCCGGCGGCAAGCGCCGCGCCGAGCTTGCGCGAGATCATCGAGTGGGGGAAGTTCCAGGGCGTGATCGCGCCGGTGACGCCGACCGGCTCCTTGGTCACCAGGATGCGCTTGCCGCGCCAGGGCGAGGGGATGATGTCCCCGTCGATGCGCTTGGCCTGCTCGGCGAAGAAGCGGACATATTTGACGCCGAGGGCGATTTCGCCCTTTGCCTCCGCCAGCGGCTTGCCCATCTCGGTGGTGAGGATTTCCGCCAGCGCGTCGTGATTGGCAAGGATCGCGTCGCACAGCTTGTGCATCAGGGTGGCGCGCTCTTCCGCCGTCGTCGCCTTCCAGTCCTGGAAGGCGAGATAGGCGGCCTCGATGGCCCGCGCCGTCTCGGCCCGGCCGCAGCGCGGCACGGTGCCGATGATCTCGCCGGTCGCCGGATTGTCGACCTCGATCACCGATCCGGTGTCGGCATGGGTCCACAATCCGCCGATATGGCAGGACTGCCTGAAAAGCCTGTGGTCGCTGATCATGCTTGCGCTCCCGTTGTTGTTGGCGGGCCCGTGCGGGCCGGCCCTTGTGCTGTCGCGGCCGCATGCGCGGGAGGCGGCCGGTATCTCGTGCGAGGGCCCTGGGGCGAGGCCTTGCGCAGGTCCTGCAAGGCGGTGCACCGGCGAGGGACGGGGATCTGGAATGCCCGGCCGCGCGCCACCCGTCGACCGGGATTCTTGAGCAATCATAGGCATCCGGCCGGCAACCAGCAACGCAAAGCCGGGAGATACCCCCAGCCGGCGGGGCGCGTTTCGCGGCGTGCCGGGGCCGCGACACGCGCGGCTTTCCCCTTTTCGCGCGGGACGAAGCGGTCTAAACGGCGGGAAGACCCGGCGCGCTGCCGCCGCCGGCCCCCACAGACGAAAGCTCGCCATGACCTCCATGACCTCCATGATCTCCCTGACGCTGGACGAGGCCGGCGCGCTGGCCCGCGCCGCCCTGATCGCCGCCGACACCTCGCCGGAAAACGCCGAAGCCGTCGCCCGCGCCCTGGTTGCCGCCGAGGCCGACGGCCAGGCCGGCCATGGCCTGTCGCGCGTGCCCTCCTACGCGGCGCAGTCGCGAAGCGGCAAGGTCGACGGCCATGCGGTGCCGGAGTTCTCGCGCCCCGCGCCGGCCCTGCTGCGGGTCGATGCTGGCCTCGGCTTTGCCTATCCGGCCTTCGATCTGGTCATCGACGCGCTGCCCGGCATCGTCGCGGAGACCGGCATCGGCCTTGCCGCCATCCGCCGCTCGCACCACTTCGGCCAGGCCGGCGCCCATTGCGAGAAGCTGGCCGAAAAGGGCCTCGTCGCCTTCGTCTTCGGCAATGCGCCGAAGGCCATCGCCCCCTGGGGCGGCAGCAAGCCGCTGTTCGGCACCAACCCGATCGCCTTCGCCGCGCCGCTGTCCGAGGGGCGGGCGCCGCTGGTCATCGATCTCGCCGTCTCGCGGGTGGCGCGCGGGCGCATCCTGTCGGCGCAAAAGGCCGGCAAGTCGATCCCGGAAGGCTGGGCGCTCGACGTCGACGGCAACCCGACGACCGATGCCGATGCCGGCATGGCCGGCACGATGATCCCCATCGGCGAGGCCAAGGGCGCGGCGCTGGCGCTGATGGTCGAGGTGATGGCCGCCGCGCTGGTCGGCGCCAGCCTTGCCTTCGAGGCCTCCAGCTTATTCACGGGCGAGGGGGCGGCGCCCGACCTCGGCCAGACGGTGATCGCCATCGATCCGGGCCTGAGTTCCGACGGGGCCTATGGCGAGCGGATGGCGACGCTGGTCGCGGCGATCGAGGCGCAGGACGGGGTGCGCCTGCCGGGCTCGCGCCGGATCGAGGCGCGCGCCCGCGCCGCCCGCGAGGGGGTGTCGATCCCGGCGCCAATCCACGCGGAAATCATCGCGCTCGCCGGGGACAACTGGCGCGAGGCGTGAGGCGCGCGCGCCGGCCCCGGGTAGAAGGCGCCCCGGCCGGCGTGAGGCGGGAAGCGCCGCCTCCCTCTCTGGTGTCATGCCTGCGAAGGCAGGCATCCAGTATCCGCTGGGGAGCGTGGCAAGGCCGCCGGCGGATGCGTCTTTGTCCCGGCGCCGAGGCCTGAGCCGCACGACCTGTGGTTACTGGGTCCCTGTATGTCCGGGCTGTGTCATGATGCTTGCGGGACGGAGGCCGTTGGGCCCCTGGTCGTTGTGAGACCGTGAGCCGGCATTGGCCCCGTCCCGCTTCGCATGATCAACCTGAACAGTTGCACGAGGCTGGTTGCATCAGACCTCGCATCACAGGGACAGGCCTCATGACTATATTCGATCGCTACGTGGGATGCGATGTTTCCAAGGATTGGCTGGATCTCTTCGACCCGGCCGAGGGCCGTGTGCGGCGGATCGACAACACGGCTGCGGCCGTGCAGAAGTGGGCCGGACCGGTCTTCGGCTGGGCCGAAACCGGGACGACAGCCGGAGGTGATCGCGTGCCATCGCACGGCCCTCGCCACGCGCTCCCGAAAGACACCATGACCGCCGTGGCTCGCCGGTTCCGTTGGGGTGGACGGCCCCCATCCGGCGCCGTTTTGCGCCAAGATGATGGTCCCAACACATCGAAGGAGCCGCCCAATGAACGAGATTACGCGCATCGGCATGGACACGTCCAAGCATCTCTTCCA
>NZ_FYAW01000008.1:0-162650 GCF_900185735.1 Stappia sp. P2PMeth1 | reverse complement strand
ATCAACGGCTTGTCCAGAACGGAAAGAAGCCAATCGTCGCCATCGCCGCTCTCATGAGAAAGATCGTCGTCATCCTCAATGCAAGGCTCAGAGATCAGATCCAACAACAGAGTTGATGACGGCCGAGGGAGGGGTGACGGCCGAGAAGGATGGCAAGGCCCTGCCTTATTCTCAGGACGTCATCCCGGCCGCGCGCAAGCGCAGAGCCGGGAACCATTGGCGCCTTCAGCCCGCGTGGGGTGGAAGGGCGCCGGCCCAGTCTCTGCTGTGCTCTTCACCCCAACCTCTCTCCGATCCCGGCTCGGCGCTGGCGCGCCGTCCGGGACGCTAGGGAAGGTCAGAGCACGGACGCGGCGCCTGCAACAACGCGCTTGCCGACGGGAGGAAAGCCCGCCCCTAGCCGAGATCCGCGACGCGCATCTCGCCCGCCTGCAGGAACACGGCCCTGCTGAACAGGGAGAGGTCGAGCGGGTTGGGCAGCCGCAGGTCGGCAAGGTCCGGCAAGGGTTTCACGGCCGGGTCGTAGCTGCGGTCGACCTGCGAGACGAAGACCAGCACCGCGCCGGAGTTCCGGGCGAAGGCGGCAAGCTGCGCGACCTGCGTGCCGAGGTCCGGCGTGTCGCGCCGCTGGTCGAGGATCTGCAGATAGTCGATAACCGCGAGCGTGCCGGGAGCACAGCCCTGCAGCCGCTCCATGATGCGGGCAGAGCAGATCCCGTCGGAGCAGTCGAGCGCCAGGAGATCCTTGAGCGGCCCCCGCGCGCCGAGCCGCTCGAGCCGTGCCTCCACCTCGCGCTCGACATATTCCAGCGTGAAGACGGCGGCGCGGTTGCCGGCCTTCATCGCCTCGAGGCTGAGTTCAAGCGCCAGCAGCGTCTTGCCCTGACCGGGGCGGGCGGCAACGAGGATCATCTCGCCGGGGCGAAGGCGGGGATAGATCAGCGCGGCGGGCGAGCGCTCGGCGGCGCGCCGCGCCAACAGGCTCCAGCGGGCATGGCCCTCGCGGGCGGCGATGCGGTCGAGCGCGGCGGCAAGGGGAATGCCCGCCTCGCGGGAGAGCAGGCGCGCCTCGCGCTTGAGGCGATAAAGGGGTGCGGAAAGCTGCATGCCGGATGTCTCCGTCTGCGGGCGATGAGCGCAATCCCTCCTCATGCGGCGCCCGAACGGGTGGTCCGGTGATGCGAAAAGCCCGGCATGGCACATGCTTTCCCGAAGCGGAGGGGGGAGGCGCGGGCGGCACCCGACTCGCATTTTAGCCGATGTCCCGCCGCCGGGAAATCGCCGTGGCTGTCGCCTGCGGCAGTCGCGGCAACCTTCTTGCGAGAACCCCTTTGCCGCGCGGACATCCATCGCCTAAGTATGGGGAACGAAACCGGGCCCGGCGGGCCTGATTCCGTCTTCATGAAGGAGCTGATCTTGCACATGACCATCAAGCCGAACGATGTGCCGAGCCGCCTCGACGACGAGGACGGCGACGAGAAGACCAAGACGCCACCGTCCATCCAGGTCGACAAGCATCTGTTCGACGCGCGCACGGTGCTGATCACCGGCCCGATCAACCAGGAACTGGCGCGCGACGTCTGCGCCCGGCTGCTGGCGATGGCGCAGGTCTCCAACGATCCGATCACCGTGATCGTATCCTCGCCCGGCGGCCACGTGGAATCGGGCGACATGATCCACGACACAATCAAGTTCATCGCCCCGGAAGTGCGCATCCTCGGCATGGGCTGGGTGGCGAGCGCCGGCGCACTGATCTACATCTCGGTGCCCAGGGAGCGCCGCTACTGCACCCCGAACACCCGCTTCCTGCTGCACCAACCGTCCGGCGGCGCCGGCGGCCAGGCCTCCGACATCGAGATCCAGGCGCGCGAGATCCTCAAGATGCGCGACCGCCTGAACAAGCTCTTCGCCGCCGCCACCGGCCAGCCGATGGAGCGGATCGAGAAGGACACCGACCGCGACTACTGGATGGGCCCGGAAGAGGCGATCGGCTACGGCCTGGTCGGCAAGGTCGCGGCCTCGGTCAACGACCTCGACTGACGACCCGCCGGCGCCCCCTTGAGAAGAGAGGTGGCGCCGGCCCAAACTCCGGCCCGGCCGGCGCCCGCCCCTCTCGCAAGGGGTGCCGGCCGCCTGCCGGGCCGTTTCGTTTGCCGGTTCGCGCAACAGGCCCCTCCCCGCCGTTCGCGACCTCCGGACAGGAGCAGTGCCATGAAGCAACTCACCCTCGGCGGCATCGACATTCCCGCGCTCGGGCTCGGGACCTGGCCGCTGAAGGACGAAGCCTGCCGCGACATCGTCCGCGCCGCGCTGGAAAGCGGCTGGGACCATATCGACACGGCGGCGATGTATGCCAACGAGAAGGCGGTGGGCGCGGGCCTGCGCGCCTCCGGCCGCGCCCGCGACGGCTACCATGTGACCACCAAAGTCTGGCATGACAGCCTCGACCCGGAGAAGATCCTGCGCTCCTGCGAGGACAGTCTCGACCGGCTGGGGCTGGAGCATGTCGACCTGTTCCTGATCCACTGGCCGAACCCGCGCGTGCCGCTGAACGAGCAGATCGAGGCGCTGCTGGAGCTGCGCCAGCGCGGCTGGACGCGGGCCATCGGCGTCTCCAACTTCACCGCCGCGATGCTGCGCGAGGCGCAGGACCTCGCCAAAGGACAGCTCGTCGCCAACCAGGTCGAGTATCATCCCTTCCTGACCCAGAAGCAGGTGCGCGCGGCGCTGGAGGCCGCCGGCATGGCGCTGATCGCCTATTCGCCCATCGCCAAGGGCCGCGTCATCGGCAACGAGACGATCCGCGACATCGGCAAGCGGCACGGCAAGAGCGAGGTGCAGGTGACGCTGCGCTGGCTGCTGCAGCAGGGCGATGTCATCGCCATCCCGAAGACCGGCACGCCGGCACGGCTCGCCGAAAACGCCGCCGTCTTCGACTTCGAGCTCGACGCGGCCGAGATGGCGGCGATTTCCGCCCTCGGCAGCCCGAAGGGGCGCGGCATCGACCCGGACTGGGCGCCCGACTGGGACGAGGAATAGCCCTCGCCGCCTGCCGCGAGGCCGTTGCCGCAAGGGACCGGCCTGCCATCGCTTTGCCGCGATGGCGGACGACAGTGACGATGGGGCGACCCGGCGGCACGCGAGGCCGGGCGCGACAACAGGGGGAGACCCGGCATGCGTATCGACCATCTGAAGACTGCAGGAACCGGCTTGGCCGTGGCGGCCCTTTCCGCGCTGCTGCTGATGACCCTCGCCCCGCCGCCCGCCTTCGCCCAGCGCCCGGACCTGCGGCAGATGACCTGCGCCCAGGCGCAGAACCTGGTCGCCCGGCGCGGCGCGGTGGTGATGACCACCGGCCCCCACACCTATGACCGCTTCGTCGCCGGCCCGCGCTGGTGCGACCACTGGGAGACGGTGCGCCCGGCCCAGGTGCGCACCCGCGACAGCAATAGCTGCATCGTCGGCTATCTCTGCGAGACGCCGCTGTTCTCGCCCTGGGGAAGCTGGCGCTGATCACAGCGTGGCGAGATAGTCCTCGAAACGCCGGCCGCGCTCGTTCGGCGCGCGCTCGCCGGTGTCCTCGATGGTGGCGATGCGGTCGACACGAAAGTTGCGGAAGTCCTCCCGCGCCTCGCACCAGCCGGTCAGCAGCCACACCTCGTCGAACACGGTGAGGCCGAGCGGGCGGACACGCCTGCGGGTCTCCCGCCGGCTGAGGTCGACATAGCCGAGCGTCACGATCCGCCGCTCGCGGATCACCCGGCGGAGCTCCGGCAGCCAGCGATCGACGACACCGGCCTGCGGGTGCTCCCGCGTTACCGCGCGCAGCGGCAAGCGGTCGGTGACCTTGCCGGCCCCCTCCCCCGATGCCGCGCCGATCTTGCCGGAAACCCGCGCCGCCGCCGCGCGCAAGCCGTCGTCGCCGCGCGCCGCCACCAGCCTCATACCGAGCGCGATCGCCTCCATCTCCTCCGCGTCGAAGCGCAGGGGCGGCAGAAAATAGCCGCGCTCCATCTGGTAGCCGAGCCCGGCCTCGCCGCGCACCGGCGCACCCATCGCCTGCAGGGTGGCCATGTCGCGATAGATCGTGCGCGGCGACACCTCGAGCGCATCGGCGAGCGCCTCGGCGGAGACCGGCGCACTCGCCTCCCGTAGGCGGTCGAGCAAGGCAAACAGACGAAACACCTTCATGGCGCCATCCGTAGCGCAGGCCCCTGACAGAAGGTGTCAGGAGCCACCGCGTATCTCCCGCACTGCATCACGCAGCACAGGAGCATTCCATGCAGGGATATTGTCTCGAAGTCGTCGCCTATGAGGTTGAAGATCCGGCCCGCGCCGACCATGAACGCAGGCTCGCACTCGACAAGGCGAGAGCGCTGCCAGGCTTCCTCGCCTGGACGCAGCTCACGGGAACCGGCGATGCGGCCCGGCGTGTCGACCTCGTCGCCTGGAAAAGCGAGGACGCAGCGCTCTCGGCCGCGCGCGAGGTCGGCGAGGCGGCCGAGTTTGCCGGCTTCCGCGCCACGATCAGCGGCGTTGCCAGCATGGGCCACTATGCGGCGAACCAGCCGTCTCCGGTCGGCCTCCTCGCCGGGGACGGACTGGAGATCGGCCGCTTCCGCCTGAAGCCGGGCGTGACGGAAGCGCAGATGCGCGCCGCACATGCCCAGATGGTGGAGCGCCATCTCTCCCGCCAGCCCGGCTGGCGCGGCCAGCGGCTCCTGCGGCTCGACCATGGCGTCTTCCTGGATCTTGCCGTCGCCGACAGCCGCGAGCGGGCCATCGCCATCTGCGAGAGCTGGACGAACACTGCCGATTGCGAGGCCTTCCTGGCCCTGATCGAGGCCGAGAGCATGGAGTTCGGCGAAGTGGTGTGATCCGAAAGGCCTCCGAGCCCGTCAGGACGGCGCATTCCACAGCCGGGATGCGCCGTTTTGCGTCGCCGCCGTCTCCCGGTTTGACGTCCCCCGCCGGCAGGTTAAGCTTGTTGCCGCAAGGTCCTCTCGCGATGACCCTGCCTGCCGGAAATGCAGAACGGGTGTTTGGCTGGCGCAATTTCGGACTTGGAAGGCGGCTGCCCGGTTTGCGAACATGGGTCCTGCCGGCGGATCGCCGAAGCGGCCCGCGCGGCAAAACAACAAGACGGGCCGAGTGCGAGGGGTTAGAGACACGCATGGGGGAGAGCGCCATTTTCAACGAGATGCTGACCGCCGACGGCAAGCCCCGCGCACCCTACCGGCGGCTCGCCGAATGGTTCGACACCCTGTCCCCGGCGGAGATGCGCAAGAAATCGCGCGAAGCGGAGACGATTTTCCGCCGCCTTGGCATCACCTTCGCCGTCTACGGCACCTCCGAGGCCACCGAACGGCTGATCCCCTTCGACATCGTCCCGCGCGTGCTGTCGGCGTCCGAGTGGCGGCGCCTGTCGGCCGGCATCGACCAGCGGGTGCGCGCGCTCAACGCCTTCCTGCATGACATCTACCACCGCCAGGAGATCGTCCGGGCCGGCCGCGTGCCGGCGGAGCTGATCCTGCAGAACGAGGCGTTCCTGCCGGAGATGATCGGCTTCGCCCCGGCGCGCCGGGTCTATGCCCATATTATAGGCACCGACCTCGTACGCGTCGGCGAGGACGATTTCTACGTGCTGGAGGACAACACCCGCACCCCGTCCGGCGTCTCCTACATGCTGGAGAACCGCGAGACGATGATGCGGATGTTCCCCGAGCTGTTCCAGCAGAACCGGGTGGCGCCGATCGAGCACTATCCGGACATGCTGCGCGAGACGCTGGAAAGCGTCGCGCCGGAGAACTGCGACGGCGATCCGACGGTCTGTATCCTGACGCCGGGCATCTACAACTCCGCCTATTTCGAGCATGCCTTCCTTGCCGACACGATGGGTGTGGAGCTGTGCGAGGCGCGCGACCTCTATGTCGAGGACGGCAAGGTGTGGATGCGCACGACGCAGTCGCCGCAGCGGGTCGACGTGATCTACCGGCGCATCGACGACGCCTTCCTCGATCCGCTGACCTTCCGCCCCGACAGCATGCTCGGCGTGCCGGGCCTGTTCGACGCCTACCGGGCCGGCAACGTGACGATCTGCAATGCGCCGGGCACCGGCATTGCCGACGACAAGGCGATCTATGCCTATGTGCCGGACATCATCGAGTTCTATACCGGCCAGAAGCCGATCCTGAAGAACGTGCCGACCTGGAACTGCGCCAAGCCCGACGACCTTGCCTATGTGCTCGACCGGCTGCCGGAGCTGGTGGTGAAGGAAGTGCACGGCTCGGGCGGCTACGGCATGCTGATCGGCCCGACCTCGTCGAAGCGCGAGATCGCCGACTTTGCCAAGCGGCTGCAAGCCAATCCCGGCAACTATATCGCCCAGCCGACCCTGGCGCTGTCGGCCTGTCCGACCCATGTGCAATCGGGGCTGGCGCCCCGCCATGTCGACTTGAGGCCCTATGTGCTGGTCGGCGACAAGGTGCGCATCACGCCCGGCGGCCTGACCCGCGTGGCGCTGAAGAAGGGCTCGCTGGTGGTGAATTCCAGCCAGGGCGGCGGCACCAAGGACACCTGGGTTCTGGAGGACTGACGAACCATGCTCGGCCGTACCGCCGCATCCCTGTTCTGGACCTCGCGCTACAACGAGCGGGCGGAGAACATGGCCCGCCTGCTGGAGGTGGGATACCGCATCGCCATGACGCCGCGCCTGGGCCAGGACGCCGCCGACGACTGGCGCTCGACCCTGGTCAGCGCCGGCTGCGACCAGGGCTTCTTCAAGAAGCATGAGGAGCCGACCAAGCGCACTGTGGTCTCGCACATGCTGTTCGACGCGGACAATCCCTCCTCGGTGCGCTCCTGCATCGAGGCGGCGCGCAACAACGCGCGCTCGGTGCGCACCGCCATCACCGGCGAGATGTGGGAGAGCCTGAACACGACCTATATCGAGTTCATGGAAGTGCGCCCGCAGCACATGACCGACGACAAGCTGCCGGGCTTCCTGACCTGGATCAAGCAGCGCTCGATGCTGTTTCGCGGCGCCATGCTCGGCACCTTGATGCGCGACGAGGGCTACCACTTCTCGCAATTCGGCTGCTTCATCGAACGGGCCGACAACACCTCGCGCATTCTCGACGTGAAATACTGGATCCTGCTGCCGGACAACGAGGTGGTCGGCGGCGACCTCGACCGCTATCAGTGGTCGACGATCCTGCGCTCGGTCTCGGCCCATCGCAGCTACCGCCACGCCTATCGCGACGCGCAGATCCGCCCCTTCAACATCGCCGAGTTCCTGATCCTGCGGAAGGAGATGCCGCGCTCGCTGGCCTATTGCTACGACTGGATCGCCGAGAGCATGGACGCGCTGACCGCCCGCTATGGCGAACGGCCGATGAGCTACGACATGACCCGGCGCACATACGAGTTGCTGGACAAGGGAACCATGCGGCAGATCTTCCAGGGGGGCCTGCACGAGTTCCTCGGCGACATGATCGCCAGAAACAACGGGCTGGGCGCGCAGCTCGCCGCGGATTATCACTTTGCCTGAAGCCCGAGCGGCCCGAACGACAAGACGCCGGCGGCCGAGCGCGAAGCCGGACGCAGACGAGGAAGCCGGAGAGCCATGCGCCTCATCGTCAAACATGTAACCCGCTACCGGTACGACCGGCCGCTGGCCCATACCGTGCAGCAACTGCGCCTGACCCCGCCGACGCTGGCGGGGCAGAAGGTGCTGTCCTGGAGGATCGACGTGCCGGGCTACGAGGGCGCGGCCCGCTATATCGACGCCTTCGGCAATCCGGTCGACGTCATCAGCCACCGCGAGGCCATGACGGAACTGACCATCGCCGTCGAGGGGACCGTCGAGACGGAGGACCGGGCCGGCGTGATCGGCCACCCGAGGAGCCCGACGCCGGACAACGTCTTCCTCCGCTTCACGCCGCTGACCCGCGCCAATCCGGCGATCCGCCGGCTGGCGGCGGTCGCCGAGCGCGACGGGGCGCAATCGGTCGCCGGCTTCCACGACCTGATGCAGGCGATCCGCGACAAGGTCGCCTATCGCACCGGCGTCACCGAGGTGCATACCTCGGCCGTCGACGCGCTGGCGGCCGGAGAAGGCGTGTGCCAGGACCATGCGCATATCTTCATCGCCGCCGCCCGCGCCATCGGCGTGCCGGCCCGCTATGTTTCCGGCTACATGCTGATGGACGGCGGGCAGGACTCCGAGGCGCACCATGCCTGGGCCGAGGTGCTGCTGCCGACGCTCGGCTGGGTCGGTTTCGACGTGTCGAACGGCATGTGCCCGACGGACCGCTACATCCGCCTCACCTGCGGCCTCGACTCGCGTTCCGCCGCGCCGATCCGCGGCATTCGCATCGGCGGGTCCGACGAGAACATGGATGTGGAAGTGGCGGTTTCACAGGAATCGCAGCAATCTCAGCAATAGCGCCGTTGCCCGGACGGCCGCGAACCTGTCAAATCAGCCGGGTCCGGTGCCCCGTGCGAATCGTCGCCGGATCCTTCCGGCCGGGCGCAAGCCCTCCCCGTTTTCGGAGACTGTCTGGTCATGACCTATTGTGTCGGTCTGAAGCTCGATCGCGGCCTGGTGATGGCCGCCGATACGCGCACCAATGCCGGGCTCGACAATGTCGCAACCTTCAAGAAGCTGCATGTGTGGGAAAAGCCCGACGACCGGGTGATCTGCATGCTGGCCGCCGGCAACCTCGCCGTCACCCAGTCGGTGGTGAGCCTCTTGAGCGAGCGGCTGAAGAGCGAGGAGCCTGGCCGGCCGACCCTGCATTCGGTCGACACCATGTTCCAGGCGGCGCGGCTGGTCGGCAGCGCGGTGCGCGACGTGCGCGCCATCGACGGCGAGGCGCTGGCCGCCAATTCGG
Organism: Stappia sp. P2PMeth1; assembly: GCF_900185735.1. Taxonomy (NCBI): domain Bacteria; kingdom Pseudomonadati; phylum Pseudomonadota; class Alphaproteobacteria; order Hyphomicrobiales; family Stappiaceae; genus Stappia; species Stappia sp. P2PMeth1. Next base: position 153,756 of record NZ_FYAW01000008.1, on the reverse strand, counting down.
AGAGCTTCAGCGTCACCTTCCTGCTCGGCGGCCAGATCAAGGGCGAGGCGCCGCGCCTCTTCCAGATCTATTCCGCCGGCAATTTCATCGAGGCCTCCGCCGACACGCCGTTCCTGCAGATCGGCGAGCACAAATACGGCAAGCCGATCCTCGACCGGGTGACCCGGGCGGACATGCGCCTCGGCCAGGCGGCGAAGCTGGTGCTGCTGTCGTTCAACTCGACCCTGCGTTCCAACCTGTCGGTCGGCATGCCGATCGACATGCTGCTCTACAACACCGACAGTTTCTCCGCCCACCGCCAGACCCGCATCCGCGAAAACGATCCCTATTTCGCGGACCTGTCGCGCATGTGGTCGGAAAAGCTGCGCGACGCAGTCGCCGAAATTCCCGACTTCGAGATCTGAGGCGGCGCGTCTCAGCCCTCGACGATGCGGCCGTCCTCCATCCGCACGATGCGGTCGGCCAGCTCGAGGATGCGGTTGTCATGGGTGACCATCAGCGTCGTCGTGCCGCGTTCGCGGCCAAGCCGGCGCAGCATCTCCACCACCGCCATCCCGCTTTCCCTGTCGAGCGCGGCGGTCGGCTCGTCGGCCAGCACCACCGGCGGATTGCCGACCAGCGCCCGGGCGACGGCAACGCGCTGCTTCTGTCCGCCCGACAAGTTGCCCGGCAGATAGTCCACCCGCTCCGACAAGCCGACGAGATCGAGCACGTGGCGCGCGGCCGCTCGCCCGTCTCCGGTGACGCGATCCCCGTGGACGGCGAGCCCCATATGGACGTTCTGCAGCGCGGTGAGGCTTTCGTGCAGATTGTGCGCCTGGAAGATGAAGCCGAGCTGCCGCCGGCACGCGACGAGCTCCGCCTCGCTGGCGCCCTTGAGCTCGCGGCCGAGCAAGTCCACCGAGCCCGCCTCGACCTGCCGCAGGCAACCGATCAGGGTGAGCAGCGTCGTCTTGCCGGAACCGGACGCGCCCATCAGCACCACCAGCTCACCGCGCCGAACCTCGAGATCGACGTCGAACAGCACCTGCTTGCGCGCCTCGCCGCTGCCGAACCAGTGACTGAGCCCGCGCACGACGATGGCCGCGGATGCGGAGATGAGATCGCCGGCCATGGTCAGAACAGCTCCGCCGGATTGGCCCGCGCCAGCCGGCGCGTCGCGATGGCGCCCGACAGCGCGCACATGGCGAGCGTGCCGAGGAAGACGAGGAGCGGCCGCTCCGCCGGCATGAAGATCGGCAGGCCGGTGCCGGCGGCCACCGCCGCATAAAGGCCGAGCGCCACGAGAACGCCGGGCACGAAGCCGAACAGGGCGAGGATGAAAGCCTCCTCGAAGACGATGCCCAGGAAGAAGCGCTGCGGATAACCCATCGCCTTGAAGGTGGCGTATTCGCGGATGTGGTCGGCAACGTCGGTGGACAGCACCTGATAGACGATGATGACGCCGACAAGCACCCCGATGACGACGCCGAAGCCGAAGACGACGCCGACGGGCTTTTGCGTCGTCTGAAAGCGCTGGTCGCGGGCGGCCGCCTCGCCCAGCGTCCACACCGCGGTGTCGGAGGCCGGCAGCGCGGCGCGCAGGCGCGCCAGCACGGCCGCCGGCTCGGCGCCCGGCGCAAGGCGCAGCAGCACATAATTCGGCGCGCCCGGCAGGCGGGCCGGAAACAGCCGCAGGAAGGTCTGGTCGGAGACGACGAGATAACCGTCGGCGGAAAAGCCGCCGCCGATCTCGAACACTCCCGTCACCGTGATCTCCCGCCCGCGCGTCTCGAAGCGATAGGGCTCGCCCGCCTCCACGGCGGCGAAGAGGTCAGCGGGCACGTTGCGGGTCAGGTTGTCGATCAACGCGGTGTCGGGCAGCGTCAGGCTCTCGACCTGGCGGGCAAGGGCCGGCTCGCGGAAGGGTGCGCCGGTCGGGTCGACGCCGAACAGGTCCATGGCGCGGATGGTGCCGTCCGGCTGCTTCCAGTCGATGCGGCCATAGTAGAAGCCGGTGGCGGAGGCGACCCCCTCCACGGCAAGCGCCTGATAGAGCCGGCTGCGCGGCAGCGGGCTGCCGTCGAACAGGGTATTGGCATCGGAGGCGGAGACGAGAATGTCGCCGTTCAGCGCCGTGTAGGGCAGGCGGATGCTCTCCACCAGCGCGCCGAGAAAGCCGAGTTGCATGAAGATCAGCACATTGGCGAAGGCAACGCCCGAGACCGCGGCGGCCAGGCGTCCCTTGTTGTGGACGAGCTGCAGCCAGCCGATGGGCAGCCGGCCGAGAAGCGCGGTGAGCATGGGGGTGAGCGGGCCCGTCACATCCCCTCTCCCGTCTTGATGCGGGCGGTGACCTGCAGGTTGGTGAAGCGGCGCACGCGGGGAATGTCCGCCGGATCGATGGCGACATAGACCTTGATCACGCGCGCATCGGTGCGAGCGGCCGGGTCCGCGCCCGTCGCGGTCTGGCGGCCGACATCCCAGCCGATCCGCTCGACCTTGCCCGAGATGGCCCCCTCGAACGCCTCGCCAGTGATCTCGACGGGAGCGCCGGTCTCGATGGCACCGATGCGCGACTGATAGACCTCGATCTCCGCCATCATCTTGTCGATGTCGCCCATGTCGAGAATGCCGCGCTCGCCCGGCCGCTCGCCGGGCCGCACATGGATATCAAGCACGACGCCGCCGGCCGGCGCCGGCACCAGGGAGCGCGCAAGATCGGCCTGCGCCAGGGCAAGGGAAGCCTGCGCGGCATCGAGATTGCGCAAGGCGACGGCGATATCCGCCTGGCCATCCGGCGTGTCGGCGGTATAGCGCCCGAGCGTTGCCCGCGCGCTCTCGACCTCGCGCTCCGCCGCCTCCGACCGGGCGAGCGCATCGTCATGGGTGGCGCGGGTGACATGGCCGCGGGCGAGCAGTTCGCGGGAGCGCTCCAGCTCGCGCCGGGCCGTGGCGGCGGCAACCTCGGCGCGCTCCAGCGCGGCGCGCGATTCCGTCCGGCTGGCAGCGACAAAGACCCGCTGGCGGGCAAGCTCGGCCTCGCGCAGGCGGACCGTCGCCTCCGCCGATGCCAGCGCCGCCAGAAGCTGCGGCCGGTTGTCGAGCTCGGCCAACGGCTGGCCCGCCTCGACGAGCGCGCCTTCCGCAACCAGCAGCCGCGCGACACGGGCATCGCCCGCTCCGAAGGGCGGCGCGACGGTGACGACGAACCCGTCCGGCAGCAGCCGGCCGAGACCGAAGACAGCGGCGGTTTCCTCGTCGCTTGCGGCAGGCAGAGGCGCCGCCGGAGCGCCCGTTTCGGCGGCCTGCCAGGGCAGAACTCCGCGCGCCTGCAGGACAATGCCGGCGGCAAGGCCGGCGCCCACGAGAGCGAGACCGAGCGCAAGGCTACGCAGCCGGGAGAGGATCGGCCATAGTCGCGAGCGGCCCGAACCGGGATGCGACGACTCGCGCCGCACCGCCTGCAACGGCAGGGCAGGCGCCGCGCCGGCTGCCTTGGCGGCTAGCGGCCCGGTGGTCTCGACGAGGCCAGGTCGGGGGCCGGGGCCGGGGATTGAGGACATGACACGATCCTGTTAATGACCATAAAGTCATTAACAGCGCGCGACAGGAAGTGCAAGGACGATGACACAGAGCGATTCCGCAGCGGAAACACCGAAGCCCCGGCGCCGGCGCAAGGAGGCGCGCCCTGGCGAGATCATCGATGCGGGGCTGCAGGAGTTTGCCGAAAACGGCTTCGCGGCGACGCGGCTGGAGGACGTCGCAAGGCGCGCGGGCGTCGTGAAAGGCACGATCTACCGCTATTTCGCCAGCAAGGAGGAGCTGTTCGAGGCGGCGCTCTCCTCGCGCATCACGCCGTTCTTCGACGACGTGGCGGGGCTGGTTGCGGCCTATCCCGGCTCGTCGGAGGACCTGGTGCGCACCGCCCTGCCCCGCATCTACAAGGCGCTGTTCGAGGACGGGCTGCACGTCTTGATGCGCATCATCATCACGGAAGGCGGACGCTTTCCGACGATTGCCGAGCAGTACCACCGCCGCGTCATCAGCCGCGGCCAGGAGGTGCTCGCCGCCCTCGTGCGCCGGGGCGTGGAGCGCGGCGAGTTCCGCCGCAGCGCGCTCACCGACCTGCCGATCGTGATCGTCGCACCGGCGGTGATGACCATCGTCTGGAAGATGACCTTCGACCGGTTCGAGCCCATCGAGGCCCGGCGGTTTCTCGCCGCCCATATCGACATGGTGCTGGAGGGACTGCTGGCGAAGGAGCCTGCCGAAGGATCCAGGCGACCGGACTGACGAGGCGACTACAAAACGACGACGGGCAGTTCACCCGTCTTGCAGGCGAGATGATACTGGACCGGTGCGTGGTCATTGCCCCCATAGCCGACCAGCGGCATGTCGGCTCAGGCGGGGACCGGCGCCCGGCGCGGCACCGTGCTGCCGGACCGCACGTCACGTGCCGTCCGGCAGAGCTTGTAGCAGATCGGTGCGTGATCGTTGACCTCCCAGAACTGGTACTGGAACCCCCGCATCGGCGACACGGCAACGCACTGGGAGATGCCCGGATTGCGCCAGACATAGTCGAGCACGCTGCCCCGGCCCATTTGATACTCTTTGTTCTCGTCGCGCGCGCGGGTGACATGGGTCGGAGCAAAGCCCGGCGCGACGGCCTCCCAGCCGGCCCCCCTCAAGAACCCCTCGTCGAAGACGTCCATCTTGCCGAAGGGAATGTTCATATCCCCGATCAAGGCGGCCGGCTGGTCGTGGCGCCCGAGTTCGAGACATGCCTCGATGATCTCCGTGCTCGCCTGGTCGCGGATCACCGCCTTCGCGTGAAGCCCACCGATCCGCATGATCCCGGCATCGAGCATGACCATCGGGCGGGTATGGTCGCGATTCCAGACGAAACGGATCCGCCCCCCCAAACCGCTAAGGCAAGGGACCGCCTCGTTCCAGATGCAGATATAGTTGCACACGCCGACCCGGCCCCCCGCCGTCGGGAACCAGTTGAAGGATGCGTTGAACGCAGCGGTCTGTTGATAGCCCCCGAGGCCGTTGAGGCGGTTGGCGACAACGCGGGCAAAGAGGTCTCCCGCCCCCTTGCTCTCCGTCACCTCGGCCAGAATGATCACGTCGACGTCCGCGGACAAATACCACCGCTCGATCGTCTCGATGATGAAGGCCACGCTCTCGCTCATCACATAGCCGTTCGGATTGTCCGGATCCGGACGTACGACATTGTGCTTCTCGATGTTCCAGAACCCCACCGTCAGAAAATCGACGCCTCGCTCCATTCCGCCCTCCCGCTCCGGCACTCTCCCGCTCCGGCACTTTCCCGCCCACGACCCGGCATCCGTCCGGCCGGCCCGCCGCTTGCCGCGCGTGAGCGGAAGCGCCATACTGGAAAATCAGACGAGGCACACGCCGTTGCCGAAGCGGCTACGATTGCAGTATTCCATGGATTGATAAGAAATTCTACCGGTGGTAGCTTCCTCATCGCATTTCGCGCATAAGAGGAGGTATCCATGAAAGACTTGTACGAAAAGGCGTTGACAGGGCGCCTTTACGCAACCGAGACGGACACGTCCGCCTCGGTGATGATAACCAACAACCTACCGGTCCGCATCGCGGTCTACAGCGTCACCAATGCCGGCACGCGGACCTCGCTCGGCCATGTCGAGGCGGCCTCGACGACCGAGTTCGACGGCACCACCGGGGACTATCTCGTCGTCACCTCGGCACTGAGCGGCAGCTTCATCTGCACCTACCAGATGACCAGCCTCGACGGGGCCTTCACGGTCGACAACTCGGTGCTGACCGAGCCCAACGACATCGGCTCGATCCCCGAACCGACCCTGAACCAGCTCGTCCCGGTCAACTCGCCGCTGGTGATGGTCGGCTGCTCGACCGTGACCAGCACCGGCGGCCAGCAGAACTTCATCACCCGCGAGCAATATTGGAACCTGCAAGGCGACAGCTACAGCCTGACGGTGGGCGAGAGCCGGACGGTCAGCTACACCATCGTCTCCGGTCGCCAGACCACCTCCTCGACGCAGGATACGGTCGGCGCGTCGGTCGGCGTCGACGCTCATGCCGGCTGGGGGCCGATTTCGGCCGGCATCTCCGCGAGCCTCAATGCGGAGGCCTCGACCTTCCAGCAGGTTTCGGTGAACGAGCAGACCACCTCCTACATGTCGGACACCGTCACCAATTCCGGCGACGACGACGTCGTCGTGCTGCGCTGGCAGATGACCGACGTGATCACCGTGTTCTCGCCGAACTACCAGCCGGTGTCGTCGATCGTCAGCGGCCTCAACCCGATCATCGTCAAGACCTACGATCTCACCACCCTGCTGCCGGGCGACGTCCGGCCCAGTCTTGTCGCACGCACCATTCCGGTGACCCGAAAGACCGCCTGACACTGCCTCCGGATCCTTTCATCCGGCCGTTTCCAGTCCCGAAAACCAGACAGACCTTTTCAACAGGAGTACATTCCATGAGCTGCTGCGATTCCAGCCTTGTCGAGATCATCAATCTCTCCGGCGCCGATTTCTCCATCACCGCTTCGGACGGAGAGGTCGGCAACCTGCACGGCCTCGATACCGGAACATCCATTCCCTACAAGGGCTATGCGATCGGTTACGCCTACTCGAGCGGCGGCACCAAGGGCGACGCATCCGGCTATGTCACCGTCACCAGCACCACGGGCGGCTACGAACTGAAGCTGCCCTATTCCTTCACCGCCTCGAACAATTTCGGTGCCTGCCCCTGCACCGCCGCCAGCCAGGACGACGTGCAGTCGGGCAACTATGTCGCCAAGGCCGACGTCGCGACCGGCTCGAACAGCGGCGAGGCCCGCACGGTTTGGGTCATCGTCTCGCAGCCGACCTGACGGCGCATCGGCACCGGGATCAGCGGGCAGAGCGCCCCGCGCAGACGTCGAGAACCACCGCCGCCGCGTCAAAATCGCGGCGGCGCGCGGCGCGCAAGGCGGCTGCCTCGAGATCCTCGCCCCACTGCTCGATGTTCCAATCCTCGTCGACGAAGGCGGCGCTCCAGGCTGCATCGGCCGTCATCTCGCCCTCCATCAGCGCCAGCGCGAGCAGCGCCGAGCCGCCCAAGGTCGTCGCAACATGCAGCGCCGTGAGATGCAGGGGCGCCAGCGGCGAAAGCGCCTGCCGGATACGGGCGAGCAGCGCCGCGTCCTGGCGCACCGGCATCACCCCCTCGGCGAGCACGAAACGGCCGCCGAACCGCGCTTCCGCCCAGCCGATCACCGGCCCCCAGGCGGCATTCTGCCGCTCGATCAGCGTTTGCGGGCCGTCCGCCCGGTAGAACAGCAGGTCGTTGCCGGCATAGGCGGTGACGTCGTCGGCGACTTCCCCCGCCCGGGCCGGCACCGCATCGATCGCGGCATTGGCGATGCGGGTCAGCGGCATGGTGGCCGGGTCGATCTCCTTGCTCTGCGCGGCCCATTCGGCGGCGATGCGGGCGGCGATCTCTTCCTCGGCAAGCGCGAGGAGATTGCGTCCCGTCGTCTTGACCGTTCGGCCGTCGAGATGGACGGCATGCAGGCCGTCCTCCTGCCGGACGATGCCGACCTCCTTGTAGAAGCGCTTCGGCAATTCGCGCCGCGACAGGGTCCTGGCGCGCTCGACCGGATCGGTGGTGCCGCCGGCCTCGATATCGCTCAACAGGTCGCGCATCAGGCAAGCTCCCTTTGTTCCTCGGTGCCGGCCCAGCCGAGCATCTCGCCCAGCGCCGGCACGAGCTCGTCGAAGCGGTCGAGAATACGCGCCGCGCCCGCCGCCGCCAGCCGGGCGCGCGGATGATAGCCCCACCCGACGCCGAGCCCGGCAACGCCGGCAGCGCGCGCCATCTCCATGTCGAAGCCGGTATCGCCGATCATCACCGTGCGCGCAGGCTCCGCCCCGGTCTCCGCCATCGCCTGCAGGATCATGCCCGGATGCGGCTTGGAGGGTGCCGTATCGGCCGTCTGGATGGTGACGAACCGCCCCTCCAGCCCGTGGCTCTGCTGCATGTGGCGGACGCCGCGCAGGGCCTTGCCGGTGGCGATGCCGAGCATCACGTCGTCGCGGGCCGAAAGCGTGTCGAGCGCCTCGCGCGCGCCGGGATAGAGCGGGTCGTGGTCAAGCCCGGCAAGCCGGCGCGCCACCTTGGACTGGCGATAGGCCTCCGCCATCGCCGGCACCAGGTGATGGTGTCCCGGCTCGGCGAGCTGGCGGAACGCCACCTCCAGCGACAGGCCGACGATGGACAGGCCCGCCTCGCGCGAGGGCGGCGCGAGACCGACGGCCTCGAAGCCGACGGCAAGGCCATGCAGGATGGTCTCCTGGCTGTCGACCAGCGTGCCGTCGCAATCGAAGATCACCAGATACAGGGCCTATTCCTCCGGATCGTTGGTCTCGGGGTCGTATTGCGCCGCATCGAAGCCGAGCAGGTTCCAGCTCTGCTGCATATGCGGGGGCAGCGGCGCCGAGACGTCGATGGTGCCGCGCCCGGACGGGTGCGGAATGACGATGCGGCGGGCATGCAGATGCAGCTTGTTCTGGATGCCGCCGGGAAACTCCCAGTTCTCGATGTTGAAGTATTTCGGATCACCAAGGATCGGGTGATGGATATGGGCGGTGTGGGCGCGGAGCTGATGCGTGCGCCCGGTGATCGGCCGCAGCGACACCCAGGAGACCTTCGGCCCGGCATTTTCCACCACCGAATAGAGCGAGACGGAATGCTGCGCCTCGTCCTCGCCGTGGCGGGCAACGCGCATGCGCTCCTCGCCCTCGTCACGCGCCAGATAGGTGGAGACGCGGCCCTGGCGCGGCTTCGGCACGCCGGCGACCAGCGCCCAGTAGATCTTGCGGGTCTGGCGGGCGCGGAAGGACTTGGCCATCTCCGAGGCGGCCTTGCGCGTCTTGGCGAGCAGCAGGATGCCAGAGGTCTCGCGGTCGAGCCGGTGGACGAGACGGGGCTTTTCGCCCTTTGCGTCGCGGAACGCCTCGAGCATGCCGTCGAGATGACGGGTCAGGCCGGAACCGCCCTGCACGGCAAGCCCGGCCGGCTTGTTCAGCACCATCACCTCGCGGTCCTCGTAGAGGATCATCGCCTCCACCGCTTCGCGGTCGCCGGCCACCAGCTTGCGCGGCTTCGGCTTGGCGTTGGCGCTGTCCTTCGCCGCCACATGGGCATCGACGGTGAGCGGCGGAATGCGCACCACCTGGCCGGTGCCGACGCGGGTGGAGGTCTCCGCGCGCTTGCCGTCGACCCGCACCTGGCCGGTGCGCAGCAGTTTCTGCAGATGGCCGTGGCCGAGGCCCGGATAGTGGGTCTTGAACCAGCGGTCGAGCCGCATGCCGGCCTCGTCCGAGGTGACGGTCTTCTGTTCGATGCCGGACATGTCGTTTCCCGTTGCGGGAAGGGCGCGCAGCGTTCGCAGCCGCTCGCCCCGCCCCTTTTCAAGCGCCCTACCTAATCCCGACGCTGCCTGAGGGCAAGCGAAGCATGAAGGTCGCCCCGCTCTCAACGCCCGTCCCTGCCCCGCAGCAGCCCCTCGGCCATCGCCTGAAACGCCTCGACCGCCCGCGACAGGGCCGCACGCGGGTCCTCGCTCGCCGCAACCCAGAGCGCGGCAGTGAGCGCCGCGCCGCTCAGCAGGCGTGCGGCGGCATCCACATCGACCGGTTTCATGATGCCGGCCTCGATGAGCCGGGCAACCGCCTGGCGTGTGGCCTGCAGGCAGGCATTCTGGCTCGGCCATTGCGAGGGATCGCCGAGAAAGGCCGGCCCGTCGAGGAGCACGATGCGCTGCACCTCCGGCTCCAGCGCCATCTCGATATAGGCGGCCCCTTCCGCGAGCAGACCCTGCCACGCGTCGCCGCGCCCTGCCCCGACCGCCTTGGCCCGGGCGGCCATCTCGCCATCTACCTGGGCGACGACGGCCGCGAGAAGCCCCCTCTTGTCGCCGAAATTGTGATAGAGCGCGCCGCGCGTCAGGCCCGCCTCCGCCGTCAGCTCATCCATCGAGGCCGCCGCGAACCCCTTTTCGGCAAAGGCCTTTCGCGCCGCCGCGATCAGCCTGGCGCGGTTTTCCTCCATCGTGTCCGCACGCCGTCTTGCCGCCATCCCCCACACCTCATCCAGATACGCGGCGTATGTGAATTGACATACGTATCGTATGTGAGATTATACATACGAAGCGTATATCAAATTTCCCCCATCGGTAAGCCCCGCAAGGGCGACCCCTCACGCGCCAGCACAAAGGCTGCCACCATGACCAGACCCGAAACCGTCTTCCCCGAAAACCGCCATGCCCTTTACGAAGAGCACGGCTATTCCGCCGCGATCCGCTCTGGTGACCTGCTCTTCGTCTCCGGACAAGTGGGAAGCCGCGAGGACGGCTCGCCCGAGTCTGACTTCGCCGCGCAGGTACGCCGGGCCTTCGCCAATCTCGAGGCGACGCTTGCCGCCGCCGGCTGCAGCTTCGCCGACCTGGTGGACGTGACCACGTTCCACACGGACCCGGAGACCCAGTTCGGAACGATCATGGAGGTGAAGAGCGAGATCTTCCCGAAGGCGCCCTATCCCAACTGGACGGCGGTCGGCGTCACCTGGCTTGCCGGCTTCGACTTCGAGATCAAGGTGATCGCCCGCATTCCTGAGAAAAACGGATAGCGGGCGCGGGAAGCTGCAGGATGTTGCCGCGACCCTCATCTCCACAGCGAGGAGCGCGGCACAGTCAGCCGGCCATCAGCGTCCTCATCGCGAAGAGGCCGGCGACGAGGCCGGCGATCGACAGCGCCACGGAGAGCCCGCCATACAGCAGCGCCGTCGCCGCCTCGCCGCGCTCCCACAGGCTGACGGCGTCGAGCGAGAAGGCGGAGAAGGTGGTGAACCCGCCGAGAACGCCGGTCGCCAGGAAGAGACGAAGCGCATTGCTGCTCCCTTCCGGCCGGGCCGCCAGCCACCCCACCAGCAGCCCCATCGCCAGCGAGCCGAGAACATTGACCGCCAGCGTGCCGGCGGGAAAGCCGGGACCGAAGGTCCTGAGCGCCGCGAGATTGACGAGGTGACGGCCGGCGGCTCCCAGCCCGCCGCCCAGCGCCACCAGAAAGAGGTGAAACATACCTAGAGCCCTTTCGACCAATTCGCAGTCAATTCTGCTTCTCGATTGGGGCGGCGATCCGGCGTCGAAACGGTCGCCGCGCGATGCCGTAGCATCGGGCAAGATCGGATCGGCGTCGGGCGCCCGCCAATCGGAAGCCCTGCGGGACGGGCGATTTTGCGCCAATTCCAGCGCAAAGCCCCTTGCCCGTATCCAGATACGGCCTGCGTGTCTTTGCTTGACCTTGTCACAAAATCGCTCCGTCAGAATGGCTGCGAATTGGCCGAAAGGGCTCTACCCCATGAAATTCGCCCAGAGCGGCGGGGCGGCGAACTCCACCACATTGCCGTCCGGGTCGTCGACATAAAGGCTGGTGCCGCCCGCCGGCCAGGTCACCTCGCTGCGAAGGGCAACGCCGCAGGCGGCAAGATGCGACCGCCACGGACCAAGCTGGTCGGCGGCGATGCGGAAGGCGAAGTGGCCCGGTCCCTCGCTGTGATGGCCGGGGATGACGCCGCCGTCGGTCACGGTATCCTCCGCGGTCTGCCCGCGCGCGAAGACCAGCAACGTCTCTCCGGGACCGGTGTCATAGGCATAGAGCCGGTCGGTCTCCAGCATGCGCTCCAGACCGACGACGCCGGCATAGAAGGCGTGCGCCTTTTCGAGATCGTCGACATAGACGGCGGTTTCCAGAATGCCCTGAAGCGGCGGCGGTGTCGGCATGACGATTCCCTTTCAGTCTTATGCCGCCGCACCTTGCCTCAAAGCGGCAAGCCGAACCAGAGCGCGGCGATGCCGAGAAAGGCGAAGAAGCCGACCACGTCGGTCACGGTGGTGACGAACACGCTGGAGGCGATGGCCGGATCGACCCCGAGCTTCTCCAGCACCACGGGAATGAGCAACCCGGCCAGGCCGGCGAAAAACATGTTGATGATGATCGCCATGGCGATGACGAGGCCGAGACCACTGTTGCCTGACCAGAGCGCCGCCCCGGTGCCCAGCAGCGCGGCGAGCGTCATGCCGTTGAGCAGGGCGACGAGCACCTCGCGGCGCAGCACCCGCAGCATGTTGCGTTCGGTCAGCTCGCGGGTGGCGATGGCGCGCACCGCCACGGTCATCGCCTGGGTGCCGGCATTGCCGCCCATCGAGGCGACGATCGGCATCAGCACGGCGAGCGCCACCATCGCCTCGATCGGTCCCTCGAAGAGCGAGATCACCGAGGCCGCGAGGGCGGCCGTGCACAGGTTGACGAGCAGCCAGGTCAGGCGCGAGCGCGACGTCACGATGACGGTGTCCGAGATCTCCTCGTCGCCGAGACCGGCGAGGCCGCGCAGATCCTCCTCGGCCTCCTCCTGGATGACGTCGACGATGTCGTCGATCATCAGCATGCCGACCAGCCGCCCGGCATCGTCGACAGCCGGCGCCGAGACGAGGTTGTAGCGCTCGAAGGCACGCGCCACCTCCTCCCGGTCGTCGGTGGCGCGGAAGGTCTGCGGCTCCTCCGTCATGATGTCGGAGATCTTCGTCTCGCGCTTGGTGCGCAGGATCTTGTCGAGCGGCACCGAGCCGATCAGGCGGAACCCGGGGTCGACCACGAAGATCTCGTAGAACGTGTCCGGCAGATCCTCCGTCTCGCGCATGTGATCGATGGTCTGGCCGACGCTCCAGAACGCCGGCACCGCAATGAAATCCGTCTGCATCAGACGGCCGGCAGACTCCTCGGGATAATCGAGCGAGCGCTGCAACTGGATGCGGTCGGAATAGGGAAGCTGGTCGAGAATCGCCGCCTGGTCCTCGGCGTCGAGGTCTTCCAGGATGTAGACCGCATCGTCCGAATCGAGCTCGCCGATGCCTTCCGCCAGCGTGTCGTTGGGCAGTTCCTCGAGGATGCCGAGGCGGACGGCCTCGTCCAGCTCGGTCAAGGTGGCATAATCGAACTCGTCGCCAAGCAGGCGCACCAATGGCACCCGCTGGTCGGCCGGCAGCGATTCGATGAGGTCGGCGACATCCGCCTCGTGCAGGTCGCCGGCAAGGCCGATCAGCGCCGGCGCGTCCTGGGCGGCGATACCGGCTTCGATCAGCGCCAGGAAATCGGCATTGATGCGCCCGTCCTCGTCACGCACGGGAGGGATCTCGACGGTCTCGGGATTGTCGACATGGTCGCTCTCGGTCATGTCAGTGCCCCCCTTCTCGCCCTGCCGCGTGCTGCGCCCTGGCCGCCGGCAGAATGAAACTCCTCACCTTTCCCGAAGGAACGGCGTGCCAGACAGTCCTAACATGGGAAACGCCGCGCCGCTGCGCCGCAACAGCAGAATTCGCAGCCACAGACGGCAAAAATCAGGCAGGGCTTGTCTGGCCGTGTGCATTTCCGAGCAAAAATAGACACAAAAAAACCCGGCAGATTGCCGGGTTCTTTTTTGGTGCGGTCGAGAAGACTCGAACTTCCACGGGTTTTACCCCACAGCGACCTCAACGCTGCGCGTCTACCAATTCCGCCACGACCGCTTGTCGTTCCCGCCACGCTCCATCGGCCCGGCGGAGCCCTCGTCTAGCAAATAGGTTTTTCCCGCGCAAGCGCTTTGCGAAGGGATATTCACAAAGGAAAGATACGTCGGCGCCGGCGAGAGAAATCAGAGCGCCCCGGTCATCCTGGCAGGGCGCGCCTCGGGCGGGCGCATCAGGACCTCGGTGATGGAAACGCCCACCCGCTCGCCCTGCAGCACGACCTGTCCGCGGGCGATGGGAATGTTGTTGGCGAGGATCTGGACATCGTCCTCCTCGCGCGACATCAGCTCGATCACCGCGCCGCGGCCCATCCGCAGCAACTGGTGGATCGGCATCTCGGCCTTGCCGAGAACCACGGAGATCTCGATGGAAATATTATCGAACGTACCCATATGACCACCGGACCGATGACGCTTGGCAATCCCGTCAGCTTCATTCTATACGGGCCCGAACCGAGCCCCCCAAGGCTGACCTTGGCCGGCGTCTGGTTAACAAACCCCTAACGGACTTGCAAAATGACAGAGCGCGCGGACCTCGCCGGTTCCTTCCTGTCCCCTGCCGGCTCGCCGCCCGTCGAATGGGCGGTAAGCGATGCTCCGATCGCCTATGAGGCTGCCCTGGAGGAGATGGAACGACGGGTCGCCGGCATCGCCGAGGGCACGCTGGCCGAGCGGGTCTGGCTGCTGGAACACCCCGCCCTCTACACCGCCGGCACCAGCGCCAAGCCGCAGGACCTGATCGCCCCCGACCGCTTCCCCGTCCACAAGACCGGGCGCGGCGGCCAGTTCACCTATCACGGTCCGGGCCAGCGGGTCGCCTATGTGATGCTCGACCTCAAGCGCCGCCGGCCGGACGTGCGCGCGTTCGTCGCCGCCATGGAGGACTGGGTGATCGGCACCTTGTGGGAGCATCATGTGCGCGGCGAACGGCGCGAGGACCGGGTCGGCGTATGGGTGCGCCGCCCCGACAAGGGCGCCACCCGCGAGGACAAGATCGCCGCCATCGGCATCCGCATGCGCAAGTGGGTGAGCTTTCACGGCCTGTCGCTCAATGTCGAGCCGGACCTGGAGCATTTCTCCGGCATCGTGCCTTGCGGCGTGACCGAACACGGCGTGACGAGCCTCGTCGATCTTGGCCTGCCGGTGACGCTCGAAGATGTCGACATCGTCCTGCGGCGCTGTTTCGAGGAGCGGTTCGGTCCGACGGTGACGGTTCCCGCGCCCTGATCGAACCGCCCGTGCCGCGCGGCCGCGTCAGGCACGACGCATTGGTACCGCGCCGCGCCGTTTCGGCGATTGCGCTTGCCGGCCGGCTGGCCTACCGATGCCGGCGACACTCCCCGGTGGCCCGCTCGGGTCGCCTCAGACCAGCGAGCCCGCCATGGACGCCATCCACCTCCAGGATCTTGCCTTCTATGCCTTTCACGGGCTGCACGAGGAGGAGGCGCGGCTCGGCCAGCGTTTCGTCGTCGACCTGACCTGCCGGCTCGACCTCACCGCGCCCTCGCTCAGCGACCGCTACGAGGAGACGGTCTGCTACGCGACGCTGACCCGCACCATCGAGAAGGTGGTGACCGGGTCCCGCTTCAAGCTGATCGAGCGGCTGGCCGGCGCCATTGCCGAGGCCGTGCTTGCGGCGGACGAGCGGATCCGGGAGATCAGCGTGCGGGTGCACAAGCCCGGCGCGCCGCTGCCGATCGCCGCCGGCCGCGTCAGCGTCGAGATCACACGGACGCGGACAGCGGGCTGACATTCTCCGCAGCGACGGTCTCTCCCTCCTTCAGCGCCTTCTCCACCTCCGCCAGCAGGTCCGGCACCAGCTTGGGATCGGCCAGCAGCCGCCCGTCTTCCTCGCGCAGGATCGCCAGGAACACCTCCCGCCGAACGGCGGCAAGCGCCTGCGGGTCGACGCTGGTGATCGGCGCGGCGGCGCGGGTCGCCATGGTCATCAGCCGGTCGGCAGCGGACAGCCGGCCCCACAGATAGTCGTGCTCGCGCCAGCGCCGATTGAAGAAAGCGCCGAAGGCATTGAGGTTGTTGCCCTTGAGCTTCACCCCCTCGGGTCGCAGCGAATGCGGGTCCGACGGGCTGATCCGGTCGATCAGGATCTCGTTGTACTCCGTGCTGGCGAGCCGGCGCAGCACCGGCAGCGTCACCAGATCGTAGAAGGCGAAACCGATATAGGCGGCGACAAGCGGCAGGCGCAGCGGCGGCGGCAGGTAGCTGTAAGCCATCACCGAGAAGGCGTCGTCGCAAAGCCGGTCGAGATCGGCAAGACCCATGCGGGTCGCAAGATCCTCCAGCACCTGGCCGACCGTCTCGATGTCGCCCGGATCGGACGCGGCGAGCCGGGCGGCCGCCTCCGCCGTCTCGGCGCCATAGAAGCTGACAAGGCAGCGCTGGCCGAGATGATCGAGCTGCTCGTAGAGCGTGCTCTTGAGCTCATCCATCTCTGCCGGACGCAGCTCCATTTCCGCCCCGGCGGCGCGATAGAGCCGGTTGAGCCGGCGGATCACGAAGCGCAGGCGGCGGACGCGGTAATCCACATCGAGGCCGCGCAGAAAGCGGATGATCGGCTGCGGCGTCGGACCTTCCACCCCCTCGTGCCCCAGCCCCGCCTCGGCATGCTGGCTGGCAAGCCAGGCCTCGATCCGGGTCTCGCAGTCGCGCGGGCTGACCACTGTGCCGCCGACGGTGCCGGCCCGCGCCGTCGCCAGTTGCGCCAGAAGGTCGGAGATCCGCGCGACGACGCCCGCAAGCTTCAGCCGTTGATAGCCGTGATAGGCATAGCCGGCCGAGGCATGGGCGCGCTGGTTCGCCAGCATCCGGCAGCGGGTGAGTTCGGGAACCGTCATCGGCCGGTCGAGATCGGTCCGCAGGATCGAGCCGACCTCCCGCTCGACGACCGGCTCGGCGGCCGCGATCACTTCGCTCACCTGGCGGACGTCGCGATTGTAGTCCTGCACCTGCTCCAGCGCGTCGCCGATCGGCTCGTTGCGGGGAATATGGGCGAGCGAGGCAAGGATGACCCGGAAGAAGCCGGGGAGCGAGCCCTCCTCGGCCGCCACCTCGCCACCCTGGCCGCTCGCTGCCGCGTCGACCTCCTCGCGTCGGCCAAGCACATTGGCCAGCGGATCGACATAGACGATGCGCCGCACCACCTCGCGCGCCGCCGGCCGCCCGGCAATCGCCTCGATCACCGGCTGGAACGGCTTGTTCATCACCACGCTGCCATCGACCAGAATGCGGCTCTCGGGAGCCCCCTGCCCCTTGCCGAAGGCCCGGTGCAGGAAGATGCCGCGCAGCGGCCAGGTCTCGCCGCGCGCCTTCAGGACCCGGTCCATCTCGCCGACCGTCATCGGCGGAAAGGCTCCGGGAAAGGCGGAGGTGGCGCGGGCCGAGAACACGAGATCGGGAATGCGCGCGTCGGTGAAGTCGGAAACGAGATTGCCGTTGCCCCGGCTGCTGGCGGAATAGCGCAGGATCAGCCGGTGCTCCGTCTCCTCCACCTCCACCGGATCGTCGATGGCGAAGCGGCGGCGGGCGCCATGGAAATCCGTGACGGTGACGAACAGGTCGAGCGACTGCCCCTGCGGGATCAAGGTCGGCGCGGCACCGGCTGACGTATCGGGGCGCATCCCTTTCGCCGCATCCAGCATCCAGCCGACATAGCGCTCGCCGGAAAAGGGCGGGGTGAACCAGCGTGCCTGCATGAACTGGCGCAGCTTGGTGCGCGTCTCCGGATCGCCGAGCTCGGATTTCAGCGCCATACTGACCAGCCGGTCGAGCACGGGAGCGATGGAGCCCTTGAGATAGCGGCTGAGGCCGACCGGCTCGTTCGACAGCCGCATCACATCGGCATTTTCCAGCCACAGGTCGCGGTGGCTGTCGAGCGACAGGTTGTGGGCGAGCGCCCGCGCCAGCATCACGCCGTTGACGCCGCCGGCCGACGCGCCGGCAATGACATCGACGACGATGCGCAGGTCCAGCGCCGGCGCGAACAACGCCAGAAACCGCTCATAGGCCTGCGCGCTGCCGCCCTGCCCGTCCACCGACGGCGGCGCGGGCACGCCGCCCCGAGCCTCCAGGCGGCGCGAGGCCCGCACCAGGTTCAAGAATTCCCGCGTAATGCCATGCATGTAGACGGCGAGGGAAACCCCGCCATAGAGCACCAGCGCCAGACGCAACTCGATCTGTTTCATGGACCGTCCCGGACAGACCCCGCTTCCATGCTCCGCCCGTTCGCCGCAAAGCGCAATGGGCAACCTCAGGAGCGCCCGCCGCGCTCCCGCCTCAGCTTGTCCCAATAGTCGAGGCGCTTGCGGATCTCGCGCTCGAATCCCCGCTCCGGCGGATCGTAGAAGCGCTGGCGTCCCATCGCCTCGGGAAAATAGTCCTGCCCCGAGAAAGCGTCCTGCTGGTCGTGGTCATAGGCATAGCCCTCGCCATAGCCTTCCGACTTCATCAGCTTGGTCGGCGCGTTGAGGATGTGCTTGGGCGGCGGCAGCGAGCCATGCTGCTTCGCCGCGCGCATCGCCGCCTTGTAGGCGACATAGGCGCCGTTCGACTTCGGCGCCGTCGCCAGATAGACAACCGCCTGCGCCAGCGCCAGTTCGCCCTCCGGCGAGCCCAGCATATGATAGGCATCGCGCGCCGCATTGGCCTGGATCAGCGCATGGGGGTCGGCAAGGCCGATATCCTCCACCGCCATGCGGATCAGCCGCCGGGCCAGGAACATCGGATCCTCGCCGCCGTCCAGCATGCGGCAGAACCAGTAGAGCGCGGCATCGGGATCGGAGCCGCGCACGGATTTATGCAGCGCCGAGATCAGATTGTAGTGGCCGTCGCGCGACTTGTCGTAGACCGGCGCGCGCCGCTGCACCAGTTCCTGCAGCCGCGTGGCATCGAAAATCTCCCCGCCGCGCGCGGCGCGCCAGACGTCTTCGGCGAGCGTCAGCGCCGCCCGTCCGTCGCCATCGGCCATGCGCAGCAGCGCGGCGCGCGCGCCCTCGTCGAGCGGCAGCGGGCGCCCCTCCTCCGCCTCGGCACGGGCGAGCAGCTTCTCCAGCGCCTCGGCATCGAGCGTGCGGAAAGTGAGCACATGCGCCCGCGACAGCAACGCGGCGTTGAGCTCGAAGCTCGGATTTTCGGTGGTGGCGCCGACCAGCGTCACCGTTCCGTCCTCCATGACGGGCAGGAAACTGTCCTGCTGGGCGCGGTTGAAACGGTGGATCTCGTCGACGAAGAGCAGCGTCGCCTTGCCGGTGAGGCGCGCGGCGCGCGCCGCCTCGAACACTTTCTTCAACTCGGCAACGCCGCTGAAGATCGCCGAGATCTGCTCGAAGCGCAGGTCCGTCGCCGCCGCCAGCAGCCGCGCCACCGTGGTCTTGCCGGTGCCGGGCGGTCCCCAGAAGATCAGCGAGCCGAGCGTGCCGGTCTCCAGCATGCGGGTCAGCACGCCGTCGGGGCCGAGCAGGTGATCCTGCCCGACCACGTCGGAAAGCTGCGCCGGGCGCAGCCGATCGGCAAGCGGCCGCCGGGTCTGCGCGCCAAGTCCCGCGGACTGGAAAAGATCGCTCATCGCAGTGCTCTGCCTTCGCCTTTCGCCTCAGCCCCTGAGCGCTATCCTGAGCACCCGGCCGCCGCGCCGGATCTCCAGGCGCCAGACGCCCGGATCGCTGCCGGCGATGCGCTGCAGCGTGCGGCTGGAGTCGATCTCCCGGCCGTTGATCGTCTGGATCACGTCCCCGATCTGCAGGCCGACACGGGCCGCCGGCGACCCCGGCGCGACCTTCGAGATGACGACGCCGGTGTCGAAGCCGTCGAGCCGCAGCTCCTCCGCCACCGCCGGCGACAGGTTCATCACCGTCGCGCCGGCGAAGGGCGAGTAATCCGAAATCTCGCGTTCATCGCGCGGGACGGTCTCGGGCGCCGCCTCCAACATCACCTCCAGCGTCACCCTGCCGCGCGGCCGCAGCACCGTGAACGTGGTTTTCGTCCCGAGCGCCCGGGTGGCGAAGCGGTAGCCGAAACTGTCCGGGTCCGTCACCTCGGCCTCGCCCACATGGGTGATCAGGTCGCCGACCCTGAGGCCGGCGCGCTCGGCCGGGCTCCCCGCGCCGACGACAGTGACCAGCACGCCGCTCGGCCGGTCGAGGCCAAGCGCCTCGGCGATCTCCGCGCTGACGCTCTGCAGGCTCGCCCCGAGCCAGGGACGCCGCACCTGACCGTCGCTTTCCGCCGCCTGCACGACGAACCGCACCATGTTGGAGGGAATGGCAAAGCCGATGCCGTTGGACCCGCCGGAGC
The DNA here is from genome assembly GCF_900185735.1 of Stappia sp. P2PMeth1. Classification (NCBI taxonomy): domain Bacteria; kingdom Pseudomonadati; phylum Pseudomonadota; class Alphaproteobacteria; order Hyphomicrobiales; family Stappiaceae; genus Stappia; species Stappia sp. P2PMeth1. Next base: position 133,845 of record NZ_FYAW01000008.1, on the reverse strand, counting down.
GGGAGAAGATCGCCGTATTGATGCCGACGAGCCGCCCCTGCATGTCGACCAGCGCGCCGCCGGAATTGCCCGGATTGATGGCCGCATCCGTCTGGATGAAGAACTGATAGTCGGTGATGCCCACCCGCGTGCGGGCGAGCGCCGAGACGATGCCCTGGGTAACGGTCTGGCCGACACCGAAGGGATTGCCGATGGCCAGCACCACGTCGCCGACTTCCAGCGTGTCGGAATCGGCGAACTCGATATGCGGGAAGCTCTGCGAGGCATCCCTCACCCGCAGGATCGCAAGGTCGGTGCGCTCGTCCTTGAGCACGATCTCGGCATCAAACTCGCGCCGGTCGGACAGCGCCACCCGCACCGCGTCCGCTTCGGCGATCACATGGTTGTTGGTGACGATGATGCCGTCGGCCGACACGATGACGCCGGAGCCGAGCGAGGACTGCACCCGCTCGCGCGGGCGCCCGAGATCCTGCCCCGGCTCGCCGAAGAAGCGGCGGAAGAACGGATCGTCGAAGAACGGAGAGACCGGGCGGCTCTGCACCGTGCGGCTGGCATAGACGTTGACGACCGCGGGCGCGGCCTCGCGCACCACCGGCGCGAAGGACAGCCGCAGTTCGGCCGCATCGCGCGGGGCAACGCGCTCCTGCGCGAGCGGCGCCGACAGGCCGGCGGCGGCGACGAAGACGATGGCGGCAAGCGCGGCGGACACACGGCCTGCGAGGGTGGAGACGGACATCCCAGGTATCCTCACCGATTGGGCGGCGCCGGGCATGGCCAAAGCGACTCACGCCCCGCCGGAGACTGTCGAGCCAAACCTAACAAAAAAGGCGACCCGAAGGCCGCCTTTCCGTCTCGTGTGCGAACGCGAAGGTTCGCTCGCGAAATCAAGCCGCGGCTTCGGCGCCCTCGGCGGCCTCGTTGCGCGCCCGGTCGACCGCGCCCTTGGCATCCACGTCGCGATCGACGAACTCGATCACCGCCATCGGCGCGTTGTCGCCATAGCGGAAACCGGCCTTCAGCACGCGGGTGTAGCCGCCGTTGCGGCCCTTGTAGCGCTCGGCAAGCGTGTCGAACAGCTTGCGAACGAGGGCGACGTCACGAATCTGCGCGATCGCCTGACGGCGGGCATGCAGGTCGCCGCGCTTGCCCAGGGTGACGAGCTTTTCCACGATCGGCCGCAGTTCCTTGGCCTTCGGGAGGGTCGTCACGATCTGCTCATGCTCAATCAGCGATGCGGACATGTTGGCAAACATCGCCTTGCGATGGCTGGATGTCCGGTTGAGCTTGCGGCCGCGATTGCCGTGGCGCATGGCTCTCTCCTTTTTCTCTGGCGGTCACGTCTCTTGCGTGCCGCCGCCGGTCCCTTGGAAGACCGCGCTTGCGCGCGATCAGTACTGATGATCCTCGTAGCGCTTGGCGAGCTCGTCGATGTTCTCCGGCGGCCAGTTGGCCACGTCCATGCCGAGATGGAGACCCATCTGGGCGAGAACTTCCTTGATCTCGTTGAGCGACTTGCGGCCGAAGTTCGGCGTGCGCAGCATCTCCGCCTCGGTCTTCTGAATGAGATCGCCAATATACACGATATTGTCGTTCTTCAGGCAGTTGGCCGAACGCACCGATAGCTCCAGCTCGTCCACCTTCTTCAGAAGCGCCGGGTTGAACGCGAGTTCGGGGACGATGTCCTCCTTCACCTCGCGACGCGGCTCCTCGAAGTTGACGAAGATCGAGAGCTGGTCCTGCAGGATGCGCGCTGCGAATGCGACGGAATCCTCCGGAGACACCGAGCCGTCGGTCTCCACGGTCAAGGTCAGCTTGTCATAGTCGAGAACCTGGCCCTCGCGGGTGTTCTCAACCTTGTAGGAGACCTTCTTGACCGGGGAATAGAGGCTGTCGACCGGGATGAGCCCGATCGGCGCGTCTTCCGGACGGTTGCGCTCCGCCGGCACGTAGCCCTTGCCGGTGTTGACCGTGAACTCCATGCGGATCTCCGCGCCCTCGTCGAGGGTGCAAAGGACGAGATCGGGGTTGAGAACCTCGATGTCGCCGACCGTCTGGATGTCGCCAGCCGTCACCACGCCCGGACCCTGCTTGCGCACGACCATGCGCTTGGGGCCCTCGCCCTGCATGCGCAGCGCGATTTCCTTGATGTTGAGGACGATGTCGGTGACATCCTCCCGCACGCCCGGAATGGACGAGAACTCGTGCAGAACGCCGTCGATCTGCACCGCCGTCACCGCCGCGCCCTGGAGCGAGGACAGCAGCACGCGGCGCAGGGCATTGCCCAGCGTCAGACCGAAGCCACGCTCAAGCGGCTCGGCGACGACCGTGCCGACGACACGCGGGTCGTGGCCAGGCTTCACCTCGAGCTTGTTCGGCTTGATCAGTTCCTGCCAGTTTTTGTGAATGCTCAAGTCTTTTCCTCCGGCTGTCCCGCCGGCCTTGAGGGCCGGCCATGCTGTGCCATGGGAATGAACGATGTGCGGCTGAGCGTCAGACGCGGCGGCGCTTGCGCGGACGGCACCCGTTGTGCGGGATCGGCGTCACGTCGCGGATCGACGTCACCATGAAGCCGGCGGCCTGCAGGGCACGCAGCGCGGACTCGCGCCCCGAACCGGGACCGCGAACCTCGACCTCAAGGGTGCGCATGCCGTGCTCGGCCGCCTTGCGGGCAGCGTCCTCGGCCGCGACCTGGGCCGCGTACGGGGTCGACTTGCGCGAGCCCTTGAAGCCCATCGCACCGGCGGACGACCAGGAGATCGCATTGCCCTGTGCGTCGGTGATGGTGATCATCGTGTTGTTGAACGTGGAGTTCACATGCGCCACGCCGGAGGAAATGTTCTTTCGCTCGCGGCGGCGGACGCGCGTGGTGTCTTTAGCCATGTCTTTGTCCTTTGGTCGATCTCGTCACCGCCGTAGTTCGGCGGCTCCACCGGGCCTGATTGCCAGTGAGATTACTTCTTCTTGCCGGCAATCGGCTTCGCCGGACCCTTGCGGGTACGGGCGTTCGTATGGGTACGCTGGCCGCGCACCGGAAGACCGCGACGATGGCGCAGGCCGCGATAGCAGCCGAGGTCCATCAGACGCTTGATGTTCATGGCCGTCTCGCGGCGCAGGTCGCCCTCGACGATGTAGTCGCGGTCGATCGTCTCGCGGATCGCGAGCACGTCGGCGTCGGACAGCTCGTTGACGCGACGCTCGGGCGCGATGTTCACCTTCTCGATGATCTCCTGCGCGAACTTCGAGCCGATGCCGTGAATGTACTGAAGCGCGATGACGACGCGCTTGTTGGTCGGGATGTTTACACCTGCGATACGGGCCACTGCCGTCTCCATGTTAATGGCGCGTCCCATCCCTGGAACGGCGCCGGGTTGTCCCCGCGTCCGGTGGAGCCCGGCCCTTGCGGGGTAAATGCACAAACGCATCCGTGCCGCGTGGGTCACGCGGCGCGGATGCAAGCGTTTGGCTGGAGCCGCGAACTTTAGCCCGCCGCCGCCACGGCGTCAAGCGCGGAATCGATCTGCGCCGAGACGTCGTCGATCGGCTTCATGCCGTCGATGGCCACAAGTTGCCCGCGGCCGCGATAGTAGGGAGCCACCACCGCGGTGTCGCGGTTGTAGGCCTCGAGCCGCTGCTTGAAGACGTCCGGATCGTCGTCCTTGCGCACCGGCTGTCCGGCGGCCCGTGCATCGTCCGCGCGCTTCATGATGCGGTCGACGAGGATCGACTGGTCGACCTCGAGCTCCAGCACCATGTCGAGCTTCAGCCCCTTGCCGGCCAGCATCTGGTCCAGCGCCTCGGCCTGGGCGACCGTGCGCGGAAACCCGTCGAGGATGAACCCCTTCTGCGCGTCGGCTTCCTCGATCCGGTCGGCGACGATGCCGATGACGATCTCGTCGGAAACCAGACCGCCGGCATCCATCACCGCCTTGGCCTGCAGCCCGACCGGCGTGCCGGCGGCAACCGCCGCCCTCAGCATGTCGCCGGTGGAGAGCTGCGGAATTCCGTACTTCTCGACCAGCCGTGCGGCCTGCGTTCCCTTGCCGGCGCCCGGCGGCCCGAGAAAAATCAACCTCATCTGCGCTTCCCCCTGAGTTTCGCCTTCTTGACAAGGCCTTCGTACTGATGCGCGAGCAGATGGCCCTGGATCTGGGAAACCGTATCCATGGTCACGCTGACGATGATCAGCAGCGAGGTGCCTCCGAAGTAGAACGGAACGCCGGTCGCGGAAATGAGGAATTCGGGTAATAGACAGACCAGGACAATGTAGATGGCGCCGACCACGGTGATGCGGGTGAGCACATAGTCGATGTACTGGGCCGTCCGCTCGCCCGGACGGAAGCCCGGAATGAAGCCGCCATGCTTCTTCAGATTGTCGGCCGTGTCGGACGGGTTGAACACGATCGCGGTGTAGAAGAAGCAGAAGAACACGATCAGCGCCGCATAGAGCAGCATGTAGAGCGGCTGGCCATGGCCGAGCAGCGCGGTAATCCAGGTCAGCCAGCTCTCCGCGTCGCCAGTGGTGCCAAGGCCCGACAGGGTCGCGGGAACCAGCAGCAGCGACGAGGCGAAGATCGGCGGAATGACGCCGGCGGTGTTCAGCTTCAGCGGCAGGAACGAGGTGTTGCCCTCGAACATCCGGTTGCCGACATTGCGCTTCGGGTACTGGATCAAGAGCCGGCGCTGCGCCCGCTCCATGAACACGATCAGCGCGATCACGACGATCGACAGCAGGATGATGCCGATGATGATCGGGGTTGCAAGCGCGCCCTGGCGGCCGAGTTCGAGCGTCGAGGCGACCGCCGAGGGAAGACCCGCGACAATGCCCGCGAAGATGATCAGCGAAATGCCGTTGCCGATGCCGCGCGCAGTGATCTGCTCGCCGAGCCACATCAGGAACATGGTGCCGCCGACCAGGGTGATGACCGCCGAGGCACGGAAGAACCAGCCCGGATCCACCACCACATTGGTGGCGCTCTCAAGGCCGATGGCGATGCCATAGGCCTGGAAGGTCGCCAGCAGCACCGTGCCGTAACGGGTGTACTGGTTGATGACCTTCCGCCCCTGCTCGCCTTCCTTCTTCAACTGCTCCAGCGTCGGCACGACGGAGGTCAGAAGCTGAATGATGATCGAGGCGGAAATGTAGGGCATGATGCCGAGCGCGAGGATCGCCATGCGCTCCACGGCACCACCGGAAAACATGTTGAACAGTCCGACGATGCCCTGCTGCGCCTGGCCAAAGGCCTGCGCGAACGCCTCCGGGTTGATTCCCGGAAGCGGCACGTAAGTGCCGAACCGATACACAAGAAGCGCACCCAGTGTGAACCAGATACGCTTCTTCAATTCCTCGGCTTTGGCGAAAGCTGAAAAATTCAGATTAGCCGCTAGCTGTTCGGCAGCAGATGCCATTCCGGGCTCCGGTCAATTCTCGAGCAATCTGACGTGGGAAAACCCAGGCTTATTCAGCCTGGGCTCCGATAATCGTGACCTTGCCGCCGGCCTTCTCGACCGCGGCAAGCGCGTTCTTGGAGGCACCGGCGACCTCGAAGGTCACTCCCGCCTTCAGCTCGCCATCGGCGAGCAGGCGGACACCGTCCTTGACGCGGCGGATGACGCCGGCGGCCTTGAGGGCCTCGGCCGTCACGGTCTGGGAAGCATCGAGCTTGCCGGCATCGATCGCGGTCTGGACGCGGGCAAGCGAGACCGCGTTGAACGACTTGGCGAAGATGTTGGTGAAGCCGCGCTTCGGCAGGCGACGATGCAGCGGCATCTGGCCGCCCTCGAAGCCCTTGATGGCAACGCCCGAGCGGGACTTCTGACCCTTGACGCCACGGCCACCGGTCTTGCCCTTGCCCGAACCGATACCACGACCGACGCGCATGCGCTCCTTCGTGGCACCCGGATTGTCCCGGAGTTCATTCAGTTTCATCGTATGTCTCCCCGCATCCCTTACGCGTCTTCGACGACGCGCACGAGGTGCTGAACCTTCCGGATCATGCCGCGCACTTCCGGGGTATCCTTCAGCGTCGAGCGGCGGTGCATCTTGTTCAGACCAAGACCGACGAGCGTCGCCCGCTGGTCCTTCGGGCGCCGGATCGGGCTACCCACCTGCTCGACCGTGACGGTCTTTTCGTTCGCCATGGAACCAAGCCTTTCTCAAGCTGGGGTCGGCAATCGCCGGGTTCAAGCCTCGGCGGCCGGAACGCTGTCGTCGATGTCGCGGCGACGCGACTGGATCTGCGAAACCTTGAGGCCGCGGCGGGCAGCGACCGAGCGCGGGCTGTCCTCCTGCTTCAGGGCCTCGAAGGTGGCGCGCACCATGTTGTAGGGGTTTGCCGAGCCGAGCGACTTCGCCACCACGTCCTGGACGCCGAGCGTCTCGAACACGGCGCGCATCGGACCGCCGGCGATGATGCCGGTACCGGCCGGAGCCGCGCGCAGCACGACCTTGCCGGCACCATGACGGCCATTGACGTCATGATGCAGAGTGCGGCCTTCGCGCAGAGCCACGCGGATCATCGAGCGCTTAGCGGCCTCGGTCGCCTTGCGGATCGCCTCCGGCACCTCACGCGCCTTGCCGTGACCGAAGCCGACGCGGCCCTTCTGGTCGCCGACCACGACGAGTGCGGCAAATCCGAAGCGGCGTCCGCCCTTCACGACCTTGGCGACGCGGTTGATGTGCACGAGCTTGTCGACAAACTCGCTGTCGCGCTCGGCGCGATCGCCACCGCGCTCCCGTGTATCCTGTCTCGCCATAATATTCGCTTCCGTTTGTCTGTGAGCGTCGTGACGACGATCAGAATTCCAGTCCGCCCTCGCGCGCGGCCTCGGCCAGAGCCTTGACCCGCCCGTGGTACATGTAGCCGCCACGGTCGAACACGACCTGGGTGACGCCAGCAGCCTTGGCCCGCTCCGCGATGAGCTTGCCAACCTCGGCCGCAGCCGAGATGTTGCCGCCGGTCTTCAGCGTGCCACGAAGATCCTTCTCGACCGTCGAGGCGGACGCCAGGGTGTGACCCTGCACGTCGTCGATGATCTGAGCATAGATCTGCTTGGACGAACGGTGCACCGACAGACGCGGACGGCCGTTCATAACCTTCTTGATCGAACGACGGACGCGGTCGCGGCGACGTTCGAAGCCATTGTTTGTCTTCGCCATGATCCGGTCCGTTACTTCTTCTTGCCTTCCTTACGGACGATATACTCGCCCGCAAAGCGAATGCCCTTGCCCTTGTAGGGCTCCGGCGGCCTGTACTTGCGGATTTCCGCCGCAACCTGGCCAACGCGCTGCTTGTCGATGCCTGTGATGACGATCTCCGTCGGCTTCGGGCAAACGGCCTCGATGCCCTCGGGCATCGCGTAGACCACGTCATGGGAGAACCCGAGCGCGAGCTGCAGGTTCTTGCCCTGCACCTGGGCACGGTAACCGACGCCGGTGATCTCGAGCTTCCGCTCGAACCCCTTGCTGACGCCCGTCACCAGGTTCTCGATCATCGTGCGGGACATGCCCCACATGGCGCGCGCAGGCTTGCTGTCCTCGCGCATCTTCACCGAGATGCCGTCGTCACTCATTTCGGCCAGAACGAGGCTGTTGAGCACGAAGGAAAGCTCTCCCTTCGGGCCCTTGACCTCAACCGTCTGACCGTTGATCGTTGCCGTTACCCCGCTAGGCACGGGGACTGGCTTCTTGCCAATTCGAGACATATGACCAACCTGTCCAGTTCACTTGCCGGGCAGAGACTGCCGCATCAGAAGATGCGGCAGAGAACCTCGCCACCCACATTCTGTTCACGGGCATCGTGATCCGCCATCACGCCACGCGGCGTGGAGAGGATCGAAACACCCAGACCGTTCGCGACGCGCGGGATATTCTTCACCGAGGAATACACCCGCCGGCCCGGCTTGGAGACACGCTCGATGGAGCGGATCACGGGCTCGCCGTCGAAATACTTCAGCTCGATCTCGAGCTCGGACTTGCCGCCCTCGAACTCGACCGACGAATAGCCGCGGATATACCCTTCCGCGACCAAAACGTCGAGCACATGTTCGCGCAGCTTCGAAGCGGGCGTCGAGACCTTGCTCTTGCGCCGCATCTGAGCGTTGCGGATCCGGGTGAGCATATCGCCCAAGGGATCGGAAATCGCCATCGGACCGTCTCCTTACCAGCTCGACTTCACGAGGCCCGGGACCAAACCCTTGGAGCCCAGCTCGCGAAGCGCAACGCGCGACATCTTCAGCTTGCGGTAATAGCCGCGCGGGCGGCCGGTGACTTCACACCGGTTGCGCAGGCGGATTTCCGCGGAGTTGCGCGGGAGCTTCGACAGCTTGAGGCGCGCCGTATAACGCTCCTCAAGCGACAGGCTCTCGTCCTTCGCCACAGCCTTCAGCGCCGCGCGCTTCTCGGCATACTTTTTAACGAGCCGCTCGCGCCGCTTGTTCTTCTCGATCGCGCTCTTCTTCGCCATCGTCTGTCCTCGTTCTTTCCCGTTTACTTACGGAACGGGAAGTTGAACGCGCGCAGAAGCTCGCGCGCCTCGTCATCATTGTCCGCAGACGTGCACACGATCACGTCAAGGCCCCAGATCTGGTCAACCTTGTCGTAATTGATCTCCGGGAACACGATGTGCTCCTTGATGCCCATGGCATAGTTGCCACGCCCGTCGAAGCTCTTCGCGTTCAGGCCGCGGAAGTCACGAACGCGCGGCAGCGCGATGGTGATCAGGCGGTCCAGGAACTCGTACATGCGCTCGCCGCGCAGCGTGACCTTGGCGCCGAGCGGCATGCCCTCGCGCACCTTGAAGGTGGCGATGGACTTGCGAGCGCGGGTGATCACCGGCTTCTGACCGGCGATCATCGCCAGGTCCTCGGCGGCGATCTTCGCCTTCTTGCTGTCCGCGACGGCTTCGCCCACGCCCATGTTGAGAACGATCTTCTCAAGCGTCGGGATCTGCATCGGGTTCTTGTAGTTGAACTTCTCCTGCAGGGCCGGACGGATCTTTTCCAGATATTCCGTCTTCAGCCGCGGAGCGGTCTTGGTCTCAGCCATCGATCAGATCCCCCGAACGCTTGGCCACGCGCACCTTGGTGCCGTCTTCCTTGATCTGGAACCCGACGCGCGTCGGCTTGCCATCCTTGGGGTCGGCAAGCGCCAGGTTCGACACGTGAACCGGCAGCTCCTTCGAAACGATGCCACCTTCCGACTGGGCGGTCTGGCGCTGGTGGCGACGAACCACATTCACGCCACGCACCACAGCCTTGTTCTCATCCGGCAGCATGCGGACAATTTCACCGGTCTTGCCCTTGTCACGGCCGGTGAGCACGACGACAGTGTCGCCCTTCTTGATCTTGGCGGCCATTACAAAACCTCCGGCGCGAGCGAGATCACCTTCATGTGGTTCTTCGCACGCAGTTCACGCGGAACCGGGCCGAAGATACGGGTCCCGATCGGTTCCTTGTTGTTGTTGACCAGCACGGCCGCATTGCGGTCGAACCGGATCACGGAGCCGTCGGGCCGGCGGATATCCTTCGCCGTGCGCACAACGACCGCTTTCATCACGTCGCCCTTCTTGACGCGGCCGCGCGGATTGGCCTCCTTGACGCTGACGACGATGATGTCGCCGACGCTGGCATATTTCCGCTTCGAGCCGCCGAGCACCTTGATGCACATGACACGACGGGCGCCGGAATTGTCCGCCACGTCGAGGTTTGTTTGCATCTGAATCATGACTGGCCGCCTTATTCTTCTTTCACCGCGCCCGACACCGGACGCCGGAAGTCACGTCAGTCCGCGGTCGACCCTTCGACAACGGTCCAGGTTTTGGTCTTCGAGATCGGCGCGCATTCCTGGATGAGGACGGTGTCCCCGACCTTGTGCGCGTTGGTCTCGTCATGCGCCCGATACTTCTTCGAGCGACGAACGGTCTTCTTGTAGAGCGGATGCGTGAAGCGGCGCTCCACACGAACCGTCACCGTCTTTTCGTTGGCGTCGCTGACCACGACGCCCTGCAGAACGCGTTTCGGCATTTCGATCTCCTTACGCGCTTGTCGCCACGTGCTTCTCGCGCATGATAGTCTGGATGCGGGCGATGTCGCGGCGCACCTGGCGAACCCGCGCCGTGTTCTCAAGCTGGCCGGTGGCCCGCTGAAAGCGCAGGTTGAACTGCTCCTTCTTCAGGCTCTCGAGCTCCGTTCCCAGCTCGTCCATGGTCTTTGCCCGAACGTCTGTCGCCTTCATGGCACTAGTCTCCTGGTCGCGCCTCAGTCGGCGATACGCTGGACGAAGCGGCACTTGATCGGCAGCTTCGCTGCCGCAAGGCGCATCGCCTCGCGCGCCGTATCTTCCGGCACGCCATCGATTTCGAACATGATCCGACCGGGCTTGACCTTGCAGGCCCAATAGTCCGGCGAACCCTTACCCTTACCCATGCGGACTTCGGTCGGCTTCGACGAAACCGGCACGTCCGGGAAGATCCTGATCCAAACACGGCCCGCACGCTTCATGTGACGGGTCATGGCACGACGGGCCGCCTCGATCTGGCGCGCGGTCACCCGCTCCGGCTCGACGGCCTTGAGGCCGAAGGCGCCGAAGTTGAGATCCGTACCGCCCTTGGCGGTGCCGTGGATCCGGCCCTTGTGCTGCTTGCGGAACTTCGTTCGCTTCGGTTGCAGCATCTCTTCTCTCGCTCTTTGCTTCTGTCCAAGACCCGACCGGCGCCGTTAGGCGGCGCGGCCGCGCTCGCGCTCGCGGCGTCCGCCGCCCTGATTGGTCCCGTCGCCCTCGACCGCGCGGCGCTCGGAGGCCATCGGATCGTGCTCAAGGATCTCCCCCTTGAAGATCCAGACCTTGACGCCGCAGGTGCCGTAGGCGGTATGCGCCGTCGAAACACCATAGTCGATGTCGGCGCGCAGCGTGTGCAGCGGCACCCGGCCCTCGCGATACCACTCGGTCCGCGCGATCTCCGCGCCACCCAGACGGCCGCCGCAGTTGATGCGGATGCCCTGGGCGCCCATGCGCATCGCCGACTGAACGGCGCGCTTCATGGCGCGGCGGAACGCAACGCGGCGCTCGAGCTGCTGCGAGATCGAGTCGGCGACCAACTGGGCGTCGATCTCGGGCTTGCGCACCTCAACGATGTTGATGTGCACGTCCGACGAGGTCATCTCGGACAGCGCCTTGCGCAGCTTCTCGATGTCGGCGCCCTTCTTGCCGATGATCACGCCAGGGCGGCCCGAATGGACCGTGACGCGGCACTTGCGGTGCGGGCGCTCGACGACGACCTTGGAGACCGCCGCCTGCTTCAGGGCCTTGAGGATATACTCGCGAATGCGGAAATCCTCGTGCAGCAGCTTGCCGTACTCGCCCTTGTCCGCGTACCAGCGCGAATCCCAGGTGCGGTTGATGCCGAGCCGCAGGCCGATCGGATTAACTTTCTGTCCCATCAGACAGTCTCCTCGATTTCGCGGACGACGATGGTCAGGTTCGAAAACGGCTTCTCGATCCGACCGACGCGGCCGCGAGCACGCGCCTGGAACCGCTTGATCACGAAAGCCTTGCCCACATGGGCCTCGGCGACGACAAGGCTGTCGACGTCGAGATCGTGATTGTTCTCGGCATTGGCGATCGCCGACATCAGCGTCTTCTTGACGTCGTCGGAGATCCGCTTGCGGGAGAAGGTGAGGTCGGCGAGCGCCTTCTCAACCTTCTTGCCGCGGATCGAGGCCGCGACGAGGTTGAGCTTGCGCGGCGAGACCCGCAGCATCCGGGCGACCGCCTTCGCCTCGTTATCGGCGAGCGCGCGCCCGCCCTTCGGCTTGCCCATCGTTACTTCCTCTTCGCCTTCTTGTCAGCGCCGTGGCCGTAATAGGTCCGGGTCGGCGAGAACTCGCCGAACTTGTGACCGATCATGTCCTCGGACACCAGAACCGGAACGTGCTTCTGACCATTGTAGACGCCGAAGGTCAGACCGACGAACTGCGGCAGGATGGTCGAGCGCCGGCTCCACATCTTGATGACTTCGTTGCGACCCGAGGCGCGGACCTTCTCTGCCTTCTTCAGCAGAAAGCCGTCGACGAACGGGCCTTTCCAAACAGAACGTGCCATTCCAGGCCCCTCTTACTTCTTGCGCGCGTGGCGGCTGCGGACGATGAACTTGTCCGTGGCCTTGTTGCGACGCGTGCGCTTGCCCTTGGTCGGCTTGCCCCACGGGGTGACCGGATGACGGCCACCCGAGGTGCGGCCCTCGCCACCACCATGCGGGTGATCGACCGGGTTCATGGCGACACCGCGCACATGCGGACGACGACCCATCCAGCGCGACCGACCGGCCTTGCCGAGGTTGATGTTGCCGTGATCCGGGTTGGACACGGCACCGATCGAGGCCATGCAGGTGCCGAGGATGCGGCGCTGCTCGCCCGACTGCAGGCGGACCGTGGTGTAACCCTGGTCGCGGCCGACGATCTGAGCGTAGGCGCCGGCGGAGCGGGCGATCTGACCGCCCTTGCCCGGCTTCATCTCGACATTGTGCACGATGGTGCCGACCGGGATCGACGCCAGCGGCATCGCGTTGCCCGGCTTCACGTCGACCAGCTTGCCCGACACGACCTTGTCGCCGACGGCCAGGCGCTGCGGCGCCAGGATGTAGGCCAGCTCGCCGTCCTCATACTTGATGAGGGCGATGAACGCGGTCCGGTTCGGATCGTACTCGATGCGCTCGACGGTCGCGAACATGTCCGCCTTCGTGCGCTTGAAGTCGATCAGACGGTAGCGGCGCTTGTGTCCACCACCCCGGTTCGGAGAGGTCGTGCGGCCCATGTTGTTGCGGCCGCCCGTCTTCGACAGGCCTTCCGTGAGCGTCTTGACCGGCTTGCCCTTGTAGAGGGTCGAGCGGTCGACCATCACCAACTGGCGGCGGCCGGGCGACGTCGGATTAAAGGTCTTGAGTGCCATCTTTCCTTCTCCGCCCTCAGAGTCCGGTGGTGACGTCGATGGACTGGCCATCGGCAAGCGTCACGACCGCCTTCTTGACGTCGGACTGCTGACCGATACGACCGCGGAAGCGCTTCACCTTGCCCTTGCGGACGAGGGTGTTCACTGCCGTGACCTTGACGCCGAACAGCGCCTCGACGGCTGCCTTGATCTCGGGCTTGGTCGCCGTCGAAGAGACGTTGAACACGACCTTGTTCTGCTCCGAAGCGAAGGTCGCCTTCTCGGTGATCACCGGGGAAACGACCGTGTCATAGTGCTTCAGGTTGGTCATTTGAACCGCTCCTCGAGAGCCGTCACCGCCGACTTGGTCAGCACCAGCGTCTCACGACGCAGGATGTCGTAGACATTGATGCCCTCGACCGGCAGCACGTCGATCGCGGGAATGTTGCGCGACGCCAGGCCGAAATTCCGATCCAGCTCGCTGCCGTCGATGAACAGCGCGTTGGTCAGGCCCAGCTTGGCGAAGCGAGCGACAAGCGCCTTCGTCTTCGCCTCGTCGATCGCCGCCGCCTCCACGATGATCAGGCCTTCGGCCTTCACCTTCGCGGACAGGGCATGGCGCAGGCCGAGCGCGCGGATCTTCTTCGGCAGATCGTGGGCGTGGCTGCGCACGACCGGGCCGTGCGCCTTGCCGCCACCGCGGAACTGCGGAGCCTTCTTGTTGCCGTGGCGGGCGCCGCCGGAGCCCTTCTGGCGGACGAACTTCTTCGTCGAGCCAGTGACTTCGGAGCGCTGCTTCGCCTTGTGGGTACCGGCCTGACGCTTGGCAAGCTGCCAGCGCACGACGCGGTGGATCAGGTCGGTGCGCGGGTCGAGACCGAAGATCTCGTCCGACACCGTGATCGAACCGGCGGCGGCCCCGTCGAGGGTCTTCACCTCAAGTTCCATCACTCGCTCTCCTTCTCGACCGCAGCAGCGGCAGCGGCGGACGCACGGAACGCACCCGGCGTCGGCACGCCATCCGGCAGGGCCTTCTTGACGGCGTCGCGAACGACGATCCAGCCGCCCTTCGAACCCGGGACAGCGCCCTGGATCATGATCAGGCCACGCTCCGGATCGGTGCGGACGATCTTCAGGTTCTGCGTCGTCACCTGCTCGGCGCCCATGTGACCGGCCATCTTCTTACCCTTGAAGATCTTGCCCGGGTCCTGGCACTGGCCGACGGAACCATGCGAACGGTGCGAGATCGACACGCCGTGCGAGGCGCGCAGACCACCGAAGTTGTGACGCTTCATGGCACCGGCAAAGCCCTTGCCGATCGAGGTGCCCGTGACGTCCACGAACTGGCCCTCGACGAAATGGTCGGCCGTGATCTCCGCACCCACCTCGATCACGTTCTCCTGGGAGACGCGGAACTCGGCGAGCTTGCGCTTCGGCTCGACGCTGGCAACGGCGAAATGACCGCGCATGGCCTTCGACGTATTCTTCACCTTGGCCAGACCGGCGCCGACCTGCAGCGCGACATAGCCATTCTTCTCTTCCGTCCGGTGGGCAACGACCTGACAGTTTTCGAGCTTCAGCACCGTCACCGGCACATGCTCACCCGCATCGTTATAGATGCGCGTCATACCCACCTTCTGTGCGATCACTCCAGAACGCATCGGCGTGTCCCCTTGTGAGCGCCTTACAGCTTGATCTCGACGTCGACACCGGCCGCGAGGTCGAGCTTCATCAGCGCGTCCACGGTCTGCGGCGTCGGATCAACGATGTCGAGGAGGCGCTTGTGAGTGCGCATCTCGAACTGATCACGGCTTTTCTTGTCGATATGCGGACCACGAAGCACGGTGTACTTCTCGATCCGCGTGGGCAGCGGCACCGGGCCGCGCACTTGTGCACCGGTCCGCTTCGCCGTGTTGACGATCTCGCGGGTCGACGCATCGAGAACTCGATGGTCGAACGCCTTGAGACGGATCCGAATGTTCTGACCGTTCATCTCTCAATCCCCGAGCGGGACGGCGGAACGGGGTATCCGTTCCGCCTTGTTGGTTACTTGATGATGGAGGCGACGACGCCGGCGCCGACGGTACGGCCGCCTTCGCGGATCGCGAAGCGCAGGCCCTCTTCCATCGCGATCGGCACGATCAGCTCGACCTCGACCGACACGTTGTCGCCCGGCATCACCATCTCCGTGCCTTCCGGCAGCGACACCACACCCGTCACGTCCGTCGTGCGGAAGTAGAACTGCGGACGGTAGTTGGTGAAGAACGGCGTGTGACGGCCACCCTCTTCCTTCGTCAGGATGTAGGCCTCGGCCTTGAACTTCGTGTGCGGCGTCACCGAACCCGGCTTGCACAGAACCTGACCACGCTCCACGTCCTCACGGCCAACGCCGCGGATCAGCGCGCCGATGTTGTCGCCGGCCTGGCCCTGGTCCAGAAGCTTGCGGAACATCTCGACGCCCGTCACCGTCGTCTTCCGGGTGTCGCGGATGCCGATGATCTCGACTTCCTCGCCAACCTTCACGATGCCGCGCTCGACGCGACCCGTCACAACCGTGCCGCGGCCCGAGATCGAGAACACGTCCTCGATCGGCATCAGGAACGGCATGTCCACCGGACGCTCCGGCGTCGGGATGTAGTCGTCGACCGCAGCCATCAGCTCGCGGATCTTCGTCTCGCCGATCGCCTCGTCGCGACCCTCGAGAGCCGCAAGCGCAGAACCGGCAACGATCGGAATGTCGTCGCCCGGGAACTCGTAGGACGAAAGCAGCTCGCGCACTTCCATCTCCACCAGCTCGAGCAGCTCGGCATCGTCCACCTGGTCGACCTTGTTCAGGAACACCACCAGAGCCGGAACGCCGACCTGACGGGCCAGCAGGATGTGCTCGCGGGTCTGCGGCATCGGGCCGTCGGCCGCCGAGCAGACCAGGATCGCGCCGTCCATCTGCGCCGCACCCGTGATCATGTTCTTCACGTAGTCGGCGTGACCCGGGCAGTCGACATGCGCGTAGTGACGCGCTTCCGTCTCGTACTCGACATGCGCCGTCGAGATCGTGATGCCGCGGGCCCGCTCTTCCGGCGCCGCGTCGATCTGGTCATACGCCTTGAACTCGCCGAAAAACTTCGTGATCGCCGCCGTCAGCGTCGTCTTGCCATGGTCGACGTGGCCGATCGTGCCAATGTTCACGTGCGGCTTCGTCCGCTCAAACTTTGCTTTCGCCATCGGATTTCTCCGTACCTTGTTTATTCAGTTGATGTGGCGGTGACGGCAATCAGGCGTACTTGGCCTGAACTTCCTGCGCGACAGCCTGCGGAACCTGCTCGTAGTGGTCGAACACCATCGAGTACTGGGCACGTCCCTGCGACATCGAGCGCAGGTTGTTGACGTAGCCGAACATGTTGGCCAGCGGCACCATGGCGTTCACCGCGGTGACGACACCGCGATTCTCGGTGCCGGTGATCTGGCCACGACGGGAGTTCAGATCGCCGATGACATCGCCCATATAGTCTTCAGGCGTCACCACCTCGACCTTCATGATCGGCTCGAGCAGCTTCGGAGCGGCCTTCTGAATGGCCTCACGGAAACCGGCACGCGCCGCGATCTCGAACGCCAGGACCGAGGAGTCGACGTCATGGTAGGCACCGTCGATGAGGGTGGCCTTGATGTCGACCATCGGGAAGCCGGCCAGCGGGCCCGAGGACATGACGCTCTCGATACCCTTGGTGACGCCCGGGATGTACTCCTTCGGGACCGAACCACCCACGATCGTGCTCTGGAACGCGTAGCCGGCACCCGGCTCGTTCGGCTCGATCACCAGCTTGATGCGGGCGAACTGGCCCGTACCACCGGTCTGCTTCTTGTGGGTGTAGTCGATCTCCGCCTGGCGGGTGATCGTCTCGCGATAGGCCACCTGCGGCGCGCCGATATTGGCCTCGACCTTGAACTCGCGCTTCATGCGATCGACGATGATGTCGAGGTGAAGCTCGCCCATGCCGGCGATGATCGTCTGGCCGGACTCCTCGTCGGTCTTGACGCGGAAGGACGGATCCTCGGCGGCCAGACGGTTGAGCGCCAGGCCCATCTTCTCCTGGTCGCCCTTGGTCTTCGGCTCGACGGCGATCTCGATGACCGGATCCGGGAACTCCATGCGCTCCAGGATGACCGGCTTCAGCGGGTCGCACAGCGTGTCGCCCGTGGTCGTGTCCTTCAGGCCGGCGATCGCGACGATGTCGCCCGCATAGGCGATCTCGATGTCCTCACGCGAATTCGCGTGCATCTGCATCATGCGGCCGACGCGCTCCTTCTTCTCCTTCACGGTGTTCTGGAGAGACACGCCCTTGGTCAGGACGCCGGAGTAGATGCGGCAGAAGGTCAGCGAGCCGACGAACGGATCGTTGGCGATCTTGAAGGCCAGCATGGAGAGCGGCTCTTCGTCGCTCGACTTGCGATTGGTCTCGGTCTCGGTCTTCGGGTCGATACCCTTGATCGCCGGAACGTCGACCGGGCTCGGCAGGTAGTCGACGACACCGTCGAGCAGCGGCTGCACGCCCTTGTTCTTGAAGGCCGAACCGCAGAACACCGGAACGAACTCGCTGTTCACCGTGCCCTTGCGGATGAGCGCCTTCAGACCCTCGACCGTCGGCTCCTCGCCCTCGAGATAGGCCTCCATCGCGGCCTCGTCGGCCTCGACGGCGGTCTCGATCATCAGATCGCGATACTCCTGCGCCTTGTCGGCGAGGTCCGCGGGGATGTCGATCTCGTCCCAGGCGGCGCCGAGCGACTCGTCGCGCCAGATCAGGGCCTTCATCTTGATCAGGTCGACAACGCCGGCGAACTCGCTCTCGGCACCCACCGGGAGCTGCATGACGAGCGGCTTGGCACCAAGGCGCGTCTTGATCATCTCGACGCAGCGGTAGAAGTCCGCGCCAAGCTTGTCCATCTTGTTGACGAAGATCATGCGCGGGACGTGATACTTGTCCGCCTGGCGCCACACGGTCTCGGTCTGCGGCTCGACACCGGCATTGGCATCAAGCAGCGCCACCGCACCGTCGAGCACACGCAGGGAGCGCTCGACCTCGATGGTGAAGTCGACGTGACCCGGCGTATCGATGATGTTCAGCCGCTTGTTGTTCCAGAAGGCCGTCGTCGCAGCGGACGTGATCGTGATGCCACGCTCCTGCTCCTGCTCCATCCAGTCCATCGTGGCGGCGCCGTCATGGACTTCGCCGATCTTGTGGCTCTTGCCGGTGTAGAAGAGAATCCGCTCGGTCGTCGTGGTCTTGCCCGCATCGATGTGGGCCATGATGCCGAAATTGCGGTAGTCTTCGATCTTGTGAGTGCGCGACATGATGTCAGCCTCTCCGGTCCGGATTACCAGCGATAGTGCGAGAACGCGCGGTTGGCCTCAGCCATGCGGTGCGTGTCTTCGCGCTTCTTGACGGCGGAACCGCGGTTGTTCGCGGCATCCAGCAACTCGCCGGACAGACGATCGACCATCGTCGTCTCGTTGCGGTTGCGGGCTGCAGAGATCAGCCAGCGAATGGCAAGCGCCTGGCGACGGTCCGCACGGACCTCGACCGGCACCTGATAGGTGGCGCCACCGACGCGGCGGGAGCGAACCTCGACCTGCGGCATGACATTGTCGAGAGCCGCATGGAACACCTCGACCGGGTTCTGACGAACCTTGCCCTCGATAACCTCGAAAGCGCCGTAGACGATCCGTTCGGCGGCCGACTTCTTGCCGTGGTACATGATCGAATTCATGAACTTGGTGACGACGGTGTCCCCGAACTTCGGATCGGGATTGATTTCGCGCTTTTCAGCCTTGTGACGGCGTGACATGGCAGATCCTCAGACCTTGACTTTCAAAGAACCAGCCCGGGGCTGGCCTTTCTTGCGCTTACGGGAACCGTTTCCGGCCCCAACTCCGTTACGTTCCGCCTTCGGCGCAACGCGAATTTCTCACCCGTCCGCCTGAGCGAACGGAAAGGCGGGGCGACCGCTCCGGCCGGCCCCGAGGGTCCAACCGTTCGAAGATCCCGTAGCACATACGGAATCGCGCCTGTTCCCGTTGCAGAACGGGAAAGGCGCCGCCAATCGAGAGGACCACCCGCAGGCGGTCATGCTTACGATATTTTTTCGCCTCGTAATCCCAGCAGCGTTTAAGCCGGCCTGTGTCCAACGCGTGTCGCATCGAACGAAAAGCCGCTTACCGCCTGCTTTCGGGATGCGCGGAATCTACAGTCAGGCCCGCCCTGCGTCAAGTCCGCTGAGGAAGAATTTGCCAGCCCCGGACAATCCCGGCCAGCCGCGCATTTCCTGTCTCCAACGCCCGAAATGGAGACACATAAGAAACCGATTCCGCCGCGTAGCGAAATAAAATGACCGAAACGCCGCCCCGGGCTCCCGCACAGCGTTCCAGGGTCGGGCGAGCGGCAGGTCCACCGGCAGGTCGAAGCCGCCATCGCGACCCTGGCTTTACCCTTTTTCAACCCTCCAGGTCGCCAAGGGTTCGGATTCGCGCCCGGAACCGGGGGGCGAGACAGCGGAGCCGTGGCGATTCTCCCGCGCCGCCGGCGGACCTCAGCCTCGATAGGCGATGACGGCAACCTCGCCCGCCAGCGCATCCTCATAGGCCTGCTCGAAGGTCGGGTCATCCGGCTCATCAAGGATAACGCCGATCTGGTCGAGGGTGGCCTCCACGAACCCCTCCCCCTTCAGCGCCTCCAGGGCGATGCGCACGGCGCTGTCCTCGTCCGCCGCCCGCAATAGGATGTTGACGGGAACTGCCGCTTCCGGCGTGCCCATGTCGGCCGCCCGCGCATGCCCGAGGATGATGTAGACGGCCGGGGCATCCGCCTGATCGCGATAGTGTGGCGCCATCTCGCCTCTCCTTGAACCTGTCCGCAGGCCTGTTGCCGGCACGTGTCTCTGTCAGTCGCCAAAGGAAAAGGGCCGCACGATGGCGGCCCTTCCCTTCAGTCGATCCCTGAGGAGGGAGCTTACTCGCCCGCCCCCGTCAGATCCTCCAGCATGGCGTCCGCCTGATCCGCGGTGGACGACGCCTTGCGCGCCTCCAGGATCAGATCGTCGCGGTGCTGCGCGATCTGGCGGATACGGGTCATCATGCCGCCGGTGCCGGCCGGGATCAGACGGCCGACGATGACGTTCTCCTTCAGGCCCTCCAGCTCGTCCTGCTTGCCGTTGACCGCCGCCTCGGTGAGGACGCGGGTGGTCTCCTGGAAGGACGCGGCGGAGATGAACGAGCGGGTCTGCAGGCTCGCCTTGGTGATGCCGAGCAGAACCGGCACGCCGGAGGCGGGCTTGCGCGCATCGTCGATCGCCCGCTCGTTGATGTCGTCGAGATCGAGACGGTCGACATGCTCGCCGGCCAGCAGTTCCGTGTCGCCCGGATCGTTGATCTCGATCTTCTGCAGCATCTGGCGAACGATCACCTCGATGTGCTTGTCGTTGATCACCACGCCCTGCAACCGGTAGACCTCCTGGATCTCGTTGACGAGGTAGGCGGCCAGCGCCTCCACGCCACGAATGGCCAGGATGTCGTGCGGTGCCGGGTTGCCGTCGAGGATGTACTCGCCCTTCTCGATGGTGTCGCCTTCCTGCAGATGGAAGTGCTTGCCCTTCGGGATGAGGTACTCGACCGGCTCCAGGCTCTCGTCATGCGGCTCGATGATGATGCGCCGCTTGTTCTTGTAGTCGCGACCGAAGCGGATGGTGCCGTCCAGTTCCGCGATGATCGCGTGATCCTTCGGACGACGCGCCTCGAACAGTTCGGCCACACGCGGCAGACCGCCGGTGATGTCCTTGGTTCGGGCGCTCTCCATCGGGATACGCGCCAGCACGTCACCAGCCTGAACCTCGGCGCCGATCTGCACCGACAGGATCGCATCGACGGACAGCAGCGACCGGGCGTCGCCACCACGCGGCAGCTTCTTGATCGAGCCGGTGGAGTCCTTGATGACGATCGCCGGCTTCAGGTCGTTGCCGCGCTGCGACGTGCGCCAGTCCATGACGACGCGCTTGGTGATGCCGGTCGCCTCGTCGGTGGTTTCCTGTACCGACACGCCCTCGACCAGGTCCTCGGCGTCGACGACGCCATCGACCTCGGAAAGGATCGGACGGGTGTAGGGATCCCACTCGGCGATGCGCTGGCCGCGCTTGACCGCGTCGCCCTCGTCGACATGCAGCTTCGAGCCGTAGGTGATGCGATGCACCGCACGCTCGTTGCCATCGGCGTCGATGATCACCACCGCCATGTTGCGCGCCATCGCGACGAGGTTTCCGTCGGAATCGCGCACCGCGCTGCGGTTGCGGATCTTCACCGTGCCGTCGAAGTTGGACTCGATGAAGGACTGGTCCACCACCTGCGCCGTACCACCGATGTGGAAGGTACGCATGGTCAACTGGGTGCCCGGCTCGCCGATCGACTGCGCCGCGATGACGCCGACAGCCTCGCCCATGTTCACCGGCGTGCCACGCGCCAGGTCGCGGCCGTAGCAGGTCGCGCAGACGCCGCGCTTGGTCTCGCAGGTCAGCACCGAGCGGATCTTGATCATCTGGACGTTGGCGGCCTCGATGGCCTCGACGTCCTTCTCCTCGATCAAGGTGCCGCGCGGGACGATGACCTCGCCGGTCGCATGGTTCAGCACGTCCTCGGCCGCGGTACGGCCGAGCACGCGATGACCGAGCGAGGCGATGACCTGGCCGGCATCGACGATCGCCTGGATGGTGATGCCGTTCTCCGAACCGCAATCCGTCTCCAGGATGATCGAGTCCTGCGCCACGTCGACGAGACGACGGGTCAGGTAACCCGAGTTCGCCGTCTTCAGCGCGGTGTCGGCCAGACCCTTACGGGCACCGTGCGTGGAGTTGAAGTACTCCAGCACCGACAGGCCTTCCTTGAAGTTCGAGATGATCGGCGTCTCGATGATCTCGCCCGACGGCTTGGCCATCAGGCCGCGCATGCCGGCAAGCTGCTTCATCTGCGCGGGGCTGCCACGGGCGCCGGAGTGGGACATCATGTAGATCGAATTGATCTGCTTCTGACGCCCGGTCTCCTCGTCGCGCTGGACCGCCTGAATGCGCTTCATCATCTCGTCGGCGACGCGGTCGGTGCACTTGGCCCAGGCGTCGACGACCTTGTTGTACTTCTCGCCCTGGGTGATCAGGCCGTCATTGTACTGCTGCTCGTATTCCTTCACGAGCGCCGCAGTCTCGTCGACCAGGCCGGCCTTCGTCTCCGGAATGACCATGTCGTCCTTGCCGAACGAGATGCCGGCGCGGCAGGCATGGCTGAAGCCGAGACCCATGATGCGGTCGCAGAAGATCACCGTCTCCTTCTGGCCGCAGGCACGGTACACGGCGTCGATCATGCGGCTGATGTCCTTCTTGGTCATCAGCTTGTTGCAGACGTCGTAGGGCACCTCGTGATGCAGCGGCAGGAGTTCGCCGATCAGCATGCGGCCGGGCGTGGTCTCCACGATCCGGTTGGTCAGGTTGCCTTCGGCGTCGACGGCGCGGACGCGGCCGCGGATCTTCGCGTGCAGCGTCACGGCCTTCGTCTCGAGCGCATGATGCAGCTCGCCGATATTGCCGAACACCATGCCCTCGCCCGGCTCCCCGTCGGCAATCAGTGACAGGTAGTAGAGGCCGAGAACGATGTCCTGCGACGGCACGATGATCGGCGATCCGTTGGCCGGGTGCAGGATGTTGTTGGTCGACATCATCAGCGTGCGCGCTTCGAGCTGGGCTTCCAGCGAAAGCGGCACGTGCACGGCCATCTGGTCACCGTCGAAGTCGGCGTTGAACGCCGCGCAGACGAGCGGATGCAACTGGATGGCCTTGCCCTCGATCAGCGTCGGCTCGAAGGCCTGGATGCCGAGACGGTGCAGGGTCGGCGCGCGGTTGAGCAGCACCGGATGCTCGCGGATCACCTCGTCGAGGATATCCCAGACTTCCGGACGCTCCTTCTCCACCAGCTTCTTCGCCTGCTTCACCGTGGAGGAGAAGCCCTTGGCGTCGAGGCGCGAGTAGATGAAGGGCTTGAACAGCTCGAGCGCCATCTTCTTCGGCAGGCCGCACTGGTGCAGCTTCAGCTCCGGACCGACGGTGATCACCGAACGGCCGGAATAGTCGACGCGCTTGCCGAGCAGGTTCTGGCGGAAGCGGCCCTGCTTGCCCTTCAGCATGTCGGACAGCGATTTCAGCGGGCGCTTGTTGGCACCGGTGATGACGCGGCCGCGACGGCCGTTGTCGAACAGCGCATCGACCGACTCCTGAAGCATGCGCTTCTCGTTGCGGATGATGATGTCCGGCGCACGCAGCTCCATCAGACGCCGCAGACGATTGTTGCGGTTGATGACGCGGCGGTACAGGTCGTTGAGGTCGGAGGTCGCGAAGCGGCCGCCATCCAGCGGAACCAGGGGACGCAGGTCCGGCGGAATGACCGGGATCACGGTGAGGATCATCCACTCCGGACGGTTGCCGGAATCGATGAAGGCCTCCACGACCTTGAGACGCTTGGCGAGCTTCTTCGGCTTCAGCTCGGTGGTCGCCTCGGCGATCTCCTTGCGGATCTGGTCGCGCTCCTTCTCCAGGTCGAGCGACATCAGCATCTCGCGGATCGCTTCCGCGCCGATCATCGCCGTGAAGGCGTCCTCGCCATACTCGTCCTGGGCGCGCAGGAAGTCCTCTTCCGACAGAAGCTGGTTCTGCTTCAGCGGCGTCAGGCCCGGCTCCAGAACCACGTAGTACTCGAAGTACAGGACGCGCTCGAGATCCTTCAGCGTCATGTCGAGCAGCAGGCCGATGCGCGAGGGCAGCGACTTCAGGAACCAGATATGAGCGACCGGAGCGGCCAGTTCGATATGGCCCATGCGCTCGCGGCGCACGCGGGACAGGGTGACCTCGACGTTGCACTTCTCGCAGATGACGCCCTTGTACTTCATCCGCTTGTACTTGCCGCACAGGCACTCATAGTCCTTGATCGGACCGAACACCCGGGCGCAGAACAGGCCATCCCGCTCCGGCTTGAACGTGCGGTAGTTGATCGTCTCCGGCTTTTTGATTTCGCCGTAGGACCACGACATGATCTTCTCGGGGCTAGCGATCGAGATCTTGATGTGGTCGAAGGTCTGGGCGGGAGCCTGCTGGTTGAACAGGTTCATGACCTCATGATTCATGGGCTCTCTCCTCGAATGCACGGAAGGGAAGCAGGGCCTGTGCCCTGCTCCCCGCTCCGGCAATGCGGCATCGTGTGTCTGCGGTGGTCGTCATACGCGGGAGATCACTCCGCCGCATCGACCGCCGGAACGCCCGGATCGGCGGGCAACTGTACCTTGTCTTCCCTGAGCTCGACGTTCAGTCCGAGCGAGCGCATTTCCTTCACGAGAACGTTGAAGCTCTCCGGAATGCCTGCCTCGAACGTGTCGTCGCCGCGCACGATCGCCTCGTAGACCTTGGTACGGCCCGCGACGTCGTCCGACTTGACCGTCAGCATCTCCT
The DNA here is from genome assembly GCF_900185735.1 of Stappia sp. P2PMeth1. NCBI lineage: Bacteria > Pseudomonadati > Pseudomonadota > Alphaproteobacteria > Hyphomicrobiales > Stappiaceae > Stappia > Stappia sp. P2PMeth1. Next base: position 109,400 of record NZ_FYAW01000008.1, on the reverse strand, counting down.
GCAGGGTGTAGGCGGCGCCGTAAGCTTCCAGCGCCCAGACCTCCATCTCGCCGAAGCGCTGGCCACCGAACTGCGCCTTGCCACCCAGCGGCTGCTGGGTCACGAGCGAGTACGGGCCGATCGAACGGGCATGGATCTTGTCGTCGACCAGGTGGTGGAGCTTCAGCATATAGATGTAGCCCACCGTGACCTGGCGGTCGAACTCCTCGCCGGTGCGGCCGTCATAGAGGGTCGACTGGCCCGACCCCTTGTAGCCGGCCTGTTCCAGCATGCGGACGATATCCGGCTCGCGGGCACCGTCGAACACCGGGGTCGCGATCGGCACGCCGGTCTTGAGCTGCTCGGCCAGGCGGATGACGGACTCGTCATCGTAGTCCTTGACCGGTTCGCCCTTCAGGTTGTCGCCGAACACCTCGACGATCTCGCCCTTGAGCGCCTCGATCTTGCCCGACCGCTTGTACTCCTCGTACAGGTCGCCGATCTTCTTGCCCATGCCGGCGCAGGCCCAGCCGAGATGCGTCTCGAGGATCTGACCGACATTCATGCGGCTCGGCACGCCGAGCGGGTTCAGCACGATGTCGACATGGTCGCCGTTCGCCAGGAACGGCATGTCCTCGATCGGGTTGATCTTCGACACCACGCCCTTGTTGCCGTGACGGCCGGCCATCTTGTCGCCCGGCTGGATCTTGCGCTTCACAGCGACGAAGACCTTCACCATCTTCATGACGCCCGGCGGCAGTTCGTCGCCGCGCTGCAGCTTCTCCACCTTGTCGATGAAGCGCTGCTCGAGCCGTTTGCGGCTCTCGTCGTACTGACCGCGAAGTGCCTCGACCTCGCTCATCAGCTTCTCGTCCTCGACGGCGATCTGCCACCACTGCGAGCGCGGGAACTCGTTGAGGACGGCGCCGGTAACCTCGACGTTCTTCTTGAAGTGCTTCGGGCCGGCAACGGCAACCTTGCCCAGCAGCATCTCGGCCAGGCGGCCATAGACGTTGCGGTCGAGGATCGCCTGCTCGTCGTCGCGGTCCTTGGCCAGACGCTCGATCTCCTCGCGCTCGATCGCCATCGCGCGCTCGTCCTTCTCCACGCCATGGCGGTTGAAGACGCGCACCTCGACGACGGTGCCGGTGACGCCCGGCGGCAGGCGCAGCGACGTGTCGCGCACGTCGGAGGCCTTCTCGCCGAAGATGGCGCGCAGAAGCTTCTCTTCCGGCGTCATCGGGCTCTCGCCCTTCGGCGTGATCTTGCCGACCAGGATGTCGCCCGGCTTCAGCTCGGCACCGATATAGACGATACCGGCCTCGTCGAGATTCTTCAGCGCCTCTTCCGAGACGTTGGGAATGTCGCGGGTGATCTCCTCCGGCCCGAGCTTCGTGTCACGCGCCATCACCTCGAATTCCTCGATGTGGATGGAGGTGAACACGTCGTCGCGCACGATCCGCTCCGAAAGCAGGATCGAGTCCTCGAAGTTGTAGCCGTTCCACGGCATGAACGCGACGCGCACGTTGCGGCCGAGCGCCAGGTCACCCAGGTCGGTGGACGGACCATCGGCGATGATGTCGCCCTTGGTGATCACGTCGCCCACCCGCACCAGCGGACGCTGGTTGATGCAGGTGTTCTGGTTGGACCGCTGGAACTTCATGAGCTGGTAGATGTCGACGCCCGACTTGGACGGATCGAGATCCTCCGTCGCCCGGATGACGATACGGGTCGCATCCACCTGGTCGACGACGCCCGACCGGCGCGCGGCGATCGCCGCACCCGAGTCGCGGGCGACCACCGGCTCCATGCCGGTGCCGACGAACGGCGCCTCGGCGCGCACCAGCGGCACGGCCTGACGCATCATGTTCGAGCCCATCAGCGCGCGGTTGGCGTCGTCATTCTCCAGGAAGGGAATGAGCGAGGCGGCAACCGACACCAACTGCTTCGGCGACACGTCCATGAACTCGACGCGCTCGGGCGGCAGCAGCATGTTCTCGCCGGCATGGCGGCAGGTGATCAGGTCGGAGACGAAACGCCCGTCCTCGTCGATCTCGGCATTGGCCTGGGCGATGTGATACTTCGCCTCTTCCATGGCCGACAGATAGACGGTTTCGGCCGTGACCTGGCCGTCCTTCACCTTGCGATACGGGCTCTCGATGAAGCCGTACTTGTTGATGCGGGCGAAGGTCGCGAGCGAGTTGATCAGACCGATATTCGGGCCTTCCGGCGTTTCGATCGGGCAGATACGGCCGTAATGAGTCGGGTGCACGTCGCGCACCTCGAACCCGGCGCGCTCGCGCGTCAGGCCGCCCGGGCCAAGCGCCGAGAGGCGACGCTTGTGCGTGACCTCGGACAGCGGGTTGGTCTGGTCCATGAACTGCGACAACTGCGAGGAACCGAAGAACTCGCGCACGGCGGCAGCCGCCGGCTTGGCGTTGATCAGGTCCTGCGGCATGACGGTGTCGATCTCGACCGACGACATGCGCTCCTTGATGGCGCGCTCCATACGCAGCAGGCCGACGCGATACTGGTTCTCCATCAGCTCGCCGACCGAACGCACGCGGCGATTGCCGAGATTGTCGATGTCGTCGATCTCGCCGCGGCCGTCGCGCAGCTCCAGCAGCTCGCGGATCACCGCAAGGATATCCTCCTTGCGCAGCGTGCGGACGGTGTCCTCGCACTGCAGGTCGAGACGCATGTTCATCTTCACGCGGCCGACGGCCGAGAGGTCGTAGCGCTCCGCATCGAAGAACAGCGACGCGAACATCGCCTCCGCAGTCTCGACGGTGGGCGGCTCGCCGGGACGCATCACGCGGTAGATGTCGAACAGCGCGTCCTCGCGCGTCTCGTTCTTGTCGACGGCGAGCGTGTTACGGATATAGGCACCGGTCGTCACGTGATCGATGTCGAGCACGGCGATCTCGTGATAGCCGCGGTCGACCAACTCGCCGAGGATCTTCTCGTTGAGCTCGTCGCCGGCTTCGGCGTAGATCTCGCCGGTGGACGGATCGACCATGTCCTCGGCCAGATACTGGCCGTGCAGGTCCTCGTCCATCACCTTCAGGGCTGTCACGCCCTTGTCGGCCAACTGGCGCACGGTCCGGGCGGTGATCTTGCGGCCGGCCTCGACCACGATCTCGCCGCTGTCGGCGTCGATCAGGTTGAAGAACGCCTTGGTGCCCTTCAGGCGATCGCCGTCAAACGCAACGCGCCAGGAGCCCGGCTCGTCGCGGGTGTACTCGATCCGCTTGTAGAAGGTGTTGAGGATCTCCTCGCCGTCGAGGCCGAGGGCCTTCAGCAGCGAAGTGACCGGAATCTTGCGGCGGCGATCGATGCGCGCATGCACGATGTCCTTGGCATCGAACTCGATGTCGAGCCAGGACCCGCGATACGGGATGATGCGCGCGGCGAACAGCAGCTTGCCCGAGGAGTGGGTCTTGCCCTTGTCATGGTCGAAGAACACGCCGGGGCTGCGGTGCATCTGCGAGACGATGACGCGCTCGGTGCCGTTGACGACAAAGGTGCCGTTGTCCGTCATGAAGGGCATGTCGCCCATGTAGACGTCCTGCTCCTTGATGTCCTTCACGGACTTCGCGCCGGTGTCCTCGTCGACATCGAACACGATCAGGCGCAGGGTGACCTTCAGCGGAGCGGCAAAGGTCATGCCGCGCTGACGACACTCCTCCACGTCATACTTCGGCGCCTCGAATTCGTAGGACACGAATTCGAGCAGCGCCGTGCCCGCGAAATCCGAGATCGGAAAGACGGAGCGGAACACCGCCTCCAGTCCCTCGTCGCCCCGCCCGGCCTCGGGCTTGTCGACTTGCAGGAACTGGTCGTAGGACGCCTTCTGGACCTCGATGAGATTGGGCATCGCGGCGACTTCGCGGATCGATCCGTAGACCTTGCGGACCCGCTTGCGACCGTTGAACGTGTGCGCCATTGTCGCTCCTCGTTTCGATCTGGTACGGCTCTCCGAAAAGCCGGTTCCGGCTCAACCGTCAGCATGGCAGCCACGCTTTCGGCCCTTCGGACAGCCGCCCCTTTTTAGGGACTGATACCCCGGTCAGGATGTCCCGCCGGGGTTCGACAGACTTACACTCCCGGCGCGCGAACCGCGCCGGGAGTGTCCAGGCATAAGCCCGATTACTTCAGCTCGACCTTGGCGCCAGCCTCTTCGAGCTTCTTCTTCAGCTCTTCGGCCTCGGCCTTGGAGACGGCCTCCTTGACGGTCTTCGGAGCGCCCTCGACCAGGTCCTTGGCCTCCTTCAGGCCGAGACCGGTGATCGCGCGCACTTCCTTGATGACGTTGATCTTCTTGTCGCCGGCGTCGGCCAGGACAACGTCGAACTCCGTCTTCTCTTCCTCGGCCGGAGCGGCAGCAGCGCCACCGGCGACAGCCGCGACGGCGACCGGAGCAGCGGCGGACACGCCCCACTTCTCCTCAAGCATCTTCGAAAGCTCCGCGGCCTCCATGACGGTGAGCGCGGACAGTTCCTCAACGATCTTCTCGAGATCAGCCATTTTCGTAAGTCCCTATGGTTCGAACCGTGATCGGTTTCGACAGTGTGATTGTGGTCCGCCTTATGCGGCTTCGTCCTTCTTGGCATACGCGCCGAAGACGCGGGCGAGCTGCCCGGCCGGAGCGTTGACAACCTGGGCGATACGGGAAGCGGGGGTCTGGATCATGCCCACCAGCTTCGCGCGCAGCTCGTCGAGCGACGGCATCTCGGCAAGCGCCTTGACCCCGTCCGCATTCAGGTTGGTCGTGCCGAGCGCGCCACCCAGAACAACCAGGTTGTTCGAGGTCTTGGCGAAAGCCACCGTGGCCTTGGCGGCGGCGACCGGATCGTCCGAATAGGCGATGACGGTCGGGCCGGCAAACAGGCCGGAGATGTGCTCGAGCTCGGTGCCTTGAAGGGCAAGCTTCACAAGACGGTTCTTGGCGACCTTGACCGAACCTCCGGCGGCACGGACCTGCGACCGGAAGGCCGTCATTTCCGCAACCGAAAGGCCGGCGTAGTGCGCAACGACGACAACGCCGGTGTTCTTCAACACCTCGTTGAACGACGCGACGAACTCTCGCTTCTCCGCTCTTTCCACTTGCCTACTCCATTTGGCGGCTTGCGCCGCCGGTTTGTCTCTGCCGCCCCTCGGCGGTGCCTTGCGGAACCACCGGTGGACAACACCGAGGATCCTGCCCCCTCGCGAGCCATGACGGCGCGGCAAGGACAAACGGTTCGAACCGGCGGCTAGGCCGTGATTTCGGTTCGCACCCGTCTATGCAGGCCCGTTGGGCTTAAACGATCAGGGCAAAAGCCAGGATCGCACCTGCAGTCTCGGACAGGACACCTGCCGTCTCCGGCAGGCGATCCGCCCGACGGTCACGCCGGACGGAATTCTTGTGATGCGGCGCGTCACGCGCGCCGCGGACCCGTGGGTCAGGCGGTCACCGTCGAGACATCGACCTTCAGGCCCGGACCCATGGTCGAGCTGATGGCGACGCGCTTCAGATAGGTGCCCTTGGCACCCGACGGCTTGGCCTTGACCACCGCATCGACGATCGCCTTGATATTCTCGCTCAGCTTGTCGGCCTCGAACGAGGTCTTGCCGACACCGGCGTGAATGATACCGGCCTTCTCGACGCGGAACTGCACGGCGCCGCCCTTGGCGTCACGCACGGCCGAGGCGACGTCCGGGGTCACGGTGCCGACCTTCGGGTTCGGCATCAGACCGCGCGGGCCGAGCACCTTGCCGAGACGACCGACCAGCGGCATCATGTCCGGCGTGGCGATGCAGCGATCGAAATCGATCTTGCCGCCCTGAACCTCGTTGACCAGTTCCTCGGCGCCGACGATGTCCGCGCCCGCCGCCTTGGCCTCATCGGCCTTGTCGCCACGCGCGAAGACCGCGACGCGAACCGTCTTGCCCGTGCCGTTCGGCAGCACGCAGACGCCGCGAACCATCTGGTCGGCGTGACGCGGGTCAACGCCGAGGTTGATGGCGATCTCGACGGACTCGTCGAACTTGGCGGTAGCCCGTTCCTTGACCAGCGCCAGCGCCTCGTCGAGGGCATAGAGCTTGTTGCGGTCGACGCCCTCGCGGGCAGACTTGATGCGCTTTCCAACCTTCGCCATCGTCTTACTCCGTGACCTCGAGACCCATGGACCGCGCCGAACCTTCGACCATCAGCATGGCTGCGTCGATGTCGTTCGCGTTCAGGTCCTTCATCTTCGCTTCCGCGATCTCGCGGACCTGGTCACGGGTGACCTTGCCGACGAACCCGCCCTTGCCCGGCGTCTTCGATCCGGACTTCAGGCCGGAGGCCTTCTTCAGGAAGAAGCTGACCGGAGCCGTCTTCACCACGAAGGTGAAGGAGCGGTCGGAGTAATAGGTGATGACCACCGGGCAGGGAGCGCCCTTCTCGATATCCTGGGTCTGCGCGTTGAACGCCTTGCAGAACTCCATGATATTGAGGCCACGCTGACCGAGCGCCGGACCGATCGGCGGCGACGGGGTCGCGGAGCCGGCCGGCACCTGCAGCTTGATGTAACCTTCGATTTTCTTCGCCATTCGTCTCTCCAACTGGCGCTGCCGGATGTCCGGCGTCTTCAGATCAGGTGGTGCGGCCGTCATGCGTCCGGCGAAGGGATCGCATCAGGTCTCCCACCAGGGAGCGGGGATCTGCCCCGTCTGTCCGCCCAGGACGGACACCGGCGACGGATCGCCGGGCTTGCCGAACCGCCGGACAGGCCGGCGGACGCGACAAACGGCCCGGGATGCCGAACGGCAACCCCCGGACCGGAAAACTCAGAGCTTCTCGACCTGTCCGTATTCCAGCTCGACCGGCGTTGCGCGGCCGAAGATCGACACCGCGACCTTGAGCCGGGCGCGCTCGTCGTCCACTTCCTCGACGAGGCCGGAGAACGAGGCGAAGGGGCCGTCCGACACCCTGACCTGCTCGCCGATCTCGAAGCTGACGGACGGCTTCGGCCGGTCGACGCCCTCCTGCACCTGGTGCAGGATCCGCATCGCCTCGGAATCCGAGATCGGAACCGGCTTCTGATCGGCGCCGAGGAACCCCGTAACCTTCGGCGTGTTCTTGATCAGGTGGAACGCCTCGTTGGTCATCTCCATCTTGACCAGGACATAGCCGGGAAAGAACTTGCGCTCGGCGTCGACCTTGCGGCCCCGCCGCACCTCGACGACCTTCTCAGTCGGAACGAGAATCTCCTCGAAGAGATCCTCAAGCCCCTGCTGCTGCGCCTTTTCCCGAATCGCATCCGCCACCTTCTTCTCGAAATTCGAGTAGGCGTGGACGATATACCAACGCTTGGCCATAATCCCTCAAGCCGATTGTGTACCAGGTCCGCTCAGTTGCCGAGACCCAGGAGCAAGCCGATGCCCTGACCCATCAGCCAGTCGGCGAGCAAAAAGAAGATGGCGGCGAGGAAGACCATGATGAACACCATGACGGTGGTCACTGCGGTTTCCCTGCGCGTAGGCCACGTCACCTTCGACGTTTCCTTGCGAACTTCGTCGATAAACGTGAAAGGATTCGATTTCGCCATTCAACTGCCGGTCTTTTCACGACGCACAGGCGCGCGGAATCATCCACGCGCCTTGGTCGAAAGCCCTAATTAAGGCCTAACGGCCCGTCGATCAAGAGCAAAGGTGGCAGGGGCGGAGGGACTCGAACCCCCGGCCCTCGGTTTTGGAGACCGATGCTCTACCAACTGAGCTACACCCCTAGACCTTTCGCGACCTGACTTAGATAACTTTCCCCGCCGCTTCAAGCGTGAAATGCACCTTGCGGCAAATAATTCACATCCTTGCGGTTTTTCCGGGCGCCCGCCGGCCTGGAACCCCGAAAACGGCAAAGGGCGCCGCCCGGAGGCGACGCCCTTGAACCGTCTGGCAGGGAACGGGGTATCCGTTCCGCCTTGTTGGTTACTTGATGATGGAGGCGACGACGCCGGCGCCGACGGTACGGCCGCCTTCGCGGATCGCGAAGCGCAGGCCCTCTTCCATCGCGATCGGCACGATCAGCTCGACCTCGACCGACACGTTGTCGCCCGGCATCACCATCTCCGTGCCTTCCGGCAGCGACACCACACCCGTCACGTCCGTCGTGCGGAAGTAGAACTGCGGACGGTAGTTGGTGAAGAACGGCGTGTGACGGCCACCCTCTTCCTTCGTCAGGATGTAGGCCTCGGCCTTGAACTTCGTGTGCGGCGTCACCGAACCCGGCTTGCACAGAACCTGACCACGCTCCACGTCCTCACGGCCAACGCCGCGGATCAGCGCGCCGATGTTGTCGCCGGCCTGGCCCTGGTCCAGAAGCTTGCGGAACATCTCGACGCCCGTCACCGTCGTCTTCCGGGTGTCGCGGATGCCGACGATCTCGACTTCCTCGCCAACCTTCACGATGCCGCGCTCGACGCGACCCGTCACAACCGTGCCGCGGCCCGAGATCGAGAACACGTCCTCGATCGGCATCAGGAACGGCATGTCCACCGGACGCTCCGGCGTCGGGATGTAGTCGTCGACCGCAGCCATCAGCTCGCGGATCTTCGTCTCGCCGATCGCCTCGTCGCGACCCTCGAGAGCCGCAAGCGCAGAACCGGCAACGATCGGAATGTCGTCGCCCGGGAACTCGTAGGACGAAAGCAGCTCGCGCACTTCCATCTCCACCAGCTCGAGCAGCTCGGCATCGTCCACCTGGTCGACCTTGTTCAGGAACACCACCAGAGCCGGAACGCCGACCTGACGGGCCAGCAGGATGTGCTCGCGGGTCTGCGGCATCGGGCCGTCGGCCGCCGAGCAGACCAGGATCGCGCCGTCCATCTGCGCCGCACCCGTGATCATGTTCTTCACGTAGTCGGCGTGACCCGGGCAGTCGACATGCGCGTAGTGACGCGCTTCCGTCTCGTACTCGACATGCGCCGTCGAGATCGTGATGCCGCGGGCCCGCTCTTCCGGCGCCGCGTCGATCTGGTCATACGCCTTGAACTCGCCGAAAAACTTCGTGATCGCCGCCGTCAGCGTCGTCTTGCCATGGTCGACGTGGCCGATCGTGCCAATGTTCACGTGCGGCTTCGTCCGCTCAAACTTTGCTTTCGCCATCGGCGTCGCTCTCTGTTAACTTGCGGTTAAGTCCATCATTTCGATCAAGACCCGACCGCCCCAGGGCGGTGGATGCTAAGCAGGGCATGCGCGTTTGTCGTAAAGCCTGGTCAGGAGCAGCAGCGTCACTCGAAAAGTGGAGCGGGTGAAGGGAATCGAACCCTCGTCATCAGCTTGGAAGGCTGCTGCTCTACCATTGAGCTACACCCGCCGCCTGCCGCAGGGGGGATGGTGGAGGAGGTTGGATTCGAACCAACGTAGGCCAAGCCAACGGATTTACAGTCCGTCCCCTTTAACCACTCGGGCACTCCTCCGTTTCACCGCCCTGTCGCCGAAGCGCCCTGGATGGCTTCACGAAAACGCCCCGCGAAACAATCGCGAGGCCGCTCCCGTGGCGCGTGTTATGTAGAACCGGCATGGGGGTGTCAACACCCATTTATCCCCTTTGGACACAAAAACGACGACCCTTCCGGCAGCGCTTTCTCCTTGCCGGAGGATCGCCCTGCGGATAATCGCAAGGATATGACCAGACCCGATACACCGGCCGGCCCAGCCGGCGCACAAGCCAGTCCCGAAGACAGCGGCGCCGAGCGCCCGGCACGCGCGCGCAGCAAGCCGCGGGGCGGCCCCGCAGGCGCGCAAAGGAACGAGCAGAAGGGCGGAGGAAAGGCCGACAGCGGCCGGTGGTCCAAGAGCGAGGCCAGGAAAGGCGGCCCCAGGCAGACGCCGCAGGGCGCTGCCCATGACGGCGCCGGTCGCCGGCCCTTTGCCAAGCCGCGCGCCCGCCACCCGCAGGGCGGTGAGGCCGCCGAGGGCCCCGTCCTGCTCTATGGTCTTCATACCATCGAGGCGGCCTTCCGCAATCCCGACCGCAGGCGCCACCGGCTGCTCGCGACCGAGAACGCCCAGCGCCGCCTGGCCGAGCGCGGTATCGCGTTCGACGTTCCCGTGGAAACCGTCAATCCGCGCCAGCTCGATCATCTGGTCGGGCGCGACGCGGTGCATCAGGGCGCCGTGCTGGAAGCCGATCCCCTGCCCGCCTTCGGCGCGCGTGACCTCGCTAAGGCGCGGCTGGTGCTGGCGCTCGATCAGGTCACCGACCCGCACAATGTCGGCGCGATCCTGCGCTCCGCCGTGGCGCTTGCCGCCGATGCGGTGGTCACGACCGAACGGCACGCGCCCGAGGAAGGCCCCGTCCTGGCGAAGTCCGCCTCAGGCGCGCTCGACATGGTCCGCCATGTGCGCGTGAAGAACATGGCGCGCTTCGTCACCGAGATGCGCGAGGCAGGCTTCAAGACCATCGCCCTCGACAGCGAGGGCCCGGCACGTTTGGAAGAGACGGAACTGGGCGGCAAGGTGCTGCTGGTGCTCGGCTCCGAAGGCAAGGGCGTGCGCCAGGGCGTAAGGGAGGCCTGCGATGCGCTCGCCCGCCTCGACATGCCGGGCGCCATCGCCTCGCTCAACGTCTCCAACGCAGCGGTGCTGTCACTCTACATCGTCCGGCAGGCGCTGGAGCGCGCAGGCGCGATCCCCGCCGCCGGCGGCAAATAGAGACAGGGCCGACTGCATCGGGGATTTCGGCTGGAAACCGGCGCAAAAGCGGATGCGCGGCGCACGGAACCGTGCTACAGGGGCCGCGTTTGCCGGTATAGCTCAGTTGGTAGAGCACCTGATTTGTAATCAGGGGGTCGCGGGTTCGAATCCTGCTGCCGGCACCACCCACTCTCCCCGATGTTTTCCAGTCCGAACACGGCACGGTCCGCATCGCGGGTCGAACGGTTTTGCCCGGCCGCACCGCAGCCGGGCCGGCGGAGCGCCGCATGGCGCATACAGCAGCGAGAGGACAGCACATGAACCCGATCGGTTTCCCGGATCCCGCCTTCGTGTCACGCCAGACGGCCAGGATGCTGCTCGAGGTCAAGGCGGTTCATTTCCGTGCCGACGAGCCCTACAAGCTGACCTCCGGCCTTGCCAGCCCGGTCTATATCGACTGCCGCAAGCTGATTTCCTTCCCGCGCCTGCGCGCGACGCTGATGGATTTCGCCACCGCCACCATCCTGCGCAATGTCGGCTTCGAATCGCTCGACGCGGTTGCCGGCGGCGAGACGGCCGGCATTCCCTTCTCCGCTTGGATCGCCGAACGTCTCGGCCTGCCGATGCAGTATGTGCGCAAGAAGCCGAAGGGCTTCGGTCGCGATGCACAGATCGAAGGCGTGCTGAAGGAGGGTGACCGGGTGCTGTTGGTCGAGGACCTGACCACCGACGGCGGCAGCAAGGTCCGTTTCGCCGAGGCGCTGCGCAAGGCCGGCGCCCAGGTCGACCACGCCATCGTTCTGTTCTTCTACGACATCTTTCCGCAGACCCACGAAGCGATGGCCCGCAACGGCCTGACGCTGCACTATCTCGCCACCTGGCGCGACGTGCTCGCGGTTGCTCGCGACGAGAACCATTTCGACGAGAAGACCCTGGCCTCCGTCGAATCCTTCCTCAACGAGCCGCTGAAGTGGTCCGCCGCCCATGGCGGCATTTCCGAATTCTCGGTCTGAGGCGGCACCCACCCCCTTTTCGCGCTTGTCTACCCCCCGCTCTCCAGCCGCCGCGCCAGGACCGGATGCTCCACCGGCTCCTTGGCACGGAAGGCATGGCGCCGGGCGATCTCCAGATAGGAGCGATAGACATAGCCGCCATTGCCAGCGCGAAACGCCGCGCGGTGACGGCGATAGAGCCCCGGCAGCCTGTACCAGGGCGCCGCCGGGAAGCGGTGATGCACCGCATGCAGCGAATTGAAGAGGAACAGGAAGGCAAGCGGCCCCCGGTCCTCGATGATCACCGTCCGGTGTCCGACCGCCTCCTCCGCCTGGTGTTCCAGGAACGTGCGCACGCATAGCAGCGACCACGCGCCATAACAGGCGGCAATATAGACCGGCAGCGAAAAGCCGGGCAGCAGCCGCAGCAGCGCCAGCAATATGCCAACGAGCACCAGATGCTCGCCCCAGGCTCGCAGCACGTCGCCCCGCCCCTTGCGCGCCAGCCGCCAATCGGCGATCAGAAAGCCCGTCATGCCGATGGCCGGCCCAATCAACATCCGTCCCAGCAGCGTGTTGTTGAAGGCCAACACGGCGCGCCGCAGACGTCCGGCGGCATGCCAGTCGCGCGGGTGCAGATACCAGCTCTCGGGATCCTCGTAAGGGTCGGTCAGGCGCGGATCGTCGTGATGGGCGATATGCAGCGCCCGAAACCGCCAATAGGGAACGAAGAGACCGAGCGGCAATCCGGCGAGCAGGGCGTTCAGACGCGGAGCGCGGAAGGGATGCCCATGCAGCAATTCGTGCTGCAGCGATGAGTGCAGCGTGATCACCGGCACCAGGCAAAGCCAGAAGAGCAGCTCCCAGCCGCTCCCTGCCGAAGCCGAAGCCGCAACGACAAGTCCTGCGAAGGCGGCATGAACACCGCCGACAAGCGCCAGCGTCGGCCATTCCAGAACGGCGCGCGACACCAGCAACGGGTCCGCGAAGTCGAGCGCCTCATGGTCCGCCACCCCGTCCGAAGCGACGCCTCCAGAGCAGGCGGCGTCCCCATGGTCCTCGCGTATCGGCGTCTCCAGGGAAAAGGGGATGTTCAGCAGGGTCTCGAATTGGGTCATGCTCCCGACAGTGGCGAACTGCAGGCGCGGAACAATGTGTCGTTATCCAACGATAAATGTGATTTCATCATGAAATAGAGAATGAGGCGTACTTTCACACATGTGGTGTGAAGACACATAACTCTCTGTATTTTCCGGGAGGACGATCCGCCGATGAAGGGCACCGACAAGCGCGAACTCGCAGCCGTCTTCCGCGAAAGGCTAGGCCTGCTCATGGCCCGGCGCGGCGAACCTCCCAGCCGTTTCGCCGGCAGGGTCGGCCTCGACCGGTCGGCGCTCAGCCATTTCCTCGATGCCGCGTCCACGCGAATGCCGCGCGCCGAAGCCCTGTGCGACATCGCCCGTTCGGAGGGCGTCACCACCGACTGGCTGCTGGGGCTGACCCAGAGCGCCTCCGACGCCGCCGCCATCGCCCCAGCGCTCGAGATCGAACAGACGGACAACGGCCGAGGCGAGACTTTGCTGGCGACCTGGCACCAGCAGGCGGTCGGCTACAAGATCCGCTACGTTCCCGGCACCATTCCCGACCTGCTGCGGACAGAAGCCGTTCTGGCATACGAATTCGGCTCGCCCGAAACCGCCAAAGCCGCGGCAAAGGCCGATCAGGGCCGCCGCCTCCTCGCCTATACGCGCCGACCGGAAACCGACATGGAGGTCTGCATGCCGCTGCAGACACTTGAGCAGCTCGCCCGGGGCAGCGGCATCTGGAGCGGCTTGGCGGACTCCGACCGTCGCGACCAGTTGCGCCACATGGCCCGGCTCACCGAAGAACTCTACCCGACCTTCCGCCTGTTCCTCTATGACGCGCGCAGCCGCTTCTCGCCGCCCTATACCGTGTTCGGTCCGCAGCGCGCCGCCCTCTATCTCGGCTCCCTGTATCTGGTGGTGAACTCCGTCGAGCACATCCGTGCCCTCACCCGCCATTTCGACATGCTGATCCGAGCAGCGACCATCGGTCCCGATCGTGCCGCCGGCCACCTGAGCAGCTTGTCCGCAAGCTGACGGGAGCTAGAGTCAGGACCGCGAATGTCACGTCTTCGTGAAATCAGACATCTTGAGATGCCAGCGGGAAAGCGCCGACACTTCCGGCGGGCGGCACGTTGCGCCGTACCCTGAGGGAGATCACGACATGTTCAAGTCCTGCCTTCGCATGGCAGCCGTTCTCGTGCCGCTGTTGGCAACCACGTCGCTTGCCGCGGCCGATCCCATCGAGATCCGCCAGACCATGATGAAGTCCGTCGGTGCCGCCACCGGCGTGCTCGGCAAGATGGTCAAGGGCGAGATGCCCTATGATCCGGAACTCGCAAGCCTGGCGATGCGGGTCCTTTTCGTCACACCGGCCGGCTTCATCACCCAGTTTCCGGAAGGCGCCGATTCGCCGACCAGCGAGGCCGGGCCGAAGATCTGGGAAGACCGTGCCGGCTTCGAGAAGATCGCTCTCGACATGCAGACAGCCGCGATGGCCGCGATCCCGGCGGCCGGCGAGAGCCTCGATGCGCTGAAGCCCGCGTTCGGAGCGGTCGCCCAGAACTGCCGCGCCTGCCACGAGCCCTACCGCGTCAAGAAGAACTGATCTAACAAGGGCCTTGAATATGCCGGTTCGCGCGCTGGAGCCCCCGTTCCGCGCGCGGATCGGTTCTGCCGGCCGGCAGCCATTTGCATGACATGTTCCGGAGCAGCCCATGACCCGCCGCACCTTCCGCCGCCTCCTCGGCGTGTTCCTGCTGCTGATCGCCGGTGGCCTGTATCTCACCCGGCCCGAGCGGGTCGATTCCGCCGCCGTTCCCGCGCACCAGCCGGATCTCGTCAATGGCGAGCGGATGTTCTGGGCCGGCGGCTGCGCGTCCTGCCACGCCGCGCCCGGCGCGAGCGGTGACGACAAGCTGGTGCTGGCCGGAGGCGTGGAGTTGAACACGCCCTTCGGCCTGTTCCGCGTGCCCAACATCTCGCCCTCGGAAGCCGGCATCGGCGGCTGGTCCGTCACCGACTTCCTGAACGCGATGATCCACGGCACCTCGCCGCAGGGCCTGCACTACTACCCGGCCTTTCCCTATGGCTCCTACCGCAACATGAAGGCGGAGGACCTCATCGACATGAAGGCCTATCTCGACACGCTGCCGGCCTCGGACAACCAGGTAGCGGACCACGATCTGGCCTTCCCCTTCTCCTGGCGCAGTGCGCTCGGAATGTGGAAACTGCTGTTCCTCGACACGAAAGCCCCGGCGCTCGCAGCCGATGCCGGAGCGGAGGCGGAACGCGGTGCTTACCTCGTGACCGGCGCCGGCCATTGTGCCGAATGTCACACGCCCCGCAATGTCCTCGGCGGGCTCGACACGGCCCGCTGGATGGCCGGTGGCCCCAACCCGGACGGCGAAGGAAGCATCCCCAACATCACCCCCTCGCAGCAGGGGATCGGGTCGTGGTCGGCAGCCGATATCGCCTATTATCTGGAAAGCGGCTTCACCCCGGACTTCGACAGCGTCGGCGGCAGCATGGCCTCGGTTCAGTCGAACTGGGCAAGGCTCCCGGCGGAGGACCGTGCGGCCGTTGGCGCCTATCTGAAAGCGATCGCGCCGATACCCGCCGGAGGCTCCTGACGCAAGGCGGTCGCCCAGTCAGGTGCCGTCAAACTCCTCGCTGCCCGTCTCCCTGCGGATCCATTCAAGGAAAGACGCGCTGCCTCCTTCCACGGGCAACAGCATCACCGCCGGCTCGTCATAGGGATGCGCCTGCACGACCGCCTCGATGGCCTCGCGTGCCCGCGACCGCGTCGTCTTGGCCAGGAACACCACCTCCTGGCCTTCCTCCAGCGTCCCCTGCCAGCGATAGACGGAGGTCATGCCCGGCCACATGTTGACGCAGGCCGCCAGCCCCTCGCCGACCAGCTTCCGGGCCGCCGCGCGGGCCGTGTCGGTGTCGGGAAAAGTCGCGTAGATCAACCGGATATCCATTTCGCCCTGCATCAAAAGACGGGTCCCCAAAATCGCCGGCCCGTGCTACGTGATGAGCATGGATCGCCTGCCGCAGACTATCGAAAAACTTGCCTTCGTCTCAAGTGAGACCGATGAGGCGGAGCGTGCCCGCGATCAGCTCCAGCGTCGCTATGGCGCACATGACCCCAAGCAGGCCGACGTCATCGTCGCGCTTGGCGGTGACGGCTTGATGTTGCAGACCCTTCACCGCTTCATGAACACCGGAAAACCGATCTACGGACTCAATCGCGGCTCTGTCGGCTTCCTGATGAACGAATATGGCGACGACGACCTGCCGGAGCGGATCGCCCGCGCGGTGGTCAGCCGGATCCATCCGCTGGTGATGGAAGCCACCGACGCCTTTGGCCACATTCATTCCGCTCTGGCGATCAACGAGGTCTCCCTGCTCCGCCAGACCCATCAGGCCGCCAAGCTCCGCATTTCGGTCGATGACCGCGTGCGCATGGAAGAGCTCGTATGCGACGGCGTTCTGGTCGCAACGCCAGCCGGAAGCACTGCCTACAACCTGTCGGCGCATGGCCCGATCCTGCCCATCGACGCGCAGTTGCTGGCCCTGACGCCCATCAGCGCTTTCCGCCCCCGGCGTTGGCGCGGGGCACTCCTCCCGAATTATGTAAATGTCCGGATCAGCGTGCTGGAAGCGGCCAAGCGCCCCGTCAGCGCCGCGGCCGACTACACCGAGATCCGCAACGTCATCGAGGTCCGCGTGCGCGAGGAGAAGTCCTCGTCCAGTCTCGCCCTGTTCGATGCCGACCATAATTGGGACGAGCGTATCCTGTCGGAAATGTTCCGCTACTGACGCGGTCGCAAGCACACCTTGTTTCGCGAATAATTAAGTTCTGCGTGCAATCTTTCGAACGTTCCGAGATGGACTTCACGCTGGACCGAAACGGCAATGCAACTGCCTCATCTCGACCTCGGCCGGATCCGGGTCCTGATCGTCGACGACAACACCAACATGCGCCGGATCCTGCGGGCGATGGTGGCTGGCTTCGGCGTGAAGGCGATCTACGAGGCCGAAGACGGTGCGGCCGCGCTGGAGGAGATTTCCCGCAACGACCCCGACGTCGTCATTCTCGACTGGCTCATGCCGCTGGTCGACGGAAACGAGCTCACGCGCCGCATCCGTGCCTCGCAAGCGCCCGGCTGTTTCGTCCCCATCATCGCGATCACCGCCCATACGCAGAAGCGTCGTGTCATCCAGGCCCGCGACAGCGGCGTGACCGAGGTGATGTGCAAGCCGGTGTCGGCACGCGGCCTCTATCTGCGGATCGCGAACTGCATCCTTAATCAGCGGGACTTCGTCCGGACGAAGGGCTTCTTCGGACCGGACCGGCGGCGGTTCCAGAACCCGAGTTTCCAGGGAGGCGAACGCCGCGGACGTCCGGCGGAAGACGGATACACTCTGGACGACCCTGCGGAACTCCCGCAAAGTCAGCCTTCGCGGGCGACCAAGGAATCGAAAACCGGATAAAGCCGCAAGTCCGCGGCAGCCTGTGCGGCAAGACCCTGTCGACGAGGACGCGGGCCAGGGCCTGCAGCGGGAGCGAAAGAAGATTATGAGCAGCGACCCGAGCAAGCAGAATGATGGCTACGAACTCGTCAAGCCGCCGCGCGACTTGCGCGCCAAGGTTCGCGTCCTGAGCGAGCGCGAAGCCGCGCGCTTCGATCCGATCAAGTCGGCCGAGGCCGCCCTTGAGCGCCTGTCTCAGGATTTCGACACCTGGATGGCCGATGAAGTGGAGACGCTGGCGGAGGCCTGGGCCGACATCCAGAAGAACGGGATCAACGATCCGGAACGCCGCGACACCCTGTTTCGCGCCTCCCACGACATCAAGGGCCAGGCGAGTACCTTTGGCTATCCCCTTGTCGGAGCGGTCGCCGGAAACCTGTGCCACCTGATGGAACATCTCGAGGCGGAGAAGATCCCGCTCACGCTCGTCGCGCAGCATGTGGACGCGATCCGCGCCATGATCGCCGAGATCGGCCAGCAAGAGGACAATGCAACGGCCCGAGCGCTGGTCGAGCGGCTCGCCGACGTGACCTCCGACTATCTCGCCCGGCACGGCGACGGCGAGGAAGACTGACGCTTGCCGCGATTGCAGGCCCGCCTGCGGCCGCTCTCTCAGGCCGCAGCCAGCGTGCGGTCGACGAAGGCGCGGGCGGCCTCGCGGGCGATCTCCGAGGAAAAGCGGCGCAGCATCACCACGAGGTCGTCGGCCTCCACCCCATCCTGCGACTGGTAGCGCTCCAGAACCTCGGCAATCATCAGCCGTGCAACGGCCGGGTTCGACGGGATGACGAGATCCGGGGAGATTTCGCGGGCAAGATCCCGCCACACGCCGACAGCAACCTGGATCAGCGGATGAGTGCGTGCAGGCAGGCCCGCCCGCGCAAGCAGAGCCCGGACCGCCAGCCCGCGGCCGGTCTCCAGCACCGTTTGCACGCGTTCCGCGCCCATGCCGGACAGGCGCACCAGCGCCGCATTGAAAAGACGTATGTTGCCCGTGCAGAGCGCTCGCAAGAGCAGCCCGGCGGTCAACTGTCCCGTTTCCAGCAAATGTCCGACCAGGGCCTCGGTGTCCTGCGGACCGGCCTGGCTCGCCAGCGTCACGGTCGCGCGTTCCCGCGCCTCCGCGACCACGGTCCGGGCACGCTCCTCCTTCAACCCCCTGCGAACCAGAGGGTGATCGCTCAAGAGGTCGCCCACCTGTTTCAACAGCATCTGGCGGATCTCGATGGGAATGCCGGGACGGGCCATCAGCGCCTCGCGCAGAACCGCGTCCTTGCCGTGCCGCTCCGCCAGCCGCACCAGGCTGAAGCGAGGGATCTCGGCCGTTTCGTTCTCGGCCAGCGCCTGACACGCCTGCAGCGAGCCGACCTCGGCAATCGCGGCGGCCACCTGCGCCGACAGATGGAAACGGCGCGCGACTGCCGCCGGCAGAGGGTCGAAAACCCCGCCGATGGCATCGACCAGTTCCGCGTCGAGCAGCACCGGCGACCGCTCCAGAATGGGCAGGGCGACCTCCGGCAGATCACTCGCCAGCGCCAGCACCACTTCGCGGGGAGCCTGCTCGCTGCGCGACAGCGCCTCGGCCAATGCCCGCCGCACCTGCACCGCCGGATCGTCGAGCAGGATGATCATCGCCGCCTCGGCCGCGTCGCGGTCTTCCGAGGTCATCTGTGAGTGAAGATAGGCCCGCGCCAGCGCGCTTGTCGCTTCCGCCCGCCGGGCCACCGGCGCATCTGCCATCCAACGCAGAAACTGATGCACGATCATGATGCGTAGTCCCCTGGGTCGCGCCGCGTATCGCAGCGCAGGTCACCAGTCTGGGGCCAAAACGCTTAAAGCTTCGTTCACCATAAAACCTTCGTTCACCATGATCGGCAGCAGACGGAAACGCATAAAGGCGCGCGACCGATCAGGACCGCACGCCGCCCATGGCTTCACCGCTGCCGGCAGTTCATACCGGTGGCAGAAGCTCCTTCTGCGAGAAGGCTGGCCTGTAGTTGAGGAAGCCGGTCAGGTCCATCGGCTGGCTGCGAACCAGACTTGCCGTCCTCTGTGCACCTGCCTCGGTCAGGATCCGGGATCGGCGCTCGGCATAAGCGTCGCTGGCGGAGGCCATTTCCAGACGGGCCGCGGCCCGCTCCAACGCTTCGGCCTGCCCCGCTTCCTGGGCAGCAAAGGCGGAGGTAAAGCGCGAGTCGAACGACACCCGGCGGGCCTCCATGCCATTGCGGAACAGCGCATGGAACGGCGAGGAAATGTCGTCGGTCGCCGACCACGCCGTCAGCACCCGACTGGTCGGATTGCCGTCCGCGCCGGACCTGTCCGTTCCTTGCGCGGGAGCATAGGCAAGCTCCGTCGCCCCTGCGGGCTTGGCTTCCGGCAGGCTGGCGACCATGGTGCCGCGCGCGCCCGGCAGGGCCGGCATCGGCCCGCCGTGCTTGGAGACCAGGTTGGCATAGACCTCGGACACGCTGCGCGCGCCGCTTCGGTCGTAGAAGATCGGCTTGTTGGCCTTCGCCTGGCGCGCGAACACCCGGTCGGCGGCGAGATCCGGTTGGCTCTGGGCCAGCGAGATCAGCTTGTGTGCACCGCCCGCGCCCAGGAAATGCGCGATGTAGAGTTCGCCCTCGCTCGGCGCCCGGCCGAGCTTCTCGCTCAGATAGGCGGCGTTCTTCTGGGTCAGTTCGCCCGCCATCATCGAGGAGATATGCGCGTCGTTGCGCAGGTTGAGAATCTTCTCGCGCATCGCCGGATCGGCCACCCGGTACTTGCCGCTGGCCGTTCGCTCGATCTGGTCGGCATATTGGCCAAGGCCATGGCGCCCGCCCGCCTCCTTGACCGTTTCCAGCCAGGTGCTTTCGATGAACTGGAAGAGGCCGGTCGCGCTGGATGTGCGCGCCCGCGCCGTCTCGACGAAGTTGGATTCCCGCTTCGCCGTCTTCACCAGATACTCGAAGGAGGTGCCGGTCGTCGTGCTGGCCGACTGGAACGCCTGCTCGATCCTCGACGCGATCGAGATCGGTTCGCCGACTTTCATGCTCCGCTCTCCTGCGTCACGGATGTCTTAGGATTTGATTAAGAGTCGCGACCATTTGGTTAACGGATGGTTAACATCCGCTAACGCCCGTTGCGAATTGCACTTTGTGTCTTTAATCCGGGAGCTTGATTCGTCGGAATAGCGGATCTGCCGGCGGTTACGCCGGCCGGCCTAAAGGGAGGAAACCATGCCGGGGCTGTATTACGAGGACTTCACTGTCGGTCACATCTTCACGCATTCGCTGACCCGCACGGTGACCGAGATGGACAACATGCTGTTCTCCAACATGACTCTCAATCCCCAGCCGCTGCATATCGACAGACATTTCTGCGAGACGCAGACGGAGTGGGGCCAGCCGCTCATGAACAGCCTCTTTACGCTCGGACTGATGATCGGCATCTCCGTCAATGATACGACGGTCGGCACGACCATCGGCAATCTCGGCATGACCGATGTCCGCTTCCCCCATCCCCTGTTCCAGGGCGACAGCATCCACTGCACCACGGAAGTCGTCGCCAAGCGCGAATCGAAGTCGCGTCCGGACGCCGGCATCGTCGAATTCGAACATAAGGCCTTCAACCAGAACGACGTGCTCGTTGCCAGTTGCCGGCGGCAGGCCTTCATGAAGAAGAAGGGGTGAGGACATGCGGTCCCTCCTCTTCGTTCCCGGCGACAGCGAGCGCAAGCTGGAGAAGTCGCTGACATGCGGCGCCGACGTGCTCCTGGTCGACCTGGAGGATTCCGTCGCCATTGATGCCAAGCCGAGGGCGCGCGAAACCGCGGCTGCCTTCCTTGGCGCGGCGGGCCAGCACGCCGGGCGCCCGCGCCTCTATGTCCGCGTCAACGCGCTCGACACCGGCGAGACCGACGCGGATCTCGACGCGGTGATGCGCGCGGCACCCGATGGAATCATGCTGCCCAAGTCGATCTCCGGCATGGATGTGCAGCACCTTTGCGCCAAGCTTGCCGTCCATGAAGCGGAGCACGGGCTTGCCGACGGCGCCACCCGCATCATCGTGGTTGCCACGGAGAC
Source organism: Stappia sp. P2PMeth1 (assembly GCF_900185735.1). Lineage (NCBI taxonomy): Bacteria > Pseudomonadati > Pseudomonadota > Alphaproteobacteria > Hyphomicrobiales > Stappiaceae > Stappia > Stappia sp. P2PMeth1. The sequence goes on along the minus strand of NZ_FYAW01000008.1, from coordinate 88,073 downwards.
CGCCGCCTCCGTCTTCAATCTTGGCACCTATGCGGGAGCGAGTCCGCGCCTTGCCGGCCTGACCTGGGGCGCTGAAGATCTTTCGGCCGATCTCGGTTCGCTCGGCAACAGGACGGCGGACGGGCGCTATTCCGGCCCCTTCTGGCTCGCCCGCAACCTCTGCCTGTTTGGCGCCGTGGCGGCGGATGTCGCTCCGGTGGATACCGTCTTCACCAATTTCCGCGACATGGACGGCCTGCGCGCCGAGGCCCTGGAAGCCCTGAACGACGGCTTCACCGGCAAGATGGCGATCCATCCCGCCCAGGTGCCGGTGATCAACGAGGTCTTCACCCCCTCGCCTGACGAGATCGCCAAGGCCAGACGGATCTTCGAGGCTTTCGCCGCCGCCGGCAATCCCGGCGTCGTCGGCCTCGACGGCGAAATGCTCGACCGGCCGCACCTGCGGCGGGCTGAAAAGATCCTGGCCCGCGCGGGCAGCACGGCAGGGGACTGAAGACGAAAAAGGCCGGAGGGCGCATCCCCTCCGGCCGACTCTCCAATCGCTGTGGCGGCGGAGGCTCAGGCCTTGGGCCGACGCATCTGGAACACGCTGTCGACCACCGCATAGTCCATGTAGCCGAGGCGCGAGAGCGGCCGCGCCCTGGTCACGTCGAACAGGCCGTCGACCAGCATCGCCTCGTCGATATGCACCGCGACGACCTCGCCGAGCACCATCCAGTTGTTTGTCGGCGTGCCGTCATGAGCGGTCAGGCGGATCGTCTGCAAGTGCTTGCATTCGAGCGCCACTTTCGCCTCGGCGACGCGCGGAGCATCGACAAGCAGCGAGTCCTGCGGCGTCAGTCCAGCCTTGCCGAACTCCGACACGCCCCTGTCGAACGGTGCCGATGACGTGTTCATCGCGTCCTTCAGGTCTTCGGTGGCAAGATTGAACACAAACTCGCCGGTCTCGTCGATGTTGGCCACCGTGTCCTTGTAGCCGGAGGACGAGAACATCACGATCGGCGGCGTATCGCAGACCGCGTTGAAAAAGCTGTAGGGCGCAAGGTTCAGCGATCCGTCCGCCGCCCGGCTGGAAATCCAGCCGATCGGCCGCGGTGCCACCAGCGCCTTGAACGGGTTGTGCGGCAGGCCATGCCCCTTGGCCACCTCATAGCTGTACATGCTCATGCCGCACTCCATTCACTGATCAGGTCGTCGAGATCCGGTCGCGGCCGTTCGCTCGGCGGCTGCGAGGGGGTGCCAAGGTGGATGAAGCCGGCGACCCGTTCCGTCTCGGCAAGGCCGAGCATGGCGGAGACCTCATCATCGAAAGCCATCCACTCGGTCAGCCACTGCGCGGCAAAGCCGCTGGCATGCGCCGCCAGCACCAGGTTCATGCACACGGCGCCGACGCACAATTGCTGCTCCCAGACCGGGATCTTGGGATGAACGGCAGCGCGGCTGATCACCGCGACCACCAGCGGCGCCCGGGTGAAGCGGGTCAGCTCCTGGTCGCGCCGTTCTGCCGAAAGCTCGCCCTCGCGCGCTTCCGCAAGCGGCAGCAGCCGCCGGCCGAGCTCGGCACGCGCGTCTCCCCGGATCAGGATGAAGCGCCAGGGCACCAGCTTGCCATGATCCGGCACGCGAGAGGCCGCCTGCAGGATCGACCGCAAGACGTCACCGTCCGGCGCAGGCTCGACCAGGGTCATGGCGGGGTGCGAGCGCCGTGTCAGCAGCAGGCGCAGGGTGTCGGATTGCTCCGTCGTCATCGTCAGCCTTTGGGTCAGCGCCGTCCGCAAAGGACGGCAGGGGATGGAAGGTGCACGCAAGGCGCGCTCGCTTCCATGACCTAGTCGGGTTTTCGCGCCTGTCAATCAGGCCAGAGCCTCCCGCGACAGATGACTTGAAATTGCCCCAGTTTTGGAGTGGAACCCGCAGAGGGAAATTTTTCCGATCGGTTTGGGTTCATGACAGGGGCAGGCATCCGGCAGATGCAGGTGATCAGGGTTTTCGCAATCGCGCTTTGCCTCATCGGAGTGACACTCTCCCCGCTTCGGGCAGAGGAGGTCCTGGCACCGCCGGTCAAACCCGACAACCTCAATGCCCCTCAGGCAGATGCGGCCCCTCCCGTACTTGGCGACCTGCTCGGCGGCAACGCCGTCCCCGGATCCTCCACCCCCGTCGTCCCCTATGCCCCGGCGATCACTCCCGATGCCGGTATGCCCGACCAGGGCACCGAATCGCCCGTCTACATGGTCGCCCGCCTGTCCGACGACGGACCGGCCCTGACCCAGGGCGTGACGTGGCGAGTCTATCGGCCGGCATTGAACCAGAACGGCCGGCTGGAACTCGTCGCAACCGCCAGGGGCGGCGATGCCGATTTCCGCCTGCCGCCCGGCGAGTATTTCGTCCACACCGCTTATGGCTATGCCGGCCGCACCAGCCGCATCTCCGTGCGCAACGGCCTCACCAGCCAGACGGTGGTGCTGAATGCCGGCGGCATCAAGCTCGACGCCCAGTTCTCCGGCAACCAGCCGATCCGCACCGGCCGACTGGTGTTCGACATCTATGAGCGGGAATACAACAGCCGCGGCGAGCGCAAGGTTGTCGCCAGCAACATCAAGCCTGGAGACATCGTACGGCTGAATGCCGACACCTATCACATCGTCAGCCGCTACGGCGCGGTGAACGCCACCGTGCGCGCCGACATCCGCGTCGAGCCCGGCAAGCTGACCGAGGCGACCGTCTTCCACAATGCGGCGCGTGTCACCCTGAAGCTGGTCAACCAGCCGGGCGGCGAGGCCATCGCCAACACCAACTGGTCTGTGCTGACGCCGGGTGGCGACACGGTGGTGGAAGGAACCGGCGCCTTCCCGGCCTTCGTCCTGGCCTCGGGCGAGTATCAGGTAATCGCCCGCAACGAGGACAAGCTGTACTCGCGCGAGTTCGAGGTAAAGACCGCCGCCCATGGCGAGGTCGAAGTCCTGACGAGTTCTCTGCTCAAGCAGTGATCCGACGCAGCCGGCGACGATCCCGCCTGACCCGCGGGCGCGGGACACTCGGCGCCATCGCGACGACGCGGGCCAGCAGATGCTCGGTCATCGCCTTCTGATCGCCGAAGGCCTCCAGTTCCTCATATGCGATCGGTGCGCCGACGCGCACCGGCAGGTCGCAGCCCATGATCCGTCGGAACTCCCGAATGTACATCGACAGCCGCAGTGTCAGAGAGACGCGCGAGACAAGGTGGAAGAGCGGCGAATTCTGGCCGTCGAAATAAAGCGGGATGACCGTCGCGCGGGCCGCGCGGATCATCTTGGCCGTGAAGGTCTTCCACGGCAGCTCCCGCGCACGCCCGAAGGGGCGCTGCGCCGTCGCGACCCCGCCTCCGGGAAACACCACGATCGTGACGCCTTCGGCAAGCAGGCGCAGCGCCTCCTTGCGGGTGCGCATGTTGGTCCTGAGCGCCTCCGCGGTTTCCTCGAAGTCGACCGGCAGCGCATAGGGCCGGATCTCCGGCGCCTTCAGGAGTTCGTTATTGATGAGAATGCGATAGGGACGCCCCAGCCGCTCGGCCAGGGACAGGATCGCGAGCCCGTCGCCGAGGCCATAGGGGTGATTGGCGATCATCACCAGCGGTCCCTCCGGCAGGTTTTCCGGCGGCCAGCTTCCCTCCTCCACCACCACATCGACGCCGATCAGCGCCAGCAGGTCGCTCCATTTGGTGGCCGACGTGGCGGCGATGGCATCGCGCCAGTAGCGATAGTAGCCAAGCAGATAATTGCGTCCCGAGAGCGTCTCGATCCCGCGGATCAGCGTGCGCTTGCCCCAGGAATGCGCCTCGTTGGCGTAGCTGAGTTCCGTTTCCCTCACCCCCGGCCCCTGAATTCATTCATGCCTGTGCGAATTAACCTGTGATCTAGCCCGCCTTGCGTGACAGGATCGCGACACTCCCGGCCGCTCCCCGGCAAAAAGGGCCGACCGGGAGATCCCGGCCGGCCCTTTGTTCACAGCGGCATGCGTCGGCCTTAGCTGCGCCGCAGGTCCGGTGCCACCGCTTCCTCGACAAGCGCGGCGATCGCCGCGTCGAGGCCGGTGACTGACTGCTGCTGGGAGCCGAGGCGGCGAATGTTGACGGTGCGCTCTTCCGCCTCGCGCTTGCCGCACACGACGATGACCGGCACCTTGGCCAGCGAATGCTCGCGGACCTTGTAGTTGATCTTCTCGTTGCGCAGGTCGAGCTCAGCCCGCAGACCGGCCTTCCTCATCGCCGCCTGCACCTCGCTTGCATAGTCGTCGGCCTCCGAGGTGATGGTGGTGACGACCACCTGCTGCGGTGCCAGCCACAGCGGGAAATGGCCCGCGAAGTTCTCGATCAGGATGCCGAGGAAGCGCTCCATCGAACCGCAGATGGCGCGATGGATCATCACCGGGGTCTTCTTCTCGCCGTCCCGATCGACATAGAAGGCGCCGAAGCGCTCCGGCAGGTTGAAGTCCACCTGGGTGGTGCCGCACTGCCAATCCCGGCCGATGGCGTCCTTGAGCGTGTATTCGAACTTCGGGCCGTAGAACGCGCCTTCGCCCGGCAGAATGCCGGTCTTGATGCGCCCGCCGGACTGCTCCTCGATCTGCTTGAGCACCCGGGTCATCACCTCTTCGGCATGGTCCCACAGCTCGTCCGAGCCGACGCGCTTTTCCGGCCGGGTCGACAGCTTCACGACGATCTCGTTGAAGCCGAAGTCCTCGTAGACCGAGAGGATCAGGTCGTTGATCTTCAGGCACTCCGCCGCCATCCGCTCCTCGGTGCAGAAGATATGGGCGTCGTCCTGGGTGAAGCCTCGCACGCGCATCAACCCGTGCATGGCGCCCGAAGGCTCGTAGCGGTGCACCGCGCCGAACTCCGCCAGCCGCAACGGCAGATCGCGATAGCTCTTCAGCCCGTGCTTGAAGATCTGCACATGCCCCGGGCAGTTCATCGGCTTCAGCGCGAAGAGGCGCGTGTCCTCCGCCTCCGGGTCGGCGCACTGCACGGAGAACATGTTCTCCTTGTACCAGCCCCAGTGACCGGAGGTCTCCCACAGCGAGGTATCGAGGATCTGCGGAGCGTTGACCTCGTCATAGTCCTCGTCGAGGCGCCGGCGCATATAGGCGACGAGACTCTGGAACAGGCTCCAGCCCTTGGCATGCCAGAACACGACGCCCGGCCCCTCTTCCTGGAAGTGGAACAGATCCATCTCCCGGCCGAGCTTGCGGTGGTCGCGCTTCTCCGCCTCCTCCAGCATGTGGAGATAGGCCTTGAGCTCGGCCTCGTTCGCCCAGGCAGTGCCGTAGATGCGGGTCAGCATCTCTTTGTTGCTGTCGCCGCGCCAATAGGCGCCGGCCACCTTCATCAGCTTGAAGGCATCGCCCACCTGACGGGTCGAGGCCATGTGCGGCCCCCGGCACAGGTCGAGCCAGTCGCCCTGGCGATAGATCTTCACGTCCTGGTCGGCCGGAATCGCATCCACCAGTTCGACCTTGTAGGTCTCGCCCTTCGCCAGAAAATGGCGCTTCGCCTCGTCGCGCGACCACACCTCGCGGGTGAATGCATCGCCCCGCTGGATGATCTCGCGCATCTTCTTCTCGATGACCGGCAGATCGTCGGGGGTGAAGGGCTCGTCGCGCTTGAAGTCGTAGTAGAAGCCGTTCTCGATCACCGGACCGATGGTCACCTGCGTCCCCGGCCACAGTTCCTGCACCGCCTCGGCCATCACATGGGCGGCGTCGTGGCGGATCAGTTCCAGCGCCCGCGGATCTTCGCGGGTGACGATCTCCAGCCGGGCGTCGCGCTCGATCGGCAGCGACAGGTCGGCAAGTTCGCCGTCGAGCGTCACCGCGACGGCCTTCTTGGCGAGCGACTTGGAAATGCCGGCAGCGATCTCCGCGCCGGTCACGCCAGGCGCAAAGTCGCGAACCGAATTGTCGGGGAAGGTCAGATGGATCATGTCTGTCTCCGGCTCACTCCTGCAAACAGGGCAGGTAAGCGTTGATGGTCGGCCGCGCGTGCAAAATGCGCAGCGCGAACCGCGCTCCATTTAGGTGATTTGGGCGAAAGGGGCAACCTGCGGAACAGTCAGGGCGCCAAGGCTGCTACCGCGCCTCGATCCGGCGGACGAACCAGCGCACCAGCCGCTCCCAGACCGCGTCCTTCTCCATCGAGTCCTCCACCCCGTGATCGAGGTTGGGATTGTCGTTGACCTCGATGACGACGACCCGGTCGCCGAACGACTTCAGGTCGACGCCATAGAGTCCGTCGCCGATCAGGCGGGCGGCGCGTATGGCGGTCTCCACCACCGCCGGCGGCGTCTCGGCGAGCGAGATGGAGCGGAAGCTGCCCTCCTTCGCCTGCTTGCCATCCTCGTGCTTGACGATCTGCCAGTGCTTCTTCGCCATCAGATACTGCACGGCGAAGAGCGGCTCGCCGTCGAGCACGCCGATCCGCCAGTCGAAGTCGGTCGGGCAGTATTCCTGCGCGATGATGATATCGCTGTCGTCCAGCAGTTCCTTGAGCTTTTCGGTGATCGCCGCCTCGCCGGCCACGCGGAACACGCCGCGGCTGAACGACCCGTCCGGAATTTTCAGCACCACCGGAGACCCGAGACGCGCTTCCAGCCCGATGGCCTCCTTGACGCTGGACAGCACCGCGGTCTTGGGGATCGGGATGCCGTGCGTCTCCATCAGTTCGGCGAGATAGACCTTGTTGGTGCAGCGGATCATCGACACCGGGTCATCGATCACCGGCATGCGCTCCTGCACCGCCCGGCGGGCGAAGCGGTAGGTGTGGTTGTCGATATTCGTCGTCTCGCGGATGAACAGCGCGTCGTATTGCGCGAGCCGGTCCAGGTCTCCCTTGCCGATCGGCACGATCTCCACCCCCTGGCGCGCGGCGACCTTGGCCAGGTGGCGCAGCGACTCCTGGCTGGAAGGTGGCAGATCCTCCTTCGGATTGGCGAGCACGGCGAGCGAGTATTTCATCGGCAGGCGCTGCTTGGGGGCCCGCCAGGCGCGGTGCGTGTAGCGCTCCAGGCTGGCGTTCAGGAAGCTGCGTGCCGACGCGTCGAGGTCGGAGATCGGCACCACCCGGATGCGGGTGATTGCCCGCCAGGTCTCCTTGCCGAGGTTCACTTCCAATATCGGCGCGCGATACCAGTCGAACAGCAGCCGAGCGAAAGGCTCCAGCGCCGCAATCTCGGTCTGCCCGAGGCAGACAAGCAGCTTGTCGCCGACGCCTTCCGCCTTGGCGAGGCAGCGATTGAGGCTATCCTCCAGCTCGGGCAGCGCGTGGCGATAGAGCCCCTTGCGTGATAGCTCGATCATCGTCTCGACATTCGGCAGCACCCGGTGCTGCCGTGCCTCGGCCAGCAGCGAGGCATAGTAGCCCGCGCCCTGATAGGCGAAGGACCGCGACAGATTGATGATGTTCGGGTTGGTTCCGGTGAAGAGCTTCGGGCGCAGCATGTAGTCGCGCACGCTCATCACCTTGTGGGGTGTGTCGGCGTTGGAGAAGTCCTTCGGATTGTCGACGAGAACGACCCATGTGGCCATCGGTCTCAGCCCTTTCTCAAGATGATCTGCGCGCGCACCGGCGGCTTGCCCCAGCGGGCCATGCGGTCGAATTCGGCATCCGGCACCGGCAGGTTCGAGGCATCCTGCGGCGTCTCGTAGCCCTCGTAGCCGAGCCATGGATCGTGGATGAAGAGATGGCGGGCATCCTCGCCCTGCACCAGCACCCAGTGAGGACCGCGCCGGCCGAGCATGCGGTATTCGGAGATGAGCACGATGGCGAGCGCGCCGGCGCGCAGCTCCTCCGCCAGCGAACGGGCCGGCAACTGCTCCTCCATCACCGGAATGCCGAGCCTCCGCGCCTCGGCACGGTAGTCGTCCTGCACGATCTGCATCACCCGCTGCTTGTCGGGATCGCGCACGGACGAGATGAACAGATGCCCCGGCGGCGACAGGCGCACCTCGGCGGAAAGTCCGCGGTTTGCAGCCGCGACCGCAAGACCGAACGGCCCGCAGCCGCCATGGCCGGAGGCGAGATAGATGGTCGTCGATTCCCGCCAGAGCCGCAGTTCAAGCCTTTCGCTCAGGTCGGTCGCCGGGTCGAAATGCTTGAGCGCCATCATCAGGCAGGCGGGCCCGCAGGTGAACTCGGTCGTCTGCGCATAGTAGGCCACGGCCGAAGGCGGTGCGGCCTCGTCATGCAGCAGCTTCTCCATCCGCAGCGCGGCGGTGCCATCCTCGTAATAGTCGGCAACCCGTCCGTGCACGCGGTATCCGGCTTTTGCGTAAAGTCCGCGGGCGGTGGCGTTGTCCTCGCGCACTTCCAGCCGCAACACGATGCGGTCACGTGCGAAGGCATCGGCCTCGGCCGCCGCCAGCAGCGCACGCCCCCATCCCCGGCCACGCACCTCCCTGCGCAGGGCAAAGGAATAGAGCCGCGCCAGCGCCGTCCCGGATCGGAACAGCAGCAAGGCGTAGCCGATGATCCGCCCCTTGCTCTCCGCGATCACGAAGGAGGCGCCCGAACTCTCCAGGAACCGGCGGAAGGAACGCCGCGAGATCCGATCCTGCGTGAAGCAGGCCTCCTCGGCCTCGACCAGGCCCGCAAGGTCAAGGGCGGTGGCGGCGCGCAGCACTGTCCCGGCGCCGCCGGGCCAAGGTTCCGGGTCGGTTTCGGGCGCGGCTTCGCGGCCCGTCTCGGGCATGGCTGCGGAATCAGCTTCAGGAGTGTTCAAATCCGGGTCTCCCGGGAAGTCTTCAGGATCGCTCACCGGTCGCCGCCTGTTTGTCGATGGCGCTGTACCAATGATGCCCCGAAAGCCCTCTATCTCCAAATTCGTCCTGCGTCTTCAACGGCTTTCGCATGGCTCGCGCGGATTTCGCATGGCGATGGAGCGCGGCACTCAGTCCAGCCGGGTCGCCGGATCGATGTGATGTGATGTCCAGCGTCCGTAACGCCATGGCAGGTACCAGCGCGCATGCTCAGGCAGCGTCTCGGGAATGGGGTCGAACCCGCTGCCTCCGCCAGGCCGGCATCGCTGGATACGGGCGATCCCGATCCAGATCCCGGCCCACAGCCCGTGATAGGCAATGGCATCGGCCGTGTAGCCCGAACAGCTCGGCGCGTAGCGGCAGGAGCGCCCGAGAAAGGCCGACAGCGTCAGTTGGTAGATGCGGATCAGCAGCAGCGCTATCCGTGCGGCAATCCCCGGCACGGGAGGAGGACGTCCGACCACCCCGGCGTGGGAGCGCTCGCCGGGTGAGGGATCCCGAGAAGGAGGGTCGTGGGGAGGATGACCGGAGCACATGGCCGAACGGCTCAGGCCGCCCGCCGCGCCTCGATCTGCTCGGCCGCCTCCAGCGCCGCCTCGAAGGCCAGCATGGTGGACGCATGACGCGCTTTGAAATCGCGCACCGGCAGCAGAACCTCGGCTTCGGCGAAACGGCCGGTCGGCGGTGGGCCGTTCTCCTTGAGCATGGCCAGCATCGCGTCGCGCGCCTCGCGCAGCTCCGCCAGCGTCGCCCCCGTGATGTGCCGCGCCATGATCGACGCGGAGGCTTGCCCGAGCGCGCAGGCTTTGACGTCCTGCGCGAAATCGGTCACAACTCCTTCTTGCATTTTGAGGTCGACAACCACCGTCGAGCCGCACAGTTTGGAGTGTGCCTTCGCGGAGGCATCGGGTGCGTCGAGACGGCCGAGGCAGGGGATATTGCCGGCAAGTTCGAGGATCTTCGAGTTGTAGATGTCGTCGAGCATGAGCGCCTCATCAAGACGGCGTGACGCCGGATCAACCGGCTTCACAGCCGTTTGGCATTTCTTATATAGGGTGGAACGCGGGAAAGAAATGGACACACACGTCTCATGTGGCGGCCAAACGGGGCGGACCGCAGGCCGCCGTCGCAATTCAAACACGATACCGTGCGACCCCTCCGCCACCCGAGACAGAGCCCTTGGAAGGCTCCAGTGGTCCGAAATCACGGGGGCGACGTAAGGGATGCGGAATACAATACAATCGGGAGATCCCGCAATGGATGCCATCTTGAAGCCGGTCACGACCCGGAACGATGCCGCAGCGGCGACGCGCGCCCGACCGTCCCGCGAGGAGGTCGAGGCCGCCGTCCGCACGCTTCTCGCCTGGACCGGAGACGACCCCGAGCGCGAGGGCCTGCTGGATACTCCCAAGCGCGTCACCAAGGCGTATGAGGAAATCTTCTCCGGCTACTTCCAGGACCCGGCGGAGCACCTCCAGCGTACTTTCGAGGATGTCGGTGGCTATGACGACATCGTTCTGGTGCGCGGCATTCCGTTCTTCTCCCATTGCGAGCATCACATGCTTCCCTTTGTCGGCGAGGCGCATGTCGCCTACTATCCGGCAGAGGGTGTCGTCGGCCTGTCGAAGATCGCCCGAGTGGTCGACATCTTCGCCAAACGCCTGCAGACGCAGGAGAACCTGACGGCGCAGATCGTCGATTCCATCGACACCCATCTCGCTCCGCGCGGCATCGCCGTGATGATCGAAGCCGAGCATCAATGCATGACCATGCGCGGCGTGCAGAAGCAAGGCGTGACGACCATCACCACCCAGTTCACCGGCGTGTTCCGCGACGACCCGAGCGAGCAGGTCCGCTTCATGAGCCTTGTTCGCGACCCACGTCGCGGCTGACATCAAAAAGACGCCGTCCGGCGTCGACGGAAGACCCATGACAGAGCTTCGTTTCGCCGGACGCGGCGACAAGAACGAACTGGAAAACGGTGCGGTTTTCCAGCCGAAGTTTGACGGCGACGGGCTGATCGCCTGCGTCATCACCGATGCCGACGACGGGACCGTGCTGATGGTCGGCTACATGAACGCCGAGGCGCTTGCCCGCACCATCGAGACCGGCGAGGTCTGGTACTGGAGCCGCTCACGCCAGGAATTCTGGAAGAAGGGCGGGACTTCGGGCCAGGTCCAGCAGGTTGTCGAGATCCTCACCGACTGCGACCAGGACGCCCTGGTCGTGAAGGTGCGGGTGGGCGGCAACGGCGCCACCTGCCACGTCGGGTACCGCTCCTGCTTCTATCGCCGGGTCGTTGCCGGCGAAGACGGCACTGTACGCCTCGAGCATTCCGGCGGGGAGCGGGTCTACGATCCCAAGGACGTCTACGGCCACTGAAGCGCCCACCGGCGAGCCACTGACGCGCCTGTCGCCCTCAGCGCAGAAGCGGAAGGCTGCCGCAGATCCGGTCCACCGCCTTGCGCGGTCCTGCTAGCAGGATCGCCTGGGGCCTGTGGCCGGCCAGCGGCGCCGAGGCGATCCGCGCCCGGTAGTCGTCGTAGTTCCGCGCCTCGAAGGCCGCCCGCATATAGGCGAGACGCACCGGCAATGCCTCCGCCGCCGCAAAGAGCTGCGGCAAGTCGTCCTCCGGCGCGCCGAGCACCGGCAGCGCCACCCTGGTGATACCCGACAGCGCGACACCGTCACCCGTCGGCGTGTCGGCTCCCACAAGGTCGGGGTGGAGTTGGCCGAGGCTCATTCCCAACACGGCCGAAAAATTCGCCTTGAGCCCAACAGGCAGGCTCTCGCACAAGATGATGACAGGCTTGATCGACATGGCGTCCCCTTTCGTCAGGGGAAGCCCTTGCCATGGCGCGCGGCTCTGCGGATTGGACGAAATTGACCTGTCAGTGCCGGAGCAGCGCACCCGGGGTAACGCCGTAGTGCCGCCGGAACTGGCGGATCATGTGGCCCTGGTCGCAGAAGCCGGCGGCAACCGCCGCCTCCGCCGCCGCGACCCCATCCAGCAGCAGCCGCCGTGCAAGATCCACCCGCTGGCGCAGCACATGGGCATGCGGGGTGAGACCGGTCGCCCTGGCGACGCTGCGCACCAGATAGGACGGGCTCAGGCTCATCTCCGCGGCAAGATCCGCCAGTGACAGGCTCTCCCCCACCTCCACACCGAAGGCAATGCGTTCCCTGAGCCGCCTGACGGCGGCAGGCTCCCGCCCGGCGGCCCGAAGCTCGGCGCCCCCGTAGTGAGTAAAGGCTCGAGCCAGAACCTCGTGAACCGCCTCTTCCACCGCCAGCCGCCGGTCCGGCATCGGACCGCCATTCAGCCGCGCGGCAAGTGCCCCGAGCGCCTGTGTCAGTTCCAACTGGCGGTCGCGCGGAGCGATGGCGGTGAAGCCGCGCAGAACTCGCAGTCCCAGCACCTCACGCACCGCCGTCTCCGAGACATAGAGCATGGTGTAGCGGACGCACTCCGCCGCCGCATGACCGGTATGCGGTTCCTCCGGATTCATCAGCGACAAGGTTCCGGCTGGCAGGACCATGCTCTCGCCGCGACAGACATAGCCGCCTGCCCCTTCGGCAATCGCTCCGATAGCGAAGCCTTCATGGGCATGACGGCTGAAGGTCTGCGTGCTGAAGGCAGCCTCGAACAGTTCGATTCCGTGATGCCAGGCGAGATGATGATAGCGGTTCGCCTGCATGGCTTGCCGTTTAACCTTTCTGCGGTCCGGACAAGACCGGACTGCCATGGGCGGAGCGGGGCTGAGCGCCGCGTCTCGCCTTCAGGTCATGGCAATATAGTTGCGCATGTCCTCAGCCTCGCGCTCGATCTGCGCGATGCGATGCTTGACCACGTCGCCGATGGAAATCAAGCCGGCGAGCTTGCCGTCCTTCACCACCGGCACATGGCGGAATCTGCCGCCGGTCATCCGCGCCATCACCGAGTTCACCGTCTCGCTCGCGTCGCAGGTGACGACTTTCGCCGTCATATAGGCCGAGGCCGGCTTGTCGAGCGCGTCGGGACCGTCCTGCGAGATCGCCCGGACCACATCGCGCTCGGAAACGATCCCACGGATCCCGCCCTTCTGGTCGGTGATGACGATGGCGCCGATACGCTTGGCCCCGAGGATGGCGCAGATCTCGCGCATCGTCGTCTCGGCACGCTCCGTAACGACATCCCGCCCCTTCTCGTTGAGAATTGATGCGACCGTCATGTCCGACCTCCCCGGTGGCTTGTCCTGGCTGCGGGCCGGGGACCCTCCCGTCCCCGATTCCGCCCCCATCATGACAAATCCTTGTTTCGGCGCAATCGGCAACACTGCGAGGCCCTGGCCCTAACCGCCATTCCTGCGTCGGGGGACCGGATCGAAGAGAGAAAACAAGGCAAAGCCTGCAACAAACCCGCCGATATGTGCTTCCCAGGCGATGCTGCCTCCCTCGCCGACAATGGGCACCGAGACAACGCCAAAGAGCAAGTTGAGGCCGAACCAGACCAGCATGAACATCGCGACCCTGGGATTGGACAGGGTTGTCAACATGTTCGAGGCCGGCCGCTGATAGGCCAGGTCATCCGTGCGCCGCATGGCACCGAGCGGCCCGCCCATGTCGAAGACGAACCGTGTCGCCGCTGCCATCTGGCCGGAGATCGCGGCCGAAGCTCCGATCATCGGCACGAGTTCACCGAAATGGAAAGCCAGGTGCAACGCCGCGCCGGCGACGGCGCAGACGGCCGACAGCAGCAGGAAGCGCGCGGCTCCGAAGCGCCGGGCAACCGCCGAGCCAAACACCACCATCCACATCACATTGACGAAGAGATGCGCCCAACTGCCATGCAGGAAGGCGTAGGTGAGGAAGCTCCAGACCTTCGCGCCCTCGCCGCCCGGCAACTGATAGAGTTCCACTGCATCCGGCAGATAGCGCGCCGGCAGAAAGCCATAGGCAAGCAGGACCTCAATCCGCGAACTCATAGGCATCAGGAACCAATCCGCCGCATAGATGCCGATAAGCAGCAGCGCCAAACTCCTCACTATCCTCGGCAGGTTGAAAACCGGCTCCGGCGGTGGCGGCTGGCCCTGGTCGTCGATCTCTTCGGCTCTTGGTTCGTGCATCGTCTCTCGCCTGGCGGGAATTGTACCGTCTCCAGATCGGCCGGCCGGCCGGCCTCCGTCAAGCCGCGACATGCCGCCTCGGCCAAAGAAAAACCGCCCGCCACGCTTTCGCGCGGCCCGGGCGGTCAAGGAACGGCAGGAAACCGGTGCTTTTACCCGGTTCCTGCGAACGAAGTCAGGCGACGTGCAGTGCAGGTAGGCTCGCTTTCACCAACTGGTAGATTCTGCACATCAAACCAACGCTACGGCAACTGCCACCGTTCGTTAACCTTAACAGAAAGTAAATCGAACCGGTCAACTCGTTGGCATGCGGCCTGCTTTGTCTCTCCCCAGGTGCGGCGCAAGGCGGACAACCGTCCCGAAGACGGACAGTTTTCCTTCCTCGCCCCTCCAGAAGCAGCAGGCCAACCGCATTCCGGCACACGCGCCGGGTTCTGCGGCCAGGCCTTGCGCGAAAACAGGACAGCAGCCTCGCCCAGGCAATGGGCGGGACACCTTTCCGGGGCGAGGTTTGACATGAAACATCCGGTGACGCAGCGGCTCTACGAGTACTGGGACAGCCTTCGAGGCGAACGCCCGGCACCCGACCGCGGCGAGATCGAGCCCGGCCGGATCCGCGCCGTCCTTGGCGACACGTTCATCCTGGAACTTGTCGACCGCGACACCTATCGCTTCCGCCTTGCCGGGACGCGCCTGTGTGCGCTGCATTGCCGGGAGTTGAAGAACCGCAACATCCTGCGCGGCTGGTCGAGCGAAGATCGCGAGGCGCTTGCCACCCTGCTTGCGGCAGTGACCGAGGACGCGGCAGCCGCGGTGATCGGCGTGGCCGGCTTCACCGAGCGCAAACAGTCTGTCGACATGGAGATGCTGCTGTTGCCGCTGCATATTCCCGGCGAAGGCTGCAGCCGGGTGCTCGGTGCCTGCGTTGCCCTTGAGCAGCCCTATTGGGCAGGCATGCATCCGATCCTGTCGCAGACGATCAAGAGCGTGAGATTGATCTGGCCGGACGAGCGCCCCACCTTCCTCAGGCCGCAGGCGCGAACCGCCACCAGCCCGGTCCCGCAATTCGGTCGCGAGCCGGCGGCGATCCGCAGTTCCGCCCCGCTGCCGTTGCTCGCGGAAGCCCGGCGGGTTCAACACCTGATGGTGATCGAGGGCGGGAAGAACTGACGCCTGCGCCACTGTCGCAGGCGTCGAACCGGGCGGCACGACCGCCTTACGCAAGGGCAGCACTTACGCTCTGTTAACTGCCATGTCATAACGTCGATCAGCAGTGTTCGCGCGGCCGCCGGAGCCGTGCGCTCCAGGGAAGGTCGACGACGCATGGCGCATGCCACGGCACTCACTTACACGACAGCCGACGCCGCCAAGCAAGTCGACCGACGGCGCCATTCCCGCGTGCCTGTCCACATCCTCGGCCGCTTCATGCTCGAGGATCGTCGCGAATATCCCTGCCAGATCATCGACATGTCGCCTGGCGGCGCCGCCCTGATCGCGCCGGTTCCAGCACGTGTCGGCGAACGGGTCGTTGCCTATGTCGACCATATCGGCCGCATCGAGGGCGAGGTGGTGCGGGAGATCGAGGGTGGCTTCGCCATCCGCATCAATGCGACGCAGCGCAAGCGCGACAAACTCGCCAACGTTCTGACATGGCTTGCCAATCGCGATGTGCTCAACCTGCCGGAAGACCGTCGCCACGAGCGCTTCACCCCGAAAAACCCGGTCACCCAGATCGTCCTTGCGGACGGGCGCAGCTACAAGTCGCTCATCATCGACGTGTCCCTGTCGGGCGCCTCGCTCAAGACTGAGGTGAAGCCGGAGATCGGCACCGCGATCGGCATCGGCAAGATGCGTGCGCGCGTCGTGCGCCACACCGAGGACGGTATTGCCGTCGAGTTCGCGCACATCCAGAACCGCGACCTGCTCGAACAGCACATTTCCTGATCCTGCCGCAGTAAATGCGCAGATCGAACCGGCCGGAGCCGCCTCCGGTCGGTTCGATGCATTTGCGCGCATCCCCCCCACTTGACGCCCCGCCCCTCCGCATCACCGATGCGGCGGCGAGGGTCGATTTGCGCGTTCTGCGCTCGCCCGCCTCATGCTCGGGATCATTACAATTTTATTCTATTTAAGTATAAATTGTCGTATAAACTGAATTTATTTCAAATAAACTTCCGTATCGGACCTTAGACGCAAATAAAAACGCGTGTGTCATTGTCTAGTCAGCCTTGGGGAGGGCGAAGACATGACGATGAACACAAAGATACTGAAGTATACGCTGGTCGCTCTGGCGCTGCTGGCAACAAGCACAGCGCAGGCCGACCCTGGGACGGGACGCTTTATGGAAACCGGCGCGGCCGCGAAGGCTCCCATCGGCCATATCGGCTTCTGTCAGGAGAACCCGGTCGAATGCCAGCCCGATGGCAAGGACGCGGTGGTCGTCAAGCTTGACCGGGCCCGGTGGAACGAATTGCTGGCCGTCAATGCCGAGGTGAACGCCCGCATTCGGCCGGTGACCGACCTCGAACTCTTCGGTGTCGAGGAATACTGGACCTACCCTGTCGATGGGGCCGGCGACTGCGAGGAATACGTGCTGGAGAAGAAGCGCGTGCTCGTGAGCCGCGGCTGGCCGGCCAGCGCATTGCTGATCACCGTCGTCAAGGACACGAACAACGCGGGCCATGCCGTTCTCACGGTCCGCACGGATCAGGGGGACATCATCCTCGACAATCAGATCGAGGCCGTCCTGCCCTGGTATTCGGCGCCCTATCGTTTCGTGAAGCGGCAGTCAGTGTCGCATCCGGCACAATGGGCGGCGATCTCCGACCGCCGGACCAGCACGCTGGCCAGCATCGGAAACTGACTTGAGTGGTGGGACAAGGTCCCGCGACAAGGCAGTTTGGCACGACACGGAAATTGCGCCGTTACTGATGGCAACCAGGCCCATCCCCCTCCCCCATACCCCGGGGTCGGGTTGCCCGGCCGGTCTCCGCTCCGCGGAGGCCGGCCTTTTTTTGCGATCAGCCTCCGGCCACCGGCGAGAGCCCGTTGGCGTAGCGGCGCCACTGGGCGACATAGCCGTCGGCGGAGCCAGCGATTCCGGCCTCCGCGGCCGCGTCGAGCTGGCGCACCACCCGTCCGGGCATTCCCACCACCAGCGAGTTGTCCGGGATCTCCTTGCCTTCGGCAATCAGCGCATTGGCACCGATGATGCAGTTGCGCCCGATGCGGGCGCCGTTCAGCACCGTCGCCCCCATTCCCACCAGCGTATTGTCGCCAATGGTGCAGCCGTGCAGGATCGCCTTGTGGCCGATGGTGCAGCCGCGCCCGATCTCCAGCGGAAAGCCCATATCCGTGTGCAGAACGCAGCCGTCCTGCACGTTGGAGCGCTCTCCGACGGTAATCGTTTCATTGTCGCCGCGCAGCACCGCAGAGAACCAGACGCTGGCGTCCCGCTTCAGGACGACCCGGCCGATCAGTGCCGCATTCGGAGCCACCCAGAAGGCTCCCTGCTCGGGTGTGATGGGACTGTGATCGTCGAGGCGGTAAAGCGGCATGGAACACTCCGGAATAGCTGGCCTCAATCAGGCCTTGCGGCATCAGGAGACGGACGCGCGCCCGCGCCCGTCAACCTTACAGGACCACGGTCAGAGCGACATGCACCACCATGATGCCGGAGCAAAGGCTCCACATCCCGGCGATCGTCGAGGAGGCAACAAGCCAGCCGAGCGGCCTTTGTTCGACCCGCCGGCCGCGAATCGCGTTGCGCATGATGATGAAGGGGCCTGCGAAAACACACAGCAGACAGGACAGGACGCCCTTGATCCAGGTTTCGACCGATATGGCGAAACGAAGGGGCTCTCCGGTCACAAGTTGATAGAAACTGCCGATGATTCCGGAGATGACAAAGCCCGCGCAGCCCAGATAGACCGCCAGCGCCAGTTCACTCATGGTGCCGTTAACCCCTCGTTAACCAATTCTCTGGGAACCTTAATAGGAAACTCACGTCTCGCACCAGCAATTAGCATGCCGTTTCCACGGGTCCATTAACGAACTGGTAACCATAAAGATGGCGAACGGAGTGCCCCGCGTCCCGGAGCAGATCGGGACACCCGTCCCGGATCGGGACAATCTGCTGGGTCACCTGCCGTGGCCGGGGTTGCCGTCGCGGCCTGCAACAGGAGCGCTCGGATGATGCCGTTGACGCTTCCCGGCGGAACGGGGGTTGAGGCCCGCCATTTCACATCGATGGTCGTTGCGCTGGCGCTTGCCGGCACCGCTCTGCTCGCCCACACGGTCGGAAGCTGGCTGAACTACACGCGCGGCCCCACCGGCTGGAGCGACAGCCGCGAGCGTGTCGCCATAAGTCTCGGCGATGTGCAGCTCAAGGTGCCGGCCAACATGATGCGGCGGGTCGAGGAGCGCATTGCCGGCGGCTCCGTCGACCGGCTGAGCCTTGCAGTCCTGTGGCCGTCCATGGACGGCTACAGCGAGTTCAACGCCCGCGCCTTTGCCGATCCCAGCGATACGTCCGCCGTCATGCTCGTCTCGCTGGAGCCGCTTGCCACCGCCGACATCATGGACACGAGCGAGCGGCTCACCCATGTCTGGCTTTCGCTTGCCTCGGGCGATCCTCTGCCGGGCCCTGCGGGCCTCGCCCTGCTGCCCTTGCCCGGTGATGCGGCAAGCGGCACGGACTTCGTAGCACATCGCTCCCAGGACGGCCGGCTGTTCGCAGCCCGCTGCTTCACGCCGCGCGACAAGACGCTTGCCGCGAGCTGCGAACGCAGCATCCGCCTCGGCCATGGCCTCTTCGCCACCTATCGCTTCCGCCAATGGCAGTTGGAGCACTGGCAGAGCCTCGATGACGGCGTCGCCGCACTGGTTGCCCGTTTCGCGCCGCAACCGGCCTCCTGACCGCACTTCGCGGTCGCACTCGGTGACGGGAACCGCGAAACGAAAAACGGGCGCCCGCCCCGCGGTGCGCCCGTCTTGGTTCCGTCCGTCCGGTCCCCCTGAAGCGCTGGCGGCTCAGGCCTCGTCGAGGTCGTAGGACAGGATCGCCATCTGGAAGTTCCAGCTCAAGTCGTCGTCGTCATCGTCGCGATAGATCACGCCGATGAACTCCTCACCGATATAGACTTCGGCGGAATCGTCCTTCTTCGGCCGCGCCCGGACAACAAGCTTCGGAAGCTCGAACTTCTTCTGCAAATAGGCTTCGAGCTTGCGGATCTCGTCTGGCTTCACGAAAGGCTCCTTTCAAAGGCCACGGCTCTTTCCCTGGCGGCCCCATGAGTTGCCGGCAATGCCGGATTGGCCCCGAACCTACACATTCGGCCGCGCGAACCAAGAAAAAAGCGCGCCTTTCCCCCAGGCGGGGAACTGCGCGCCTCATATTGATACCAGGTCGTCAGCCCGATCAGCCCCTGTCGCTGTCCGCCGAAAGCAACTGATCCATCGTCCGCGACGGCTCGGCACAGCCCGCCGCGCCGACCACCCGGGCCGGCACGCCGGCAACGGTGGAGTTCGGCGGCACATCCGTCAGCACGACCGACCCAGAGGCGACCTTTGAGCAGTGGCCGATCTCGATATTGCCGAGCACCTTGGCGCCAGCGCCCAGCAGCACGCCGTTGCGGATCTTCGGGTGGCGATCGCCCTCTTCCTTGCCCGTGCCGCCCAGCGTCACGTTCTGCAGGATCGAGACATTGTCGCCGATCTGCGCCGTGGCACCGACGACGATGCCGGTGGCATGGTCGACGAACACGCCGACGCCGACCGGCACCGCCGGATGGATGTCCACCTGGAAGGCTTCCGAGCACCGGCTCTGCAGATACAGCGCAAAGTCCTTGCGCCCGCGCTTCCACAGCCAATTCGCCAGCCGATGCGTCTGCAGCGCGTGGAAACCCTTGAAATAGAGCAGCGGCTCCAGCAGCCGGGTGCAGGCCGGATCGCGGTCATACACGGCGACGAGGTCGACCCGAAAGGCTTCCGCAAGCGCACGCGAATCCTGCAGCGCCTCCAGATAGGTCTGTCGGATCAGCGAGGGGGAAACCACCACATGGCCCAGCCGGTCGGCCAGCCGGTGCACGACAGCCTCCTCCAACCGGTCGTGGTTGAGCACGGTCTCGTAGGCGAAGGACGCGAGCGCCGGCTCGCAACGCACCATCGCCTCGGCCTCCTCGCGTAACTGGCTCCAGACGGGGTCATGGCGCGACAGGGTCGGCGCCTCGGCAAGGGGATTGATCTGCGGCATGCTCGCCTCCTTACGGAGCCTCCGCCACACGGGCAGGGCGGCCCCCTTTCAAGCATAGGTCGTGGGTGCCATCTTACCGCGATGTATGCAGGCAAGGCCATAGGTCAAGGCCGCCGGCGCGGTCAATTCACCTCCCGCCCTGCCCCGAACAGGCCCAACCGATCGATTTTCCGCCCGGTGCGAATGGACTGGGTCGCTGGAGATTGCAATATGCCCGCAGCCCTGCCGCGCCCTGCCGGAGTCCGATATGACCGACATCTCGACCGACACACGCCCCGCCCGTATCACCACCCGGATCGAGGATCGCATCGGCTGGCTGGAGGTCGACAACCTCGCCCGGCGCAATGCCCTCACGCTCACCATGTGGCAGGCGATTCCCCAGGCGGTGGCGGAGCTTTCGAGCGACCCGCGCGTGCGCGTCATCGTCCTGCGCGGAGCTGGCAACGAGACCTTTATCGCCGGCGCCGACATTTCCGAGTTCGCCACGTTGCGCAAGGATGCCGCCTCCGCACGCGCCTATGAGGTCTCCAACGCTGAGGCGTTCGACGCGTTGCGCAACGCGGCCTTGCCGACCCTCGCGATGATCCGCGGCTTCTGCCTCGGTGGCGGCTTCGGACTTGCGGCAGCCTGTGACCTGCGCATCGCCGCGGATGGCTCCAGTTTCGGCATCCCGGCCGCCCGTCTGGGCGTCGGATATCCTCCGACCGCGATCGCCGACGTCGTGCGCCTCATCGGACCGGCGCGCGCCAAACTGCTTTTCTTCACGGCCCGGCGCATCGGCACGGCCGAGGCCGAACGCTTCGGCTTTCTCGATCTTGTCGCCGCGCCGGAAACGCTGGAGACGGAGACCAGGCGTCTTGCCAGCGAGATCGCCAGCGGCGCACCTCTCACCCTGCGCGCCGCCAAGGCCGGCATCGATGCCCTCACCGCCCGCCTGTCGGCAGAAGATCGCGACGCCTGCCAGACCCTTGCCGACGCCTGTTTCGACAGCCGCGATTTCGCCGAGGGCCGCACAGCCTTCATGGAAAAACGCGCCCCCGACTTCACCGGCAGTTAACCTCGCTCGACGATACCTGTCGCTACTCGCGGCAAGCCGGCCCCGTCCCTACCCGTCGTGGCAGGCCGATCGCGCCAGGCGGCTGACGTAGAGTCATTTTGTTAACCGACTCCTTGCAGCGTCGAATGTACGGCATCGGTCAGGACAACGCCGATGCGGACATGCCGAGGCGTGCTCTTGACGCCGGGAATCGGGAATGATTCCCTGACGCCCGCATCGTGTTGATTCTGTCTGTGAGGATCCTGAATCAGATCCTGAGCACAGGCTAATGCACCACTTTAAGTTCCAGAAAAATACCCCGCATAAACAGAGGCTTGAAGCAAGGTCTTCACCTAATGCATTACTGTGCGCGCAGTTCCACATTAACTATCAGTTAACCATATAAGTAATTGATTTATCTATCTAAAAAATGAACACCATCATGCGGCCGCGAACGCGCAGCTCTCGCCGAAAAGTGGTGTGAAAACGGGTCCGGCCACCCGGGAGCAGGGTCCATGCGCGCTGCGAGCCAAGGCGGAAGGCCTTGCTGGCACCACATGATCAGCGGTTCTGAAAACACGCCGCAAGCCGGCAAGACGTGCCGTTCAGGCGGCCTTGAGCCGCTCGAGAAACGTCACCACCGCGCCGGCAAAGGCGTCGTTGCGGTCGCCGGCGACCATGTGGCCGGCATCCGCCACATCCGCATACTCGGCATGCGGCACCAGGGTCAGGAACTCGTCGACATGGCTCTGGGTCACCAGTTCGGAGCGCGCGCCGCGCACCAGCAGCACCGGCACCTTGAGCGATTGCGCGGCCCGCACCAGCTCGCCCTCGACCCTCTCCTCGATGCCGTCGCTGGGATCGAGCGGCCGGCCGCGCCGGTGCCCGAGGAAGCGCGGGTCCCAATGCCAGCGGTAGCGGCCGTCGTCATGCAGGCGCAGGTTCTTGGCGAGCCCGTCGAGCCGCTCGGGACGCTTGCGATGGGGCAGGTAGCGGGCGATCGCGTCGGCCGCCTCCTCCACAGTGGCAAACCCGGCCTCGGCCCTGTCTGCCATGAAGGAGATGACCTTGTTCACCCCGGCGGGATCCATGCGCGGCGTCACGTCGACAAGCACCAGCGCCGACAGCGTACCGGGCCGCAACTGCCCTTCGGCCAGAAGACTGGCAATGCCGCCAAGCGAGGCGCCAATGCCAACGGGCCGCACGCCCGAGCGTCCGGCGATCTGGTCTGACACCGCCACCACGTCGCGGGCGAAATCCCGAAACTCGTAAGCACCGCTCGCGATCCAGTCGCTGCCGCCATGGCCGCGTTGGTCGAGACACCATGCCGATAGCCCGCGCGCCGCGAGCCGTGCGCCTGTTGCCTCCCAGGCATGGCGTGTCTGGCCGCCGCCATGCAGCAGCAGCACGGAGCGGCTGCCCGCGCCGTGGACGTCGGCAACGAGATCGTTGCCGTCAGCTCCTGTCAGAGTGAGGGTCCTGGCGTTCACGCGATCCCCTCCCGCGCCAGGCTCTCCAGGAAACCGGTGACGCCGGCCTTGTAGACCTTGTCGCCTACGGCGACCATGTGGTCGCGGCCGGGGATCTCCAGCACCTTCGCGCGCGGCATCAGTCGGGCAAGCCTCTCCGGCGAGCCGGCGATCTCATCCTTCGTGCCGACCGCAACCAGCACCGGCTGGGTGATCCGCGAGACCTGCTCCTCGCTGATCTTCTGCCGCGAGGACCGCATGCAGGCGGCAAGCGCCAACCGGTCGGAATTGGTCTGCTCGGCAAAGGCGCGGAAGGCGCGGGCCGCCCGGTCGGTGACGTCGGAGAGCTTTGCCGCTTCCAGCCCGGCGGCAATCGGTTCGGGATCGCCAACACCGGTGATCATGCCATAGCCAAGCCCTCCGAAGACGGCGCTGCGCACCCGTTGCGGATGGTCGAGCGTCAGGAAGGCGGAGATCCGCGCGCCCATCGAATAGCCCATCACGTCGGTCCGCTCGATGCCCAGGTGGTCGAGCAGACGCCTTGCATCCTCCGCCATTGTCGGGGCGCCATAATCTTCCGGATCATGGCTGCCGTCGCTCTCGCCATGGCCGCGATTGTCGATGGCGATCACCCGGCGACCGGCTTCCGTCAACAGCTTCACCCAACCGGGATAGACCCAGTTCACGTGCTTGTTGGACGCAAAGCCGTGGATGAGCAGGATCGGCTCCCCCCGTCCCTCGTCCAGATAGGCGATGCGCAGGCCGGCGGAATCGAAATGGGGCATTGAGGGCCTTTACCTTGACGTAAACGTAAAAAGATGACCCTTACGATAATGCGCGACTGTGCGGATGAAAAGCCCGCAGCCCGCATGGCGGCTCGCATGAGCGCCGCCACCCCGCCTGCCACCTGTTGCCGCAGATGTGGCCAAACCGCCACTTCCCCCTGTTCAAACAGCTCCTTCCTGCGTATGGTCCGGCAAATTCTGCAGACCCTGCTGAACGACGGATGGATGCGATGGCGCATGCTGTAATCCCCCATTTCCAGAATGATCGCGGCCTGGAGTCGATCGAGATCGGCGCGAAGGAGTTCCAGTGCGTGGGCGCCCGCCCGCCCTTCGACCACCCGCACGTCTTCCTGGACATGGGCGACGACAACGAGATCATCTGCCCCTATTGCTCGACGCTCTACCGCTACAATCCGGCGCTTGACGTCCATCAGGCGGACCCGGCCGACTGCATCTGGACGCCTGAAGCCGCCTGACCGGCGCTCACGCAAGGCCCGCGCATGGCGCAATCCCGATCCGACGCAAACCGCATCTTCATCGCCGGTGCAGGGATCGGCGGGCTCACCGCCGCGCTCTGTCTGTCGCGCCGGTCGCGTCCAGTCACAGTGATCGAACAGGCGAGCGAGCTTCGTCCGGTCGGCTCCGGTCTGCAACTCTCCCCCAACACCATGCAGGTGATGCGCGAACTGGGTCTTGAGGACGCGCTGCTGCCGCATGTGGTCGCGCCGCGCGCCATCCAGGTGATGACCGCGCACAGCGAGGATCCGGTCGCCGAGATTCCCCTCGGCGCCACGGCCGAGAAGCGCTATGGCGCCCCCTATCTCGTCATTCACAGGGCGGACTTGCAGGCGGTGCTGCTGCAGGCGGCACGCGCCTCCGCCGGCATCACCCTGCGTCTCGGCACGCGCTTGCGCGACGCCGCACAGAATGCCGACCGTATCAAGCTGGAATTCGAGCGGGCCGGAGACGATGCCGATCCGCAGGCCCCGCTCGACCATGACACCGGCGCGGCCCTGATCGGCGCCGACGGTGTCTGGTCGACGGTGCGCCGCCGGATCATGGGCCTGCGGGGCGCCGCCTTTTCGGGGCGCACCGCCTATCGCGCAGTCATACCCGTGAGCGAGGTGCCGCAACGCTGGCGCAATGTCACCGGCCTGTGGCTCGGTCCCCGCGCCCATATCGTCCACTATCCGCTCGCCGGCGGCGAACAATTCAACCTCGTGGCGTTGGTCGAAGAGGACTGGCAGGAAGAGGTCTGGTCCGCCCAGGCCGACCGCGACGCGCTGCTCTCGCGCTTTCGTGACTGGCCGCGCGGCTGCCGGGAGTTGCTGTCCCTCCCCTCCTCCTGGCTGAAATGGGCGCTCTGTTCGATGGACCCCGGCACCAGTTGGGTCGACGGCCGCTTCGCCCTGCTCGGCGATGCCGCCCATGCCATGCTGCCCTTCGCCGCGCAGGGGGCGGCCATGGCCATCGAGGACGCCGACGCGCTTGCCCGCCATCTGTCCGAAGGCATGGACGACGTACCCCGGGCCCTACGTGCCTACGAGGCGGAGCGGCAGGACCGGGCCGAGCGCGTCATGCGCCTGTCGCGCGCCAACGACCGCATCTATCACATGCGCCGCCCGCTTTCCCTCGCCCGCGATGCGGTGATGCGCGCCTTGCCCTCGGAACGTCTTCTCGCGCGGCTCGATTGGCTATATGGATGGCGACCTCCCGGCGCCTGATGGCGTCTGCGAGCGCCTCCCGCGGCGGCTGAGGGCGGGGAACAACGGGAATGAACGGGCATGACGGCTGACCAGGATATCGTGACCGCGGGCTTCCTCGTCATCGGCGACGAGATCCTGTCGGGCCGCACCAAGGACAAGAACATCGGTTACCTGGCCGAATACCTCACCGCGATCGGCATTGACCTGGCCGAGGTGCGCGTGGTGCCGGATGTGGAAGATCGCATCGTCGAGGCGGTCCGCGAACTCAGCGCCCGCTACACCTATGTCTTCACCTCCGGCGGCATCGGCCCGACTCATGACGACATCACCGCCGATTCGATGGCAAAGGCCTTCGGCGTGCCGATCGGCCACGATCCCCGCGCAGTGGAGATCCTGCGCAACTTCTATCCCGAGGGCCAACTCACCGAGGCGCGTCTGCGCATGGCGCGGATCCCGGAAGGCGCGGAACTGATCGAGAATCCGGTTTCGAAGGCTCCGGGTTTTCGCATCGGCAATGTCCATGTCATGGCCGGTGTTCCGGCGATCATGCAGGCCATGCTGGACGCCGTCGCCCCGACGCTGAAGACCGGCCTGCGCATGCTCTCGGAGGCCGTCGATGCCGACCTTCCGGAAAGTCGCATCGCCGCCGCCCTGCGCGAGATCCAGGACGCTCATCCGGGCGTCATGATCGGCTCCTATCCGCGCTCGGTCGACGGACGCTTCTCCACCCAGATCGTCGTCCGCTCGCGCGATGCCGGGTTGATGCGGCAGGCCTGCGACGCAGTGCGCACTGCCGTCGCGGCTGCGGCCCGCTGAGCAGAATCATCCCTTGCCAGAACGACAGGACTTGACCCGCATGGAAAACCCGCAAGCCCCCAAAGCCTTTCCCGTCTCCTGGGATCAGTTCCACCGCGACTGCCGCGCGCTCGCATGGCGCCTGTCGGGACAGGGCAAATGGGAAGCAATCGTCTGCATCACCCGCGGCGGCCTGGTTCCCGCGGCCATCGTCGCCCGCGAGCTCGGCATTCGCCTTATCGAGACGGTCTGCGTCGCATCCTATCACGACTATGAGAACCAGGGCGAGTTGCAGGTCCTGAAGACCATCGACAAGCGGGTGATCGATCTCAACGGCGGCAAGGGCTCCGGCGTCCTGGTCATCGACGACCTTGTCGACACCGGAAAGACCGCGCGCGTCGTTCGCGACATGTTGCCCGATGCCCATTTCGCAACCGTCTATGCCAAACCGATGGGGCGTCCGCTGGTCGACACCTTCGTGACGGAGGTGTCGCAGGACACCTGGATCTACTTCCCCTGGGACATGGGCTGGCAGTTCCAGCCGCCGATCGCCACCCACAGCCAAGGCTGAGCGCGGTCGCGTTTCGCCGGCCTTGAGCCTCCCGACAGGCGCAGGGCAGCCTTGCACTCGCGGGAAAGTTATTGCCGTGCCCATATTTCGGCGCAATTTCTGAGCCTATAACCGCGTCATGACACACGAGATTCTCCCGCGCTCCGGAAGCGGCTCCGCCTCCGGCAACACCCTCATGACGCGCCGCGCCGCCCTCGTTGGCCTCGGCGCGATGGCGCTCGCCGGCTGCCAGACCACCGGCAGCAACCCTCGCCTGCAGGCGGCCTCGTCGGCGCCCCCGGCGCCGGTGATCGATCCCTATTACCTGCAGATGTATGCGGCGATGCCACAGGAGAGGTTCCCGTTGCCGGCCGTCGACCTGCGGCGTGTGGATCCGATGTATTTCCGCCAGGTGGTGTCCTACCCGACGCGGGAGCGTCCCGGCACACTGGTCGTCGACACGCCGAACCGCTTTCTCTATCTGGTGATGGAGAACGGGCAGGCGCTGCGCTATGGCGTGGGTATCGGCCGCGCCGGCTTCGACTGGGGCGGACGCGCGCGCATCGCCTACAAGCGCGCATGGCCGCGCTGGACCCCGCCGGCCGAGATGATCGCCCGCCAACCGGAACTCGAGCCCTATCGCAACGGCATGGAGCCGGGGCTGGACAATCCGCTGGGCGCCCGCGCGCTCTACATCTTCGAAGGCAATCGCGACACGATCTACCGGATCCACGGCACGATGGAGTACTGGACCATCGGCAAGGCGGTCTCTTCCGGTTGCGTGCGCCTGATCAACCAGGACGTCATCGATCTGGCCGCGCGAGTGCCCAACAACACGCCGATCGTGGTCCTGCAAGGCAACGAGGGCATTGCCTGAGCTACGCGAGCCTGACCGCTTCCTGAAATCCGGCGGCTCAAGCGGTCAGTGTCACAGGCCGCTCTGCCACGATTTCCTCGGGCGTGACGCGGCAGCCGATCGCATAGGCCTCAACTCCGCGTGCCTTCGCCGCCACAAAGGCCGCCGCATAGGCGGGATCGATATCGGCAGCGAAGGACAGGTGGTCGCAGTCCGGCCGTTGCACCAGATAGACCATCGCGGCGCGCGCTCCTTCCGCCACCATGTCCCCCATCTCGACAAGGTGCTTGGCGCCTCGCGCTGTCACCGAGTCCGGGAACTCGGCAAGGCCCGCCTGCCGCATCAGATGGACGTTCTTCACCTCGACATAGACAGGGCGCCCGTCTAAGC
Source organism: Stappia sp. P2PMeth1 (assembly GCF_900185735.1). Lineage (NCBI taxonomy): Bacteria > Pseudomonadati > Pseudomonadota > Alphaproteobacteria > Hyphomicrobiales > Stappiaceae > Stappia > Stappia sp. P2PMeth1. Next base: position 60,338 of record NZ_FYAW01000008.1, on the reverse strand, counting down.
CCTCAAGCAGGATGTCGATGCGCGAGTTGCGACCGTATTTCACCTCGCGCCGCAAGCCGGAAAAGCCGGCCAGTTCGGGAATCAGCCGCGCCGTCAACGCCTCCTCGACCAGGCCGTTGGGATGAGCGGTGTTGATGCCGACCAGCGCGCCGTCCGCCTCGACGATCTCCCAGGAGTATTTCAGCTTGCGCGCCGGATTGTCGGACAGCGACAGGAAGACCCGCGCACCCGGTTCGCGCAGCCCCAGCATCGAGCCGGGATTGGCGCAATGCGCGGTCACCTCCTCGCCGCTGTCGAGGATCACATCGGCGAGAAAGCGCTTGTAGCGCTTGACCAGACGGCCGGACACAAGGGGGGAGGAAAAACGCAAGGGACCAACTCCAGCCGTTGAATGGGCTCAGCGCGACCAGAAATCCGGATCGAGCAGCACCAGCACCGTGAAAAGCTCCAGCCGGCCCATCAGCATGGCGAAGGACAGGATCCACTTGGCACCATCGGGCAGCGGCGCAAAGTTGCCCGACGGACCGATGACCGGACCAAGCCCCGGGCCGACATTGGACACCGCCGTCGCGGCCGCCGACAGCGCAGTCACCAGATCGAGCCCGAAACCGGACAGCGCCAGCGTGATCGTGCCGACCGAACCCATATAGACGACGAGGAAGGCCAGCACCGAGAAGGACAGCTCCGGCGTCAGTCGGGTGTTGGCATATTGCTCGGACATCACGCGGTTCGGCCGGATCATTCGCCGCAGATGGGCCCGCACCGTGCCGAAGAACACCAGAAACCGGAATATCTTGATACCGCCCGAAGTGGAGCCGGTGCAGCCGCCGACAAAGGTCAGCAGCAGGGCAAGACCGACAATGGGCGGCCCCCACAGACTGTAGTCGCCCATGGCAAAGCCTGTCGTGGTGATGATCGAGACGATGTTGAAGGTCGAGGCCAGCAAGGCTTCGGAGAAACTCATCTCCAGCACCGCCCCGAGATACACGGTCACTGTCAGCGAGGCCAGCACCACGAGCCCGAGCAGAGCGCGCACCTGCGGATCGTTCCACAGCAACAACGGCCGGCCGCGCAGCGCCTGGATGACCAGGACGAAGGGCATGGCCCCGATCAGCATGAAGACCACCGCGATCCAGCCCGCGGCCGGGTTGGTGAAAAAGGCGAAGGACGCGTCGTGCGTGGAGTAGCCTCCAGTGGCGATCGTCGTCATCCCGTGATTGATCGCGTCGAAAACGGTCATGCCGGCGACCAGGAACGCAAGGACGCAGACGAAGGTCAGGAACAGATAGGTGATGCCGAGCAGGCGGATCAGTTCCACCGAGCGGGCAACGATCTTCTCGCTGCGATCGGAACTCTCGCTCTGGAACAGTTGCATGCCGCCGATGCGCAGGAACGGCAGCAGCACGATGGCCATGACGACGATGCCGATCCCGCCCATCCATTGCATCAGCGACCGCCAGACCAGAAGACCCGGCGGCAGCCCGTCGAGACCGGACAGCACCGTCGCCCCGGTCGTCGTGAAGCCGGACACCGCCTCGAACACCGCATCGGCATAGCCGACGCCGAGCCAGAGGAACGGCAGCGCGCCGAAAGCCGGCAGCGTCACCCAGGACAGCGTCGTCAGGATGAAGGTCTGGCGGATGTCGAGCCCCTCGCTCAACGCCCCGCCGACGGCCACCGACAGCAGCAGGCCGATCAGTCCGGTGATCAGCGCCGACATGACGAAGGCCTGCCAGTCGGCGTTGCGCGCGGCGACGTCGACCATTGCCGGGATCAGCATGGCCGTCGCCAGGCCCACATAGAGGAAGCCGAGGACGTTGAGCACGGGGCGCAGCGAAATCACGGATCGGCGTCTTTCGTCGTCTGGCGTCGTCTGGGACCCGCGATGGTCGTCCCGCTTTGCGGTGCGTGGCGGCAATCCTTGGTACGGACGGCGGGACTCGAACCCGCATGGCCGAGGCCGAGGGATTTTAAGTCCCTTGTGTCTACCGGTTCCACCACGTCCGCGCCCGCTTTGGGTACAAGCACCTTGGAAGCGGCGCAAGAGGGAAGACCGGCGGCCCGCTCCGCGCATCGCGCAGCTCCCTGGCCAAACCTTGCGGCGAAAGCGGATTGCGCCCCGCGCCCCCGCGTTTTAAGGCTAGTTGGAAATCCTGTCGGCGCACATCCCGCCCCCGGCGCCTCGGCCCGCGTGCCTTCCGCACCAGCGTGGCAGCCGCCGTTCCGGCGGCGGGCGGGCGATCCGCCGCACGAACAATCCGGACGAGCATCCCGCATGGTCACCTATATCGACGCCGCTACCGCCCCTTTGAAGAATACCGGCCAGATTCGCCTCTACGGGCCGGAGGACTTTGCCGCCATGCACAAGGCCGGACAGCTTACCGCCCGCTGCCTCGACGCGCTGGTCGAAAAGATCGTGCCCGGCATCACCACCCAGGAGATCGACGACTTCGTCTACAGCTTCGGCATCGACAATGGCGCCCTGCCGGCGACGCTGAACTATCGCGGCTACACGAAGTCGACCTGCACCTCCATCAATCATGTCGTCTGCCACGGCATCCCCAACGACAAGCCGCTGAAGGAAGGCGACATCGTCAACATCGACGTAACCTATATCGTCGACGGCTGGCACGGCGATTCCAGCCGCATGTATGCGGTCGGCAAGCTGAAGCGGGCGGCCGAACGACTGGTCGAGGTCACCTACGAGGCGCTGTTGCGGGGCATCGAGGCGGCGCGCCCCGGCCGGACCACCGGCGATATCGGCCATGCCATCCAGAGCTTCGTCGAGGCGGAGCGCTGCTCGGTCGTGCGCGACTTCTGCGGCCATGGGGTCGGCCGGCTGTTCCACGACATGCCGAACATCCTGCACTATGGCCGACCGGGCGAAGGCATCGAACTGAAGCCGGGCATGATCTTCACCATCGAGCCGATGGTCAATCTCGGCCGGCCGCATGTGAAGGTGCTGAGCGATGGCTGGACCGCCGTCACCCGCGACCGCTCGCTGTCTGCCCAGTTCGAGCACTCGGTCGGCATCACCGCGACGGGCTGCGAGATCTTCACCCTGTCGCCAGCCGGCCTCGACAATCCACTGGCTTTCGATCGCTCCTGACGCGGCATCACGGGAGGAGGCGGCATGAGCGGCACGGACGACGGCTTCTCCGACGCTGGCATCTCTCCGCATTTTCACGGCCACCGCGACCGGCTGCGCCAGCGCTTCCGCGAAGGCGGCCATGCCGCGCTTCAGGACTATGAGTTGCTGGAACTGTTGCTCTTCTCGCCGATCCGCCGGGCCGATACCAAGCCGGTCGCCAAGGCGTTGATCGACCGTTTCGGCTCGTTCGCCGAGGTGCTCGCGGCTCCGCCCGCCCTTCTCAAGGAAGTGCGCGGCGTCGGCGACCGGGTGGTCGACGAGTTGAAGCTCGCCCATGCGGTGGCCGAGCGCTTCCTGCGCGGCCGGGTTCGCGAGCGCACCCTGCTCTCCTCCTGGTCGCAGGTGATCGACTATGTCCGCACCGCCATGGCCTTCTCCGACCGCGAGGAATTCCGCATCCTCTTCCTCGACAAGAAGAACGCACTGATCGCCGACGAGGTGCAGCAGCGCGGCACCGTCGATCATACGCCCGTCTATCCGCGCGAGGTGATGAAGCGGGCGCTGGAGCTTTCCGCCAGCGCCATCATTCTCGTGCACAATCACCCGTCCGGCGATCCGACGCCTTCGCGCGCCGACATCCAGATGACCAAGCAGATCTCCGAGATCGCCGGTACGCTCGGCATCGTCCTGCATGACCACATCATCGTCGGACGCGACGGTCATGCAAGCTTCAAGGGCCTGCAACTCCTCTAGGCCTAACCCCGGCTGGGCCGAAAACACCCGCTGTTTCAAGGGCGTGCGCCTGCCATTGAGGCAGCGTGGCCGAAGTTGAAGCTTGATCGCTCGCAGGTGGCGGCGTAGCGTTCCCTTGGTCGAGACGGTGAGGCAGGGCTCACCCGACACAGGAGGCCCGGCCACGTCTGTGCGCCCGGGAGGAGGGCTTGATCAACCTTACCTTTCTGGAGACGTTCGTCTGGGTGGCGCGGCTGAAGAGTTTCACGCTGGCCGCCGAACGGCTGAATGCCACGCAAGCGGCGGTCTCCTCACGCATCGCCGCGCTGGAAGCGGAACTCGGCGTAAAACTCTTCGTCCGGGAACACCGGCGCCTGTCGCTGACGCCGCAGGGAGTCGAAGCCCTGGCCCGCGCCGAACCGCTGCTGAGAAACGCCCGCGTCTTCGTCGACGAGGTCAGTGGCACTCAGGGCATCCGGGGAACCTTGCGGATCGGCGTGATCGACACGATCACCTACACCTGGCTGATCGACCTGATCCGCGCCGCCAAGGACACCTATCCCGACCTTACCCTGGAGTTTTCCGCGGAAACGAGCCTCAAGCTGGTGGAACTGCTGCGCGCCGGAGAGATCGATCTGGCACTTATCATGGGACCGTTGCTCGAGCCCAGCTACGCCAATATCGAGCTCTGCACCTATTCCTGCCATTGGGTCGCCTCTCCCAACCTCCGTTTCCCGCCAGGGCCCGTCAGCCTGGAACGCCTCGCGGACTATCCAGTGATTTGCTTCCCCAAGAACAGCCAGCCGCACGCGCATATCACCCGCTTCTTCCAACAGAACGGGCTCGAGACCGCGCGTTTTTTCGCCGCCAACTCGCTCGCGACGATCATCCGCATGACCATCGACGGGATCGGTGTCGCCACCATCCCGCCGATCGTCGCCCCACGTGAACTTGCTCGCAAGGAACTGGTGCTGATCGAGGCCGAGCAACCCATCCCACCCATGCGCTTCCACGCCACCTGGTTCGACGGACCGGCGCGGCTCGTCCCGGCCACCATCGCGGAGCTCGCGCGGGACATCGCCCAGGATTTCGTGCAACGCGCCGACCCTGCTCTCGCCTGAGCGCGGTTCTCGCCACCTACGTCCCGTCTCGGCCGGACCGGCCAAGGCGATACGGTCTTCTCCAGGCGAGGCCCCACCATTAGCCTGCAAAAGAAATTCTTATGAAGATCCCAAAAATTTCCCGTTGGACACCGGATCGGGGAGGCTGAACCATGCTTGTCGGAAACAGTTCATGAAAGAGGCTGAACGTGAAAGTCGCCCTGATACAGATGAATTCCCAGTCCGACAAGCAGGCAAACATCGCCCAGGCTGAAGCGCTCGTCGCCGAGGCAGCGAAGGACGGGCCAGACCTTATCGTCCTTCCCGAATATTGGGCGATGCTGGGCGAAGGCCCCGAAGAATTCCACGCCAGCGCCGAGGAATTCCCGGACGGCGACGCCTATCGCGCGATGCAGGACATGGCACGCCGCCACGGCATCACGCTGCATGGCGGATCGATTGTCGAGAAGGCCGGAAACGCCCATCACAACACCACGCTGGTCTTCGCCCCCGATGGCAGCGAACTCGCGCGCTATCGCAAGATCCACCTGTTCGACGTCGACGTTCCCGGCGGCATGAGCTATCGCGAAAGTGCCACGATCGCGGCCGGCGACCAGGTCGTCACCTATGAGGTGAACGGCACCACCGTCGGCTGCGCGATCTGCTACGACATCCGCTTCCCCGAGCTGTTCCGCGCCCTGCGCGACAAGGGAGCGGAGGTGATCGTCCTGCCGGCCGCCTTCACCCTGATGACCGGCAAGGACCACTGGGAGGTTCTCGCCCGCGCCCGCGCCATCGAGACCGGAACCCATTTCCTCGCCGTCGGCCAGTTCGGCACGCATGCCGGCGGCAAGAAGGCCTGCTACGGCCATTCGATGCTGATCGATCCCTGGGGCCATGTGGTGGCACAGGTGGGCGACCATACCGGACATGTCACCGGCAGGATCGACGATGCCTACGCAGCGAAGGTGCGCGCGTCGATCCCCGTCCACAATCATCACGTCCTTTGAAGGAGCCGCGGCCATGTTCGACCTGCGCCCGATGCCCGACCAGATTGATCCCGCGCTGATCGCAAAACTCGAGAAGGTGGAAACCGCCACTGTCGGCCATGTGCTGCACAGCCAGTTCGCCGATATCGGCCTGCGTGCCGTCCTGCCCGAGAAGCGGGTGGCCGGAACGGCGGTGACCCTTCGTATTCCCGGCGCGGATTCCACTCTGCTGCATCATCTGATGTCGCTGGTCCGGCCGGGCGACTTCCTGGTGATCGACCGCTGCGGCGATTCCCATCACGCCTGCTGGGGCGGCGTCATCACCAACGCCGCAAAGCTCGGCGGTGTGGTCGGAGCCGTGATCGACGGTCCGGCGACAGACTTCAACGAGGTGCGCCGGGTCGGCATGCCGCTCTGGTGCCGGGGACCGTCTCCGATCACGACCAAGCTTCTCGGTCTTGAAGGTCTGCTCAACGGGCCCGTCTCGGTCGGCGGCGTCTCGGTCGAGCCGGGCGATGCGGTTCTCGCCGACGAAAGCGGCGTTCTGTTCCTGAAGCCCTGGCAGATCGAGGAGGTCGCCGACCGGGCGCTTGGCATGCAGGAGCGGGAGATCGAACTGCTCGCGCGGTTGGAGAAGGGAGAGCAACTGCCCGAGATTTCCGGGGCGAGCAAGCTGGTGATGAACAAGCTCAGAGCCTGAGACGGAGGCTGCACCGGTACTGGACTAGCGCAAACCAAAGACAAAACGGAGGGGTTTGATAATGTTGAGCTTCAGGATTTCTCTCGCCACTGCCGCGCTGGCGGCATTCGCTTTCGCCGGAAGCAGCACCGCGGCGGTCAGTGCCGAAGTCTGGCGCATGGCGCACAAGATGCCGGCCGAGTCGATCGAGGGCCAGATCTTCCAGGCGGTTGCCGATCGCATCGCCGCCAAGACCGACGGCAAGCTCACGGTCCAGGTCTATCCGGCCGAGCAGCTCGGCAAGGACGAGGCCATCCTTGAGCAGCTCCAACTCGGCACGGTTCACATCTATCCGGAAGGCTCGACCTATCTGCAGAAATGGGTTCCGGAGATCGCCTTCACCGGCTCTCCCTTCCTGTTCGAGAGCCGCGAGCACTGGTCCGCCTTCCAGGGCTCCGATCTCGTCAAGGGCTGGATGACCAAGGTCGAGGCCGAGGCGGGCGTCACCGTCATCGGCGACCCCACCAAGATGGTCCGCGGCCCCTATCGCGTCATGGTCACCAGCAAGCCCGTCACCACGCTCGACGACATCGCCGGCCTGAAGCTGCGCATGCATCCCGACGAGTTGGCGGCGGCCGCCTGGCGGCATCTCGGCGCCGAGGTCCGCACCCTCGCCTGGACGGAGACCTACGAGTCGATCGGACGCGGCATCGTCGAGGCGGTCAACAGTCCCATCGCTCTTGTCGAGTCGATGCGCTTTTACGAAGTCGCCCCGCACATCGTGCGCCATGACGAGTATCCGCAGGGGCTGGCCTTCATGACCAACGCCCGTGCCTGGAACGGGCTCGACGAGACCACGCGCGCGCAGATTCTGGAGGCCTATGACGAGGTCGCGGCAGAGTTCGCCGCCAAGACCGATGCCACCGCGAACGAGTCCCTCGCACGCATGGCGGAAAAAGGCGTGACCTTCACCGTCATGGATACGGGGCCGGTCGTCGCCAAGATGGCCGAGTTCTACACCGGCATGAATGTCGCCGGCACCTTGCCGGAAGGCCTTCTGGACGCGATCAACGCCACCCGGCCCTCGAACTGATGGTCTGGCGCGCCCTTGACGCCGGCCTTGGCTGGGCCGAGCGGCTCTTTCTGGCCGGCGCCAACGGCCTCCTGCTGACGATGTTGGCGATCAACCTCGCCAACATCCTGTCCCGGCTGATCTGGGACAAGGGAATCATCTGGGTCTTCCCGTGGACGGGCGTCCTCTTCGTCTGGGCGATCTTCCTGGCGTTCTTCGTGATCTTCCGCCGCGGACAGGACATCACCATCGATGTGGTGACCAGACGGCTGCCGGCCCGCCCCGCGGCGCTTGTCGCGATCCTTGTCGCGCTCCTCGTCATCGGGCTGATGCTGCTCGTCCTGCGGCAGGCACCGATACTGATCCCGCGCCAGGTCGGGCGGATCGACCTGGTCGGGTTCCAGCGCTACTGGCTGGCCGCCCCGCTTTGGGCGTCCTGCGCCCTGATCGTCCTGCAATACGTCCTGAACCTGCGCCTTGCGGTGATCGGCTTCATCGAGGGCCGCGATCCCCATGCGCTCGCGGAGGCACGCGAATGACGGCCGTCGTCCTTTTCGCCTTGTTCCTGGGGCTCGTCGCCCTGCGCACGCCGATCACCATGGCGATCGGCCTGGCTGTCGTCGCGGCGCTGGTGATGAGCGGCTTTTCGGACATCCTGTGGATCGTGCCGATGAAGGTGCTGGAGAGCGCGTCGAACACCTCACTTCTCGCCATCCCCTTCTTCGTCCTCGCCGGCAACCTGATGAATGCCATCGGGATCACCGAGAAGATCTTCAATCTCGCCAACGCGCTGGTGGGGCATTTCCGCGCCGGACTGGCACAGGTCAACGTGCTGGCTTCCGTCATGCTGGCCGGCGGCACGGGAGCAGCCGTTGCCGACATCGCCGGCCTTGGGGCGGTGGAGATCAAGGCGATGCGGGAGCGCGGCTATACCGCCTCCTTCTCTTCGGCGATCACCGTCGTCTCGGCGATCGTCGCCCCGTTCATTCCGCCCTCCGTGCCGCTCGTGGTCTATGCCTTCCTGTCCAACACCTCCGTCGCCCGCATGTTTCTGGCCGGCGTGGTCCCTGGGCTGCTGATCGCGGCCAGCCTGATGGCGTTCAATCGGGTTCTGGCGACACGGGTGGACTTCCCCCGGCAGCCGCGCGCCAGCGCCAGGGAGATCTGGAAACACACCATCGGCGGCACCTTTGCCCTGGTCGCACCGGCGATCATCATGGGCGGCATTCTCACCGGCACCACCACCGCGTCGGAGGCCGGGGTTCTCGCCTCCGCCTATGTCATTCTTCTCGGGGTATTTTTCCGCACGCTGACCTTCGCCGCCCTGTGGCGGGCGCTCACCGAAACCATCCTGATCACCTCGATGATCATGATCATCATCGGCTTTGCCGGCAGCATGGGCTGGCTTCTGGCGATCGAGCAGATCCCTCAGGATCTCGCCCGGTCCCTGCCCAACCTGATCGATTCCCGGCTGGTGTTCCTGCTGTCGATCATGGCCCTTGTCCTGATGCTCGGCTGCTTCATCGACGGAGTGACGATCAAGCTTCTGCTGGTGCCGATCCTGCTTCCCCTGGTCGATGCCTATGGGATCGACCGGGTGCATTTCGGCATCATCCTGCAGATGTCGCTGATCCTCGGCATCGCCACCCCGCCGCTCGGGATCGGCCTGTTCGTGGTGGCGCGCATCTCGGGGGCGCCGCTCGAAGACATCGTGCGCGCCACGCTGCCCTATTTCATTCCGCTGGTCAGCGCGTTGGCGATGCTGCTGCTGTTTCCGCAGATCTCCCTGTGGCTGCCGAACCTGGTGATGGGGGCCAACTGAGCGACCAGCCGCCCCCCCCCGTCCGGACGCAGTCACGCCAGCAGGATCATCAGCACGCCGGCCGTGATCACCACCATGCCGGCGATCTCGCGCGGCGTGTCCTTCTGCCGGAACAGGCGCAAGGAGACGATCTGGGCAAACACGATCTCGATCAGCGCCAATGCCCGCACAAGCGAGGCGCTTTGCAGGGAAAACGCCAGAAACCAGAACTGGGAAGCCAGCGCGCCGAAGAAACCTGCTGCGAGCGATGAGCGCCAGGCGGCAACGAGCTGGTGCAGGACCGCCCGGTCGAAGACGTACAGATAGAGGCTCACGACGCCTGTCTGCAGGGCGAGCGCGGTCACCAGCGTCGTCGACGCATTGATCAGGAAGTGGCCGTCGCCCAGCGCCAGGATGCCGCCCCGGTAGCAGACCGCCGAAACCGCGAACAGCGCGCCGGAACCGAGGCCAAAGGCCGTCGTCTGCAGCCAGCCATTGGTCCAGTGACCGCGTCCGGGCCAGGACAGCAGCACAACGCCGGCCGTCGCAACGAACACACCGGCCATGGCCACCGGCGTCGGCACTTCGCCCAGCAGCAGCACCGCGAAGCCAAGCACCAGCACCGGCTCGATCTTGGTATAGGTGATCGCCACGACGAAGGAGCGGGTTCTCATCGCCGCCAGCATCATCCCGGTGGCAAAGACCTGCGCCAGCGCCCCGGCCGCCGTCCAGGGCACCTGCGCCAACTCCGAGAACGGCGGCGCTTCGCCGGTGGCGAAGACGGCCATGGCAAGGAAGCCCGCCGCGAAGGGCAGTCCGTAGAAGAACCGGACCTGGGTCGCGCCGACGGTGCCGAGGGTGCCCGTCAGTTCCTTCTGCATGGAGTTGCGGACCGTTTGCGCGGCCGAGGCGATGAGGGTGAAGACAATCCAGAGCCAATCGGAGAACACGCCGTGATCTTCTTGCCGGAGGAGAGTGAGCGAGGGGCGAAACAGCTCCGCCCCCCGATTGAGACCTTTGAATGCGCTCAGGCAGCGCTGCTGGCAGGTTCCGCGCCCGCAAGAACCGGACGTTTAGCCCGCCATGGCGTGATCTGCTCGTAGGCGCTGCCGACGGACAAGACAAGACGGTCGTCGAACGGTTTGCCGACAAGTTGCAGCGACAAGGGCATGCCGGCCTTGGAAAAGCCGTTGCACACGCTCAAGGCCGGGTTGCCGGTGGTGTTGAACGGGGTCGTCAGGGACTTGTGCTTGAACAGCCAGGAATGCGGCGTGGCCTCCAGCCGCCCGGCCGGTTCCGCTGTCGGCATGGCGAGAATGTCGACCGTGTCGAAGACCGCCTGCGTCACGCGCGACAACTGGGTGCGCCAGCGCATCGCCTGCACATAGTCCTCCGCCCGGATCAGCGCGCCGCACTGGATGCGGTAGCGGAGGCTCTCGCCGAGCAGATGCGGCGTTTCCTTCAGCGTCTTGTGATGGATGGAATAGAGTTCGGCCATGGCGATCGTCTTCTTCGCATCCGCATAGCTCTCGAGGCTCGGCAGCTCGACCGGAACCACCCGCGCTCCGGCATCGACCATGGCCGAAAGGGCAGCATCGAATGCCTCTCGCACCTCGGCCGACGACGGCGCCTCCTCCTCGAACCAGCGATAGGGCACGCCGATGGTCAATCCGCTCAGCACCCGCTCGTCGAGTTGGGCAAGATCGCCCGCCACCGACACCTCGCCGCTTCCCGGATCGAGCGGGTCGTGACCCGCGATCACCGCGAGCATCATTGCCACGTCCTGCGAGGCCCAGGCCATCGGTCCGGCATGGTCATGGGTGAAACTGTTCGGCAGGACACCGGTCCGGCTCACCCGCCCGTAGGTCGGCTTCAGCCCGGCAATGCCGCAGACGGCAGCGGGCAGGCGGATCGAACCGCCCGTATCCGTCCCGATGCCCGTCGCCGCCATGCCGGCGGCAATCGCCGCGCCCGTGCCGGAACTCGACCCGGCCGGATGGTTATCCCGGTTCCAGGGGTTGCGCGCCGGCGGCGCCACCACGTCCCAGGACGGCCCGCCATGGGCAAACTCCCAGGTTGTCGCCTTGCCGAGAAGCACCGCGCCACCAGCGCGCAGACGCGCCTCCAGGGTCGCGTCCTTCGTCGGTATGTGCTGGGCCAGACTGCGCGACTGGCCGGTGGTCAGGATGCCCTCGGTCTCGACGATGTCCTTGAGGCAATAGGGAATGCCGTGCATCGGTCCCCGGTCGAGTCCCGCAGCGAATTCGCGTTCGGCGCGCCCGGCATCGGCCATGGCGCGCTCTATCGTCACGGTGATGTAGCTGTCGATGAGGTGATCGAGCGCCTCGATGCGATCAAGATAGGCGCGGGTCAGTTCCACCGGGGAGAGCTTGCCGCTGCGAAACAGCGCGGCCGCCTCGGATGCGGTTATGAAATGCAGGTCGGACATGGATGAATCCCCCTCGTCATGCGCTCGGAGCAAGGTCCGTTGTGTCAGAACTTGAGCGGTGAGTAGACATGCGCAGGCTCGTCAGCGAACCCGAAGTCGCGGTTGAGCCGGTCGAGCATCGCCTTGACGTGCTGATAGGCGTCAAACATCTCCTCGAACTGCTGGTCGCTCGGATCGAGGCCGGCATTGCGCACGAGAACCCGAAGGTCCTCACGGCTTACGATTGCGGTGTCGGCATCTGTCATCGTCTGAATCTCCTTTGGTGCCTCGGCGCCATCCCCGGCGGAGATGATCGCGCGTTTTGTACACAATACAGACAACCTGTCGCATCTTGCCGGAGCAGCCACAGCCGAGGGGAGAATGCCACCCCATGCTGCAATGCAAGATAGAAGGTGGGAAGAGTTGCGACACAAAAGCGTCAACTCACCGAAAAAACATAGATTAGCTCTGCGCTTAGGGCATGCCTGATTTTCTCGCAGGCGCACAATTGCTGCGGCGCAAATTCCCGCCACTCGCAACGCTCAATTTCTAAGCCCTTGAGATTCTGCGATCTTTCGTCGATTTAATGTGCACAATATTTCCTCAAACATAATTATTGTATTCAATTATCGCCGTTTCTAGGCTTGAGGCATGGGGTCACGCCGTCAGGCAGGCCGTTGCCCCCACCCATCAGAGCAGGGGAGTCCACTGTGCCAATCAATCCGAACAGAGCAGAACAGGCTGGGCCGCTCGCAAGCGCGACTACGCTCCTCCATCGCCTCGCCAGGACCAGCGCTCTTGCCGTCTTTCTGGCCACCGGAGCCATCCAGATCCTGCCGGCAGGCGCCGAAGAGAGCGTGTTGCGGGTTGCGATGACCGTCGCAGACGTCCCGCTGACCACAGGCCAGGCCAATCAGGGCGGCGAGGGAACCCGTTTCATCGGCCTCGCCCTCTATGACCCGCTCATCGCCTGGGACCTGTCCAAGGCCGACATGCCCTCGGTCCTGCGGCCGGGTCTCGCCACCGACTGGTCGGTCGACGAGGAGACGCAGACGATCTGGACCTTCAAGCTGCGCGAGGGCGTCACGTTCCACGACGGCTCGCCGTTTACCGCCGAGGCGGTGGTCTGGAACCTCGACAAGCTGATCAACAAGGACTCGCCGCAATACGACACCGCGCAGGCGGCACAGGCCTCGCAGTGGTTCGGTGCCATTGCCTCCTATGAGGTCCTCGACGATCTGACGGTCGCCATTCGCACCAAGGAGCCGGACGCGACCTTCCCCTACCAGATTTCCGGCATCGTCTACTCCAGCCCCGCGCAGTGGGAGGCGCTCGGCGGCGACTGGGGCAAGTTTGCCGAACAACCCTCCGGCACCGGCCCCTGGAAGCTGGAAAAGCTCGTCCCGCGCGAACGCGCCGAACTGGTCCGCAATGCGGACTACTGGGATCCCGAGCGGATAACCGCGTCCGACCGCATGATCCTCCTGTGCATGCCCGACACGTCCACCCGTGTCGCGGCTCTGCTGTCCGGTCAGGTCGACTTCATCGAGGCGCCCCCGCCCGATGCCGTGCCGCGGCTGCAGTCCTCCGGCATGCAGATCGTCACCAATGTCTACCCGCATATCTGGCCCTATCAGCTCAGCTATGAGGAAGGCTCTCCCTTCCGCGATCTGCGGGTCCGCAAGGCCGCCAACCTTGCCATCGATCGCGAGGGCCTCGCCCAGTTCCTCGGCGGGCTGGCGGTCCCGGCAAAGGGTCAGGTCAACGAGGGGCATCCCTGGTTCGGCAAGCCGACCTTCGAGATCGGCTACGATCCGCAGACCGCCAAGACCCTGCTTCAGGAGATCGGCCACGGCCCCGACAACCCGCTCCCGGTCAAGTTCCTGATCTCCACGGCCGGCTCCGGCCAGATGCAACCGCTGCCGATGAACGAGTTCATCGAGGAGAACCTCAACGCCGTCGGCTTCAAGGTCGAGTTCGAGGTCTTCGAATGGGAAGCCCTCAGGGCACGTCGGCGGGCCGGGGCCATGGCGCCGGAAAACGCCGGCGCCCATGGGCTCAACAATTCCTGGGCCTTCTGGGACCCCAACATCGCCCTGATCAAGACCTCCGGCAGCGATGAGACGCCTCCGGGCGGCTTCAACTGGGGCGGCTATTCCAACCCTGCCGCCGACGCGGTCATCGCTAAGGCCAAGGTCGCCTTCGACCCGAAGGAACAGGACGCGCTCCTGGCCGAGCTGCACCAGATCATCGTCGACGACGCGATGTGGATCTGGGTGGTGCACGACCTCAACCCGCGCGCGCTCGCTCCCAACGTCAAGGGGTTCGTCCAGGCCCAGAACTGGTTCCAGGACATGACGCCGGTCTACGTCGAGAAGTAGCGCCGTCCCCGGCCGGATCTCCGGTCGGGGAGCCAAGTCCTCCGGCCGGGAAACGCCCGGCCGGGCGGCCACGGCAACGACGTCCGTGTCCCTGTTCGCCGCCACGTCCGCCGCGCACCCCGCGTCCCGCAGCCCGATCGAAGGACATTCGCGATGCTCTTCTATGTCATCCGCCGCCTGCTCTACGCCGTCCCGATCACGATCGGCGTGACGATCGTCTGTTTTTCGCTGATCCATCTGGCCCCGGGCGATCCCCTCAGCACCGTGTTGCCCGACAATGCCTCGCCCGAGGTCGCGGCCCAGATCCGGGCGGCCTACGGCTTCGACAAGCCGCTGCCGATCCAGTATCTCGTCTGGCTCGGCAACGTCGCCCAGGGCGATTTCGGCGTGTCGGTGCAGTCCCGTCGCCCGGTCCTCGGCGACGTTCTGCCGGCGGTCCGCAACACGATGATCCTCGCCTTCGCGGCCGTGCTGCTCGGCTTCAGCTTCGGCATCCTTGCCGGTGCCGTCGCCGGCCATGTCGAGGGCAGCCTTCTCGACAAGGCCGTGACCGCCTTCGCCATCACCGGCGTCAGCGTTCCGCACTACTGGCTCGGCCTCGTCCTTGTCGTCGTCTTTGCCGTCAACCTCGGCATGCTGCCGGCAATGGGCATGGGACCGGGAGGTCAAAGCGGCTTCACCATCGACTGGGCGCATCTGAAGCACCTCATCCTGCCGGCGATCACCCTGGCCGTGATCCCGGCCGGTATCATTGCCCGCTCCGTTCGGGCCACCGTGGCCGAGGTCCGCAAGCGCGAATTCGTCTCCGCCCTGCGCGCCAAGGGCATGCCGAGGCCCCGCATCTTCCTGCATGTCGCCAAGAACGCCGCGCCCGTGGTCCTTGCCGTCTCGGGGCTTCAGTTCGCCCAGCTTCTCGGCGGCTCGATCCTCGTGGAGATGGTCTTCTCCTGGCCCGGCACCGGGTTCCTGATGAACAGCGCCATCTTCACGCGCGACCTGCCCGTCCTCCAGGGCACGATCCTCGTGCTCTCCCTCTTCTTCGTCCTGATCAACCTGATCGTCGACGTCCTGCAGGTCGTCTTCGACCCGCGCATCAAGCGCGCGTGACGGGCAGCCACACGGAGACCAAGCCATGGCCCATGCCACGACAGATACCGCTCTTGCCGGCTCGTACGGAGCCGCGGCGGCGGCCGCCGCCAAGACGCCCGGCTATTGGGGCGGCGTATGGCGCAAGCTCCGGCGCGACCCGGTCACCGTCGTCTGCATGGCGGTCGTGCTCCTGATCGTGCTGGCCGCGATCTTCGCTCCCTTCGTCGCACCCAACGACCCTTACGCGACCAGTATGACGCGCCGGCTGAAGCCGATCGGCACCGACGGCCACCTTCTCGGCACCGACGAACTCGGCCGCGACATGCTCTCCCGGCTGATCTATGGCGGTCGCATCTCGCTGTTCACCGGTCTGACGCCGGTCTTCCTGGCGACACTGATCGGCGGCGGGCTGGGACTTCTTGCCGGCTATTTCGGCGGCCTGGTCAACACCGCCGTGATGCGCACCATGGACGTCTTCTATGCCTTTCCCTCCGTGCTGCTCGCCGTCGCCATCTCCGGCGCCCTCGGCGCCGGCCTGCTCAACGTTCTGATCGCCTTGACGGTGGTCTTCATCCCGCCGATCTGCCGCATCGCCGAAAGCGTCACCACCCAGATCCGCACGGAAGACTATGTCGACGCGGCCCGCGCGACCGGCGCCTCCACCCCGCGCATCATCGGCACGCATATCCTGCCCAACGTGCTCGGCCCGGTGTTCATCTACGCCTCCAGTCTGATCAGCGTCTCCATCGTCGTCGCCTCGGGCCTGGCGTTTCTCGGTCTCGGCGTCAGCCCGCCGCAGGCCGATTGGGGTCTGATGCTGAACACGCTGCGCCAGGCGATCTACATCGCCCCGGTCAACGCGGTCGTTCCCGGCGTGATGATCTTCATCACCTCCATGTGCTTCAACATGATGAGCGACGGGTTGCGCTCCGCCATGGACGTCAAGGACTAGGAGCCAGCCATGCACGACACCTCGCAAGCCGCCACGCTGCCCATCGCCGACGACACCCGAGACCGCGGCGGCCCCATGCAGCCCCTGCTCATCGTCGAGGATCTCAAGAAGCACTTTCCCATCGGTGGCGGCTTCCTGCGCAAGGCTCCCTCGGTCGTGCGCGCCGTCGACGGGGTCAGCTTCCATGTCGACAAGGGCAGGACCCTCGGCATCGTCGGGGAGTCCGGCTGCGGCAAGTCCACGACCGCCCGCCTGCTCACCCATCTGATCCCGCCCGATGCCGGTTCCATCGTCTTTGACGGCGACCCGGTCGGCCCCTATGGCGGCATCACCGTCGCGGACCTGCGCAAGCAGATGCAGATGGTGTTCCAGGACTCCTACTCCTCCCTCAACCCGCGCCTGCCCATCGTCGATTCCATCGCCTTCGGCCCCAAGGCCCATGGGACGCCGACGCGCAAGGCCCGGGCCGATGCCGAGGAACTTCTCGGCCTGGTCGGCCTCAATCCGCGCCAGTTCGCGCGCCGCTATCCGCACCAGCTTTCCGGTGGCCAGCGCCAGCGCGTCAACATCGCCCGCGCCCTCGCCATGAAGCCGCGTCTCGTCGTTCTCGATGAAGCCGTCTCGGCGCTCGACAAGTCGGTGGAAGCCCAGGTTCTCAACCTGCTCGCCCGGCTCAAGGAGCAATTCAGCCTCACCTATATCTTCATCTCCCACGACCTCAACGTGGTCCAGTACATCTCAGACCGGGTGCTTGTGATGTATCTCGGCGAGGTGGTGGAGATCGGCGACGTGGACGATCTCTACAGCGCACCAAGCCACCCCTATACCCAGGCGCTGCTGTCCTCTCGCCCCTCGATGGATCCCGCCCGCAGGCGGATCGCCCCGCCGCTGACGGGCGATCCCCCGAACCCGGTCAACCCGCCGAGCGGCTGCCGCTTCCGCACCCGCTGCCCCCTCGCGGAGCCGGTCTGCGCCGCCAGAGCGCCCGAACTCGCCGCCCTACCGGATCGGCCGGGCCAGAGCGTTGCCTGCCACGCGCGAGGCGTCGGCACCGGCCACAGCCTGTCCCCCGCAGCCTGAACGCACCCGCAGCCTGAACGCAAAGGAGACGTCCATGCCCGCAAGCCCCGCTCTGTCCAGGCAGCCCTGGCTTCCCAAGCGCTGGCGGTCCACCGGCAGCCGGCTGGAGGCGCTTGTCGCGCCGACGCCCGCTCCCGCGCCGGTACCGTCCGAACGCATTCTCCATGTGGAGGATCTGGGTGTCCGTTTCGTCTCCCGCGACGGCGACGTGTCGATCCTCAACGGCGTCACCTTCTCCCTCGACCGTGGCGAGGTTCTGTGCCTTCTGGGCGAATCCGGTTCCGGCAAGAGCGTCACCCTGCGCACCCTGCTCGGCATTCTGCCGCCGACCGCCCGCGTCAGCGGCAGGATGGACGTCGACGGGCAGAACCTCGTCGGCGCCAGCGAAAGCGAATTGCGCCGCGTCCGCGGCTCGAAGATCGCGATGATCTTCCAGGAACCGGCCACCGCGCTCGATCCGGTCTTCACCATCGGCCACCAGATCGGCGAGACGCTGGTCGAGCACAAGAGCTTGTCCTGGGCCGATGCCCGTGCCCGGGCTCTGCAATTGCTGGAGCTTGTCCAGATTCCCTCCGCGCGCCAGCGGCTCGATGCCTATCCGCACGAATTGTCGGGCGGCCTCAAGCAGCGGGCGATGATCGCGCTCGCCCTGTCCTGCGACCCCAAGCTCCTGCTTGCCGACGAACCGACGACGGCCCTCGACGCGACGGTGCAGATCCAGGTGCTGCTCCTGCTGCGCGAGCTGCAGCGCGAGTTGGGCATGGCAACGGTTTTCGTCACCCATGACCTTGGTGTCGCCTGCGAAATCGCCGACCGGGTCGGGGTGATGTATGCCGGCCGCCTCGTCGAGGGGGCCGACGTTGCCGCCATCATCAAGGACCCGCTTCACCCCTACACCCAGGCCCTGATGCGGTCCACGGTGCAGGCCGGCATGCGCGGCAAGGTGCTCGACGCGATCCCCGGATCGCCCCCCGACCTCGCCATGCTGCCGCCCGGCTGCAGCTTCGCGCCGCGCTGCCGCCATGCCCGCGCCCATTGTCTCGCGGTCGCGCCGGACCTGATCCGGCTCCCCGGCGCGGGGGCGGGACATTCGCCGCGCGACATGCGCTGTCACATTCACGGCGATGAGGAAGCCTATCGTGTCTCTGCTCCCGTCACGGCCTGAGCGGCAACCCGCCCTCCGGCTGAATCCCCGCGACCTTGCCTTCGTCGCCCTCGGCCAGGTTGCCGGCGGCGTCGGCGGTGCCATCGCCTGGTGGATCGGCGTTCCGCTGCCCTGGCTGATCGGGGCGCTGGCCATGGTCGCGACCCTTTCGATGCTCGGCCTGCCGCTCGGCACGCGGCGGAGCCTGCGCGATGCCGGGGTTCTCGTATTGCTGACCGGCATCGGTCTCACCTTCACCCCCCAGGCGGCGGAAACCAGCCTGCGGCTGCTACCGATGATCCTGCTCGCCGCCCTCGCGACGCTGCTGATCGGCTGCATTGCCTCGCTGCTGCTGGCGCGCCTCAGCAACATCGACCGCACGACGGCCTTCTTCTGCTCCGTGCCGGGCGGTCCGGCGGAAATGAGCGTTCTCGGCGCGCGGCAGGGCGCGAACATGCCCCCCATCGCCATCTGCCAGCTCATGCGCATCGTCACGCTGGTGGTGGTGATCCCGCCGACAATGGTCCTGCTCGACTTGCATGGCGAACATGTCTGGACATTCTCGGCGGACCCGTTCCACCTGCCGGGCTTCCTGGTGACTATGGGCCTGTCGCTCGCCCTGGCGCTGATGCTGCGGTGGATGAACGTGACGGCCGCCTTCATCGTCGGGCCGCTCGCCGTCGGCATCGCGCTCGGTGCCAGCGACGCACATCTGTCGTCGGTTCCGGCGGAACTGATGATGGCCTGCCAGGTGCTGATGGGCGCCTATCTCGGTGCGCAGTTCCGCCGGGATGTCCTGCGCAGCATGAAGCGTTTCCTGCCGGCGGCGCTGATGAACGTGCTGCTCGTCACGCTCGCCTGCGCCACGCTCGGCTTCCTGCTCCATCTCGTCGACGACGAGAGCATCGCCACCATGGTGCTGGCCACCGCCCCGGGCAGCGTCACCGAAATGTCGATCACCGCGCAGGCGCTCGGCTTCAACGTCCCCGTGGTCACCGCCTTCCATGTCATCCGAATCCTGATCCTGGTCATGCTGATCTCGC
The DNA here is from genome assembly GCF_900185735.1 of Stappia sp. P2PMeth1. Taxonomy (NCBI): domain Bacteria; kingdom Pseudomonadati; phylum Pseudomonadota; class Alphaproteobacteria; order Hyphomicrobiales; family Stappiaceae; genus Stappia; species Stappia sp. P2PMeth1. Next base: position 40,757 of record NZ_FYAW01000008.1, on the reverse strand, counting down.
CGGCCTTCACGGCGATGCGCGCCATCGGTCTGATCCCGGCCTGCCATGCCGGCCGTCCCGCATCCCCCATCCCGCCGCAGCCCGCCCCCCAGTCGGCGCTGCAACCCCTGCCCCAGTCGCTGTCGAAGGACGCCGAGAAATGAGCCAAACGACCGCAGCAGCCGCGCCGTCGCCCGTTATGCCCGACCATCCGCCGACGGCTGCCGCCGCCGCCCGGGAGATCGCCGCAGGCCGCCTGTCGCCGGTGGATCTGGTCGAGGCGTGCCTCAGGCGTATCGAGGCCGTCGACGGGACAATCCACAGCTTCGTCTATGTCGATGCCGAGCGCGCGCTCGCGGCGGCGCGCCACGCCGAGGCCGAGATCGCGGCCGGGCGCTCGCGCGGGCCGCTGCACGGCATTCCCTTCGCCGCCAAGGACAATTACGACGCTGCCGGTCTGCCGACCTGCGGCGGCTCCCGGCTCATGGCCGGGACGGTGGCCGACCGTGACGCGACCCTCGTGGCGGCGATGAAGAACGCCGGTGCGATCCTGCTCGGCAAGCTGTCGACCTGGGAATACGGCACCGGCAACGGCGGGGAGTATTTCGACCTGCCGATCCCGACGACGCGCAACCCATGGGACACCCAGCGTTTCGCCGGCGGCTCGTCGACAGGCGCCGGCGCCGCGGTTGCCGCCGGCACGACCGTCATCGCGCTCGGCTCCGACACGACAGGCTCGGTGCGCCTGCCGGCCTCAGCCTGCGGCGTGGTGGGTCTTCGGCCAACCCACGGCCTGCTCGACAAGGCCGGCATGATCGCCAACTGCTATTCGATGGACGTGCCCGGTCCGCTCGCATGGACGGTGGAGGACGCGGCTCTCGTGCTGCGCGCGCTTGCCGGCCCGTCGGCCACGGTCGCTCCCGCCCCGACCCGCCCCGCCTCGCTTTCGGGGCTTCGCATCGGCGTCATCCTCGACCCCGGTCCGGGCATGGCCGGTCCCGACGCCGCCCTCGTCACCGCCTTCACCGAGGGACTTACGGTGCTCGAGGAGCTCGGCGCCGAGCTTTTCGAGATTTCCCTTCCCGTGCCTGCGGCCGAATGCTTCCTCGCCGCCTCGGTCATCGGCTCCAGCGAGTCCGCCGCAATCCACGAGGCCGAGCTTCGCGAACGCCCGCAGGACATGGGTTTCGCCCTGCGCGACAAGCTCATGCGCGGGGCGATGACCCGGGCAAGCGATTATCTCGCCGCGCAGCGCGTGCGCCGGATGGTCGCCGATGCCCTCGACCGGACCATCCGGACCTATGACGCGGTGGTGACCTTCGGCGCCTTTCATGTCGCCCCGCGCCTTGGCGTCGAGCCCGAGATGACGGCCTTCACCGCCGACACGATGCTCACACCCTTTTCGCTCTCCGGGCATCCGTCCCTGGTGCAATGCAACGGCTTCACGGGCTCGGGTCTGCCGCTTCACTGGCAGATCGTCGGCCGTCGCTTCGCGGAAGCCGACATCCTGAAGATCGCGGCCGCCTACGAAGCGGCGACCACCTGGAGACTGAGGAGACCGACGCTATGAAAGCCATGCCCAAGCTTGCGCCCGCCGCGCCCGAACTCGTGCATCTGACGATCACGGAGGCGTCCCGCCTGATCGCCGCGCGTCGCCTGTCGCCGGTCGAACTGGTGGAGGCGTTTCTCGCGCGCATCGCCGCGACGGAGGACCGTCTCCACGCCTATATCACCGTGCTTGGCGACGAGGCGCTGGCGGCCGCGCGCCAGGCGGAGGCCGACATCGCCGCCGGCCGCTACAAGGGGCCGCTGCACGGTATTCCCTTCGCCGTAAAGGACAACTACCACGTCGTCGGCGTGCGCACGACCGGCGCCTCGCGCCTGATGCTGGACTATGTTGCCGACGAGACCGCAACGGCCATCGAGCGCCTGACCGCCGCCGGCGCGATCCTGCTCGGCAAGCTCAACACCTGGGAATACGGCACAGGCACCGGCGAGATCCATGACGATCTGCCCTTCCCGCTCGCCCGCAACCCCTGGAACACCGACCGCTTCACCGGCGGCTCCTCGACCGGGGCGGGCGTTGCGGTCGCGGCCGGCAGTGCCATGTTCGCGCTTGGCTCGGACACCGGCGGCTCGGTGCGTCTGCCGGCCGCGGCCGCCGGCGTTCAGGGCATGAAGGCAACCTACGGCGTGGTCAGCCGGGCCGGCATCCTGCCGAACTGCTGGTCGCTGGACGTCGCCGGCCCGCTCACCTGGACCTGCGAGGACAACGCCCTCGTTCTGCGCACCATCGCCGGCCATGACCCGCGCGATCCCGGATCGGCAGACAGGCTCGTCCCCGACTACCTGCAAGGGATCGGCGCCGGCATTGCCGGCATGGTGATCGGCGTGATCCGCGACCTCGGCCCGGATGCCCCCTCGATGCAGCCGGACACCAGGGCGAACCTGGAGGCCATGGAGGCGGTGCTGGAGGACCTCGGCGCAACGCTTGTCGAGATCTCGCTGCCGGCCCCCCTGTCGGGCTATCGCCAGATCGTCGGCGCGATCAACTGGGGCGAATCCTATTCGATCCATGAGCGCGATTTTCTCGAGCGCGCCGACCTGATGGGCAAGGCCCTGCGCGACAAGATGACCGCCGGCTTCACCATGCGCGCCGTCGACTATATCGCCGCCCAGCGCCGCCGGCGCGAACTCGCCCAGTCGACCGACGCCGTCATCAGCGCCTGCGATGCCGTGCTCGCCCCTTGCACGTTCCTGACCGCGCCGACCTTCGACGACCAGGAGACGCTGACGAAATTCACCTTCGGGGCGGCCACCTCGATCTTCAACGCCACCGGGCACCCGGCTCTCTCGATCTGCAACGGCTTCGATGCGGACGGCATGCCCACCAGCGCGCAGATCGTCGGCCGCTGGTTCGACGAGGCGACCGTTTACCGGGTCGCCCGCGCCTATGAAGCGGCGACGCCCTGGCGCGCCGAACGTCCGGTTCTCTAGTCCTGTCCTGCAAGGAGCTTATCCCATGACCGACACCACCCCCTGGACCATCGACGAAATCGCCGCCTATGCCGCGCGCTATGGCCTCACCAGGCTGGAACCTGCGCATCTGGAGCGCATGCGCGAGATCGCCGACAAGGTCGCCCTGGCCAGCGCCGCCATCCCTCGCATGCCGCGCAAGAGCGATGAGCCGGCCCCGGTCTTCCGTGTTCCGCTGACCTGACGCCCTGCCCGCCAAACCTCTCCCTGTTGCACGAGGACTGCCATGGAAGCCTGTCGACTGACTGCAAGCGAGGCGGCCCGCCTCATCGAAAAGGGCGAACTGAGCGTCGAGGACCTGACCCGGTCCTGTCTCACCCGCATCAGCGAGCGGGACCCGGCGGTCAAGGCGTGGACCTATGTCGATCCGGACGCTGCGATCCGGCGCGCCCGCGAACTCGACAAGATCCGCGTCGCGCGCGGCTCGCTCGGGCCCCTTCACGGCCTGCCCTTCGGCATCAAGGACATGATCGACACGGCGGACATGCCGACCACCAACAACTCGCCGGCCTATTTCGACAACCGGCCGAGCCATGACGCGGATTGCGTCAGGGTCATCCGGGCCACCGGCGGCCTCGTCCTCGGCAAGACCGACACGGTGGAATTCGCCGCCGGAGGTCGCAAGGCCCTGACCCATCACCCGATGAAGCCGGGCACCACGCCGGGCGGCTCGTCCTCGGGATCGGGCGCGGCGGTCGGCGACTTTCAGGTGCCGCTCGCCCTTGGCACCCAGACCGGCGGTTCGCTGATCCGGCCCGCCTCGTTCAACGGCGTCTATGCCTTGAAGCCCACCCTCGGGGTCGTCTCGTGGTCCGGCGCGCGGCAATATTCGCCCTCGCTCGACACGCTCGGTTGGTATGGGCGCTCGCCGAAGGATCTCACCCTGGTGGCCAGGGCCTTCCGCCTTCCCGGCATCGACGATGCGGAGCCGGAGAGCATCGGCACGCTGAAGATCGGCGTCGTCCGCAGCCACAACTGGAGCCATGCGGCAGCGGAAGGCGTCGAGGCGCTGGAGCTCGCCGGCCGGCGCCTGGGCGGGGCCGGCGCGACGGTCTTCGATCTCGACCTGCCCGAGGAGTTCTCCGCCCTCAACGACGCCCAGTGGGCGATCATGACGATGGAGGGACGAGCACAGTTCCTCGCCGAATATCTCTCGGGCCATGCCCTCCTGCACCAGGACTTCCGGGACAAGGTGGAGAACCGCGAGGGCATCACACCGGAAACCTATCTCGGCTTCGTCAATCTTGCCGCCCGCTGCCGAGCGCTTTTCGACGGATTGTTCGGCGGTCAGCTCGACGCCATCGTGACGCTCGCCGCGCCCGGCGAGGCGCCTCCCGGTCTGGACACCACCGGCAACTGGGTGATGAATGCAATGTGGACCCTGCTGCATGCGCCCTGCGTTGCCATTCCCTGCCACAGCGGACCGAACGGGCTGCCCGTCGGCGTGCAGATCGTCGGACCCCGGCTGTCGGATGCCCGCATGCTCGCCATCGCCGAGGCCATCGCCCCGGCCCTCGACGACAAACTGGTCGCCTGACCGGAATACAACAGGGCAACACTTGGTCGGATTGCGTACGTTGCCAGCCCTGGCTCCAGCTTGTATAAGGCAGCCCACTCGCAACAAGACGATGGGTCAGGGAGAACCAGGTGGCAACGCGCGGTCAGGAAGTGAAGACGAAACTGCGGGAGCGCCTGATCAACGGGCACTACGAACCCGGCTCGCGGCTCAACGAGGTCGATCTCGCGTCGGAACTCGGCACCTCGCGCACCCCCGTGCGCGCGGCGCTGAACCATCTGGCGAGCGACGGTCTCGTCGTCTATCGGCCCAATGCCGGCTTCGTGGTCCGCGCCTTCAACGCGGACTACATCGCCGGCGTGTATGACGTCCGCAGCTCGCTGGAAGGGCTGGCGGCCCGCCTTGCCGCCGAGGCCGGCGTCAGCGACGAGGCCCGCGGCACCCTGCATCGCCTCGTCGCGGAAACGGACGAGGTGATCGCCCGCGGACCCGACGGACCCGACGCGATCCGCAAGCTGAGCGACCTCAACAACGCCTTCCACCAGGCGATCATTTGCGCCGCGCGCAACGAGCACCTGGCGGAGATGCTCGACCGCACCCGCAATCTGCCGCGCATCGAGACGATCAAACGCGACGTCTTCGACTTCGCCTTCATCGCCCGCGCCCACGAGGATCACGAGTACATCCTCAAGGCGATCCTGCAGGGCCAGGGCGCCCGTGCCGAAGCCCTGTCGCAGGAGCATGTCCGCCGCGGCTCCCAGCGCATGCTGGAGTATTTCCGCGAGCAGGAAATGTCCGAAGCCGAGCGGCGGCGCCCGCGCAGCAAGGGCCGGATGGTCGCGGTCTAGGGCCTGCCCCCAGGGCCCGGCCCCAGGAACGAGGGCCCTTCCGCACCTCCATCCTCCCGACGCGTCCCAGGCGCCTGCCCGGCCGCGCGGCAATACCCGCGCGATCGACCATCCGCCGCACCGAAGCCCTTGTCCGACCGCCGGCGAGAGGCCCCGCGCAACCGCCGAAGTTGCACACATTTATCTTGCCTTTTCAAATATTGTATTCAATCTGAACGGGACGCCCGCCTGTCGGCCCGAGTGGCCGGCGTGCCGTCGATGTTCCCGCCTGCCCTGTCGGCAGCCCGCTTCAACTGGTCCGTTTACGCCCATGAACAGCCTCCTTCCGGCGCACGCCACGGTGCGTCATGGCATCTGCTGGATGATCCTGAGCACGGCCTGCATCTCCTGCGGCAACGCAGTGATCCCGAAGGTGGCCTCCGACCTGCATCCTTTCCAGATCGGCTTCCTGACCAACGCCGCCATCTTCCTGCTGGTCTGGCCTGCGCTGCGGCTTCCGGCCCCGCCGCAGCACCGCACGCGGCGCATAAGGCTTTACGTGATCGCGGCCGCCTTCGGCGGGTTTTCCAACCTGTCGTGGTTCTACGGCCTCGCCCATGTGCCGCTTGCCGAGGCGACCGCCATCAGCTTCGCGGCGCCGATCATCGTCACCGCCTGTGCGGGTCTGCTCTTCGGCGAACAGGTGCATCCGCTCGGTTGGGCCGCGATCTTCGCCGGGTTTCTCGGCGTGCTGCTGATCGTCAAGCCGGGCTTTGCCGTCGTCGATGGCGGCACGATCGCGGTGCTCCTGGCGACCGTCGGCATGTCCGGCCTCTACATCCTGTCGAAACAGATCATGGGCGTGGACAGCACCCGCCGCGCCGCCGCCATGATGACGCTGAGCCCGATGCTGGTCGGCTTCCTGCCGGCCGTCTGGGTGTGGGGGCTGCCCTCGGTCGCCACGCTGGTCTGGATCGCCCTGATCGCCGGCCTGATGTACACCGGGCGCGTGACCATGCTTCTCGCCTTCCGGGCCGCACCGGCCAGCACGGTGATGCAGTTCGACTTCGCACGCCTGCCCTTCAGCGCCGCAATCGCCTATTTCGCCTTTGGCGAAATCCCGGACGCTGTCGCCATGGCCGGGGCCGGATTGATCATCGCCTCCTGTCTCGTCGTGGGATACCGCAGCGGCGCGCGGCCTGCCGCCCTCGACCCTTGATCCAGGACAAGACCCCGCCGGCTTCTGCCACCGTGATGCGGCACGCGCCGCGGCCGAGATGCCATTGGCGGACCGCCCGACCGCCGGCGGACCCTGCGAGTCTTACGTAGCGACACCCTGTCGCACATCGTCGTTGACCTGCATCAACGTTCTGCCACATGCGAGGTCTATGCTGGTCCAGCGGTCGTGGACGACCGCACTTTGCCGGACGCCGAACGGCACCGGCCAACAGGGAGGGAACAGAAGAGTGGCCAAGACCCGCAAGACCGTTTCCGAGGACGCCGTCAACGTGTCCCTCACGCCTTTCGAGACCGTCTACTGCAACCCGATGCTGCTCGTCGGGCGGATGCAGTCCGAGGCATTGCGCGCGACGCTGGAGCGCCAGGTCGAGATGGTCGACTTCCTTCGCCTGCGGATCGAGAAGGACATGCGTCTCGCCGAACGGCTGTTGCAGGCGCGTGAGCCGGGCGAGGTTGTCTCGGCCTGCACCGAATTCTGCAGCGAGGCCGTCGAGGACTACGCGCGGGAAGCCTTCCGCAACGCCAATCTCGTTCCCGAGGTTACCTCCGAAGCCGTGGAGCAGGTTGCCCGCGAAGCGGAAGAGATCTCCGACGAACTCAAGGCGGCCGCTCTCGTCGTCGCCTGACGGGACACGGTCCCTATCTCACGCTGCCGGCAGATCGCGGACATGTTCCGCGATCATCGCCTCTTCGTCCGTGGCGATCACCCGAACCTCAACCGCGCTGTCCGGCGCCGAGATGATCTCCGCACCGTCCGCGTTCGCCGTCTCGTCGAGACGCAAGCCCAGCCAGCCGAGCCGCTCGCAGACGCGCGCGCGGATTTCCGGCGCGTTTTCGCCGATGCCGGCGGTGAAGACCAGCCCGTCGAGCCCACCGAGAATGCTTGCCAGGGCACCCGCCTCCCGCACGATGCGGTGAATGAAGACGTCGACCGCTTCCGCCGCCGCCGGCTCACCGCTCTCCAGCAGCACCCGCATGTCGTTGGAAATGCCCGACAGGCCCAGCAGGCCGGAGCGCGTGTAGAGCAGGCGCTCGGCCTCGTCGACGGACAGCCCCTCCCAGCGCATCAGGTGGAGCAGCGCGCCGGGATCCAGCGCGCCGCAGCGCGTCCCCATGACCAGCCCGTCGAGAGCCGTGAAGCCCATCGTCGTGTCGATGCTCTCTCCGCCCTTCAACGCGCACAGGCTGGCGCCATTGCCCAGATGCGCGGCGATCACCCGCCCGGCATAGAGACGCGGCGACAGCACCGCCAGTCGCCGGGCGACATATTCGTAGGAAAGCCCGTGGAAGCCATAGCGGCGAATGCCCCGGCTCTCGAACTCGCGCGGCAGCGCGAAGCGCGTCGCCACCGTGGGGATCGTCCGGTGGAAGGCGGTGTCGAAACACACGACCTGACGCATATCCGGCCGTGCAAGGGCGATTTCGGGGATCGGCGCCAGGTTGTGCGGCACATGCAGCGGCGCCAGTTCCGCCAGTTCGCCGAGAAGGGCGAGCAATTCCGGCGTCACCTCCTCCGGCATCCGGTGTCCGGCTCCGCCATGCACCACCCGGTGGCCGATGCCGATGAGCCTGCGCCCTGCCAGTTCCCCGTCGATCCGCGCCAGCAGATGCCCGAGCGAGGCATCGAACCGCGCCTCGCTCCAGACTTCGTTCACGATCGTCACGCCATCGGCATCCCTCAGCCGGAACCGCTGCGCCGCCCCGTCCTGGCGCAACTCGCCGCGTCGCCAAGGCAGCAACGCCCCGGTCGCCACAAGGTCGAAGATCGCCAGCTTGAGGCTCGATGACCCCGCATTCAGGGTCAGGATCGCGCCAACCGTCGGGCCACCGCTCACGCTGAGCCCTCGCCGCCGGCCGCTGCCGCGATCCGCACCCGGGCGAGCTTTGCCGCCACGGCGCAGGAGGCGAGCCGCGTGCGTTCGGCATCGGCCCGGCTGGTCAGGATGATCGGCACCCGGGCACCGAGCACCACGCCGGCCGCGTCGGCGCCGGCAAGGAAGGTCAATTGCTTGGCCAGGATGTTTCCGGCCTCAAGGTCCGGCACGACCAGGATGTCGGCCTCTCCCGCCACCGGCGAGACGATGCCCTTTTCCCGTGCCGCCTGCAGGTTCACCGCATTGTCGAACGCCAGCGGCCCGTCGACCAGCCCGCCGGTGATCTGGCCGCGTTCGGCCATCTTGCACAGGGCAGCGGCATCCAGCGTCGAGGCGAGCTTCGGGTTGATCGTCTCCACCGCCGAGAGGATCGCCACTTTCGGCAGTGCAATTCCCATCGCATGGGCGAGATCGATGGCGTTCTGGATGATGTCGCGCTTGATGGCGAGATCCGGCGCGATGTTCACCGCCGCATCGGTCACCAGCAGCGGCCGGGGGTGCCCCGGCACGTCCATCAGATAGACATGCGACAGCCGCCGCTCGGTTCGCAGCCCCTTCGCCCGGTCGAGGACCGCGCGCAGCAACTCGTCGGTATGCAGCGAGCCCTTCATCAGCAGCGAGGCCTCGCCGCATCTGACCAGCGCCACCGCCTCCTCGGCCGCCGCATGGCTGTGCGGCGCCTCCACCAGGCGGAACCGGTCGAGGGCAACGCCCGCCTCCGCGGCCGCCTGCTCGATCTTCTTGCGCGCCCCCACAAGCACCGGTTCGATAATTCCCGCGTCCGCCGCCTCGGCCACCGCGGCAATCGCCGAGGCGCTGCAGGGATGCGCGACAGCGGCGACTGGCGGCACGGTCGAAGCCGCCTCCGCCATCAGCGCACGGAAGCGCTCATGCCGGCTCATCCGGATATCGGGCAGTTCCGCGCGCGGACGGCGGATCTTTTCTTTGGGCGCCTGCACCCGCACCCGGCCCGACGCGATCACCCGCCCCGTATCCGTCCGGCAGGTGCAGGCGAGCACGAGTTCGCGCGTTGACGGCTCCCGCTCCAGCACCTCGAGCGACAGCAGCAGCGTGTCGCCGGCCGCGACCCCGCTGTGGAAGGAGAGTTCCTGTGCCGTCATCACCGTCCCTGGGCCGGGCAGTTCCGTCGCCAGCAGCAGCGACAGCAGGCCAGTGACCAGCGGTCCCGGCGCAGCACCTCCGCCGACAAGGGAGCCGCCCGGCATCGCCCCGCCGGAAATCACCGCCAGCAGATCGATATCCTGCTGGACCAGGGTGCGGCGCATCATCGTGCTGTCGCCGGCCGCGATCTCGTCGAAAGTCCGGTTCTCCACCATGTCCCGGTTGGTGGCGCCTGTTCGTATGTCCATCGGAAGATCGGTTCCGGCTCGCTGGTGTTGGAGGTCGGTCTGGCGACCTGTCATGGGCTGGCCGGGCCATGCACCCGGAAGATCGTCGTGCCCAAGCATGTATGCCCCCTCCCCGGACGCGCAATCCGTCAATCTCCGGACCCCGGCGACGGCGGCGGCCCCGGACGCTGCCAGGCCTCGGCGCAATCCATCTAACCCATTGTCAAATAAAGATCTTTCGACAAAGCCCTTTACGCGGATTAACCAATTGTTGGTGGTCATTTGTTAACAGGAGCCGTGCAACCTTCGGTCGATCTTAAGAGGCCTGCATGGTAGCGACACGAACGGACACCGGCACCCGACTCGCCAACGCCATCCTGTTCCCCGTTGTGGGGCTGGTTCTGCTCGCCATCGCCTTCTCGGTGGCGCTGATCGTCTACACCTCGCGCTCCGCCGACATCGCCGCCCTCAACAGTGAACGGTCGCTCCTGAAGGGCAGTACCAATCTGCAGCTCGAGCTTCTGGCCAAGGAACAGGAGGGCGCTGCGGTCTGGGACCAGTCCTTCTTCTACTCGCGTCCCGAGACGCTGAGCACCGACTGGCTCGACAGCAATGTCGGCCTCTGGCTTTTCTCCAACTACGGACACGACCAGGCCGTCATTCTCGATATCCACGGACGCCCGATCTACAACTCCGTGCGCGGGAAACGGCACCCGGTCGAGGAGACCTCGGGTCTGCTGGAAGACATCGAGCCGCTCATTGCCGGCGTCCGCGCCCGCTTCATCGCCAGCTTCAACCGCCTGCCGTCCGGCCTCTACTACATCGAGCGGCCGCCGAGCGGCTTCACGCGGTCCCTGCACGAAACCGGCATGACGGTCTTCGAAGGCGTGCCGGCGCTGGTTTCGGTGACGGCGATCGGCCCCGAGCTCAAGCAGTTCCTGTCCGCCCGCCGCGCACCCGCGGTGCTGATCAGCCTGAAGAAGCTCGATCCCGCGCGGCTCCAGGGGCTGGCCGAGCGCTCCGGCGTGCGCGGCCTGCGGTCGGTTGCCGACCCCGATGGCGCCTTCGCCAGCATGGAACTGCGCGATCCCCGCAACGCGCCCATCGGCTATCTCGTCTGGCAGGCGCAGAACCCCGGTTCCTCGATCCTCTACGGCGTCGGGCCGGTTCTGTTCTTCCTGGCCGCCACCATCGCCGGTCTCACTGGCCTGGTGCTCTACTACACCCGCCAGAACACCCGACGCCTTGCCGAGAGCGAGGCGCGTGCCCAGCATGCCGCCCTGCACGACAGCCTGACCGGCCTTGCCAATCGCGACTATTTCGCCACCAGTTTCCGCGAGGAACTGGCAAGCTGGCAGGTCGGCAAGGGGTTGCTCGGCGTCATCTACATCGACCTCGACCACTTCAAGGACATCAACGACACGCTGGGACACGCTGCCGGCGACGAGGTGATCCGCGAGGCGGCGCGCCGGCTGCGGGTATTGGTGCCGGAGGGCGCGACGCTCGCGCGCATCAGCGGCGACGAGTTCGCCCTGCTGCTGCCCGGCTGCGAGTCCCGCGAGCGCATCGAGCAGATGCTGAAGCGCATACAGGACCGGTTTGCCGTGCCGATGTATATCGGCGGCAACCATCTGCATATCAGCCTCAGCGTCGGCGCGGCCATCGCCCCGCACGACAGCCTGTCGATGGGCGAGTTGCTCCGCAAGGCCGACATCGCCCTGTATTCGGCAAAGGCGGGCGGGCGCGGCCGCTGGGCGTTTTTCGATGCATGCATGGAAGAACACGTGCGCACCCGCGAGAACCTCGCCCATGCGCTGCGCGAGGCCATCACCAACAACAGGCTCGGCGTCGTCTATCAGCCGCAGACCACCATCGACGGCACCAAGGTCCTGTCCGTCGAGGCCCTGCTGCGCTGGACCGACGCGGAGATGGGCGTCATCAGCCCGTCCACCTTCGTGCCGATCGCCGAGGAAACCGGCCTCATCAATGATCTCGGCCTCTATGTGCTGCGCCGCGCCTGCGAGGACGCCGCCGCCTGGCCGCATCTGGGCCTTGCGGTCAATGTCTCGCCGACCCAGTTCCGCCATCCGCGCTTCATCGAGGATCTGCGCGACACGCTGGAGGCCTGCGGTTTCGAGCCGTCGCGGCTGGAGATCGAGGTGACGGAGTCGGTTTTCGCCGACAACGACATCGACATTCTCAAGATCCTCACCCAGGTGCAGGACATGGGTGTTCGGGTTGCCCTCGACGATTTCGGCGTCGGCTATTCGAGCCTCAGCTATCTGCGCCGCTTCCCCTTCGACACGCTGAAGATCGACCGCTCCTTCATCGCCGACCTGGAAGTCGCCCCGCATGCCCATGCAATCCTGTCGACAATCATCGATCTCGGCGAGGCGCTCGGCATGAAGGTGGTCGCGGAAGGCATCGAGACCCGCCAGCAGGCAATGATCCTGCAGCGGACCAATTGCGACCGCCTGCAGGGCTTCTACCTGTCGCGGCCCGTGCCGTCGGCGCGGATCGCCGAGGCGGAGGCGCGCCTGTCCGGCGAGAGTCAGGTGGCGGTGTCGCTCAGGGCGTAAGCCGTCCGCGCAATTCCGCGTCCAGCCGGGCGATCGCGGTGAACGGACCGCCCGCCCCGGCAAGCGCCGCATCGATATCGCAGGTCGCTCGTCCGACCGTGCCGAAGCGCCGCATCACCGCATCCTCCACCCAGTGCCGCTGTTGCCGCCGCCGACGGTGGTCGAGCTCTCCCGACGTCTCGAGCCGCGCCGCGTGGGCATCGCAGGCCGCGACAGCCTCGGCGATGCCCTGTTCCGCTGTCGCCGAGACCGTCAGCACCTCGGGCAGCGCCGCTCCCGCCGGGCGGGCCAGCGACAGCGCCCCCTGCACGTCGGCGGCCGCGCGCCGCGCCAGCGCGCCCATGTCCGCCTTGGTGACCAGCACCAGGTCGGGCAGTTCCATCACCCCGGCTTTCATGAATTGCAGACTGTCGCCCGAGCCCGGCTGGATGCACAGGGCGAGCGTGTCGGCGACATGGGCGACATCGGCCTCGGACTGGCCGATGCCGACCGATTCGACGATCACCCGGTCCATCACAGCCCGCATCAGGACGACGGCGGCGATGGCGTGGTCGGAGAGCCCGCCAAGCCGGTCCCGCGCCGCCATCGAGCGCACAAAGACGCCCATGTCCTCCGGATCGGTGGACAGCCGCGTGCGGTCGCCGAGCAGCGCCCCGCCGGTGATCTGCGAGGACGGATCGACGGCGATCACGCCGACGCTCTCGCCCCGCCCCCGATAGGCACGGATCAAGGCGTTGGTCAGCGTCGACTTGCCGACCCCCGGCGGGCCGGTGAGGCCGAGGACGCGGCCGCGCCCGGCCTGCACGGCCGTGTCGAGCAGATGCAGGAACGCGGGCTCGTCGCCATCGGTCTCGATGGCCGAGAGCGTCCGGGCGAGCGCCGCCTTGCCGCCGGCGGCAAGCTCTCCGATCGTCGCCGGCCGCCGGACCGCCATGGCCTCAGGCCGCTTTCTTCGCCTTCACCGCCGCCTGCGCCGCCGCCAGCCGGGCGATCGGCACGCGGAACGGCGAGCAGGACACATAGTCGAGCCCGACACTCTCGCAGAAGGTGATCGAGGCCGGGTCGCCGCCATGCTCGCCGCAGATGCCGAGCTTGAGACCCGGCCGCGCCGCCCGGCCGCGGTCGGCGCCGATGCGGATCAGCTCGCCGACGCCCTCCTGGTCGAGCGACACGAAGGGATCGCGCTCGACGATGCCCATCCGCTGATAGATGCCGAGGAAAGACGCCGCATCGTCCCGCGAGATGCCGAAGGCGGTCTGCGTCAGATCGTTGGTGCCGAAGGAGAAGAACTCGGCCGTCTCCGCGATCTCGCCGGCCCGCAGACAGGCGCGCGGCAGCTCGATCATCGTGCCGACCTGATAGTCGACGGTGACGCCCGTCTCCTGCGCCACCGCCTTGGCCATCGCGTCGATGCGCGCGCGCACCAGGTCCAGTTCGGCCTTGACGCCGACCAGCGGCACCATGATCTCCGGCGTCACCGGCGCTCCGGTCGTCTTGCCGGCAGCCACCGCGCCCTCGAAGATGGCGCGCGCCTGCATCTCGGCGATTTCCGGATAGGTGACGAGCAGCCGGCAGCCGCGATGGCCGAGCATCGGATTGAATTCATTGAGATCCTGCGCCCGCTGCCGCAGCACCTCGCTGTCGACGCCCATCACCGCCGCCACCTCGGCGATCTCCTCCTCGCTATGCGGCAGGAACTCGTGCAGCGGCGGGTCGAGCAGGCGGATCGTCACGGGCAGGCCCTGCATGATCTCGAACAGCTCGGTGAAATCGCCGCGCTGCATCGGCAGCAGCTTGTCCAGCGCCGCGCGCCGGCCCTGCTCGGTCTCCGAAAGGATCATCTCGCGCACCGCGACGATACGTTCGCCTTCGAAGAACATGTGTTCGGTGCGGCACAGGCCGATGCCTTCCGCGCCGAAGCCGCGCGCCGCGCGCGCGTCCGCCGGCGTCTCGGCATTGGTGCGCACCGCCATCCGGCGATGGGTGTCGGCCCATTCCATCAGCCGGGCGAATTCGCCCGACATTTCCGGCTGCAGCATCGCCACCTCGCCGACCAGCACCTGGCCGGTGGTGCCGTCGATGGTGATGATGTCGCCCTTCGCGAGCTTGCGACCGGCGACCGTCAGCGTTGCCGTGCGATAGTCGATCCTGAGCGCGCCGGCGCCCGAGACGCAGGGCTTGCCCATGCCGCGCGCCACCACCGCCGCGTGGCTGGTCATGCCGCCGCGCGTCGTCAGGATGCCTTCGGCCGCATGCATGCCGTGGATGTCTTCCGGGCTGGTCTCGACGCGCACCAGGATCACCTTGCGTCCCGCGGCCTTCGCCTCTTCCGCCTCGTCGGAGGAGAAGACGATGGCGCCCGATGCCGCGCCCGGCGAGGCCGGCAGGCCGGTCGCGATCACGTCGCGCTCCGCCTTCGGATCGATCATCGGGTGCAGCAACTGGTCGAGCGCTGCCGGATCCACCCGCATCACCGCTTCCTCGGAGGAGATCAGCCCCTCGTCGGCCATGTCGACGGCGATCTTCAGCGCGGCGCGCGCCGTACGCTTGCCCGAGCGCGTCTGCAGCATCCACAGCCGGCCGCGCTCGATGGTGAACTCCAGGTCCTGCATCTCGCGATAATGGCCTTCCAGCCGGTCGCAGATCTCGGTGAACTGGGCAAACGCCTCCGGCATCGCCTGTTCCAGCGACAGCGCCTCGGAGCCGGCGGCGATGCGCGCCGCCTCGGTGAGGTCCTGCGGCGTGCGGATGCCGGCGACCACGTCCTCGCCCTGGGCGTTGATCAGGAACTCGCCATAAAGCGCCTTCTCGCCGGTCGACGGATTGCGGGTGAAGGCGACGCCGGTGGCCGACTCCTCACCCATGTTGCCGAAGACCATCGCCTGCACGTTGACCGCCGTGCCCCAGTCGTTGGGAATGTCGTGCAGCCGGCGATAGGTGATCGCCCGCGCGCTTTCCCAGGACAGGAACACCGCGCCGATGGCGCCCCAGAGCTGCTCGTGCGGATCCTGCGGGAAGGGCGTGCCGAGTTCGTCCTCGACCAGGGTCTTGTAGCTGGCGATGACCTGCTGCCAGTCTTCGGCCGTCAGGTCGGTGTCGAGGTCGCGGCCGTGCTCGTTCTTGAACTCCTCGAGGATCTCCTCGAAGGCGTGGTGGTCGAGGCCCATCACCACGTCGGAATACATCTGGATGAAGCGGCGGTAGCTGTCATAGGCGAAGCGCGGGTCGCCGGCGGCGGCGGCCAGCGCCGGCACCGTCTCGTCGTTGAGGCCGAGATTGAGCACCGTGTCCATCATGCCCGGCATGGAGACGCGGGCGCCCGAACGGACCGAGACCAGCAGCGGGTTGGACGTGTCGCCGAAGCGGCGCCCGGTGATCCGGCCGACCTCCTCCAGCGCCGCGTCGACCTGTTCACGCAGCCCGTCGGGATAGGTCTTGTCGTGGGTGTCGAACCAGGTGCAGACCTCGGTGGTGATGGTAAAGCCTGGCGGCACCGGCAGCCCCAGATTGCTCATCTCGGCCAGGTTGGCTCCCTTGCCGCCGAGCAGGTTCCTCATTCCGGCAGAGCCCTCGGCCTTGCCGTCACCGAAACCGAACACCCATTTGGTCATGCCGCCTGCATCCTCTCGCTTCGGGGCTTGCACCCCGGAGGCGCCGGGCCCCGCGCTTGAGGTCGCGCGCGCCTCCCTCCCCGGATGCCCCTCCCCTTAAATGATGCAGTGCACGAAACAAAGGTTTTTTGCGCGCCCGGCCCCTTTCGTTATTGCCGCAGCCTATGGAGCCTCGCTTCCGCCGGCCCGCGGATCCCATTGCCGCAGCGGCCCGCGCACCCCATATCGCGGGAGCGCCGCAAAGCCTGAGCCGGCTTCGCGGGCGCGCCGGGCGGTCGCGCTTGCAGGCGGGACATATTGCGGCCATCCTCGCACGCAAGATCATGCGGATGACTCGCCACATTCGCGCCAAGGCAGACACCCAGATCCAGACGCCGAGCTCAGGCGCCGGGTCAGGCACCCGGATCGGTGCAAAAGCAGGGGCATTGAGACACTCCGGATGACCACACGCCGCCTCACCCGTTCCGCCCGCCGCGGCAAGCTCGCCTGCAGCGTCGCGCTGCTGGCCCTCGTCGCCCTCGCCGCTCCCCAGGCCGTCGCCGAGACCCAGGCCCAGGCAATCGGCACTGTCACGGGAACGCCGGAAGGACTGCCGATCACCCTGAGCGGCAGCTATCTCGCCGGCCGGCTGGCGGGCCAGAGCAACGACATCGGCAATGCCGCCGCCTTCTTCGGCGAGGCGCTGCTGGTCGATCCCGGCAACCCTTTCCTGCTCGACCGCACCTTCGTGCTGAAGCTCGCCAATGGCGATCTCGCCGAGGCGCTGGAACTGGCGGAACGGCTGAAGGGCGAACAGGCGGACCACTTCCTTGCCGGGCTGATGCTGGCGGTGGAGGAGATGCGCGCCGGCAACTACGCCAAGGCCGGCGAATACCTGTCCGACGGCGGGCGCGGCCCGCTGGCGGAACTGGCTTCCGGCCTCATGTCCGCCTGGCTGCTTGCCGCCCGCGGCGAGACCGACGAGGCGCTGGCGCGGATCTCGCGGCTTTCCGGGCCGAGCTGGTACACCGTCTTCGTCACCTATCATTCCGGCCTGATCCAGGATCAGGCCGGCCGCGCTGCGGAAGCGGAAGACAACTTCCGCGCGGCCTATGAGGCCGACCGCGGCGCCTTGCGGGTCGTCAATGCCTACGCGCTGTCGCTCTATCGCAACGGCGACAAGGACGCGGCGCTGAAGGTGCTGGACGATTTCAACGCCATGCTGCCCAACCATCCGGGACTGCTCGCCACGCGCAGAAAAGTCGAGGCCGGCGAGACACTTGGCACCATTGTCCGGAGCCCCGAGGTCGGCGCGGCCGAGGTTCTCTACGGGCTCGGCGCGGCGATCGGCCGTGACGGCGGCGAGGAACTCGCCGCCACCTTCCTGCAGCTTTCGCTGCATCTCGACGAGGAGGCCGATGTCGCCGCCATCGCGCTGGCCGGCCTGTTCGACCGGATGGGCCGTTTCGAACGCTCCATCGAGGTGCTTTCGGGCGTGCCGGACACTTCGCCGCTGAAGCGCGACGCCGAGATCCAGGTCGGCATAAATTACAATGCGCTGGAGAATCTCGAAGAGTCCCGCGCCCATCTGGCGGCGCTGGTCGAGAGCGATCCGAGCGACCTCGACGCGGTCACCGCACTCGGCAACGTGCTGCGCTCGCACAAGCTCTTCGAGGAGGCCGAGGAGGCCTACAGCAAGGGCATCGCCACCATTTCCGAGCCGCAACCGCAGCATTGGACGATCTACTATTATCGCGGTATCTGCCGGGAAAGACTGAAGAAATGGGATCAGGCCGAGGCCGATTTCCGCCTCTCCCTGGAGCTGTCGCCCGATCAGCCGCTGGTGCTGAACTACCTCGGATATTCGCTTGTCGATCAGGGTCTCAAGCTGCCCGAGGCGCTCGACATGATCCGCAAGGCGGTGGAGCTGCGCCCGCGCGACGGCTACATCGTCGACAGTCTCGGCTGGGCCTACTACAAGCTGCATCGCTATGAGGACGCCGTCGTCGAGCTGGAGAAGGCCGTGGAGCTGCGGCCGCAGGATTCGGTGATCAACGACCATCTCGGCGATGCCTATTGGAAGGTCGGGCGCCGCCTCGAGGCACGGTTTCAGTGGAACCACGCCCGCGACCTCGATCCGGAGCCCGAAGAGCTGCCGAAGATCCTGGAGAAGATCGAAAACGGCCTGCCGGAGCCCGGCGAAGCGCCCGCCGCCAAGGCCGAGCCGAAGCAGAACGGCGGCTGACGCCGCCATGTGTCCCCCCGCATCGACGGGCGGTTCCCCCAGCCAGTCCGGCGCCGGGTCGCAGGCGGACAAGCCGGCGCCCACAGAGCCGGCCGCAGCACGGCTTGCCCGCGCCAAGCTGAACTATGCCCTGCACGTCACCGGTCGCCGCGCCGATGGCTACCATATGCTGCAAAGCCTTGTCGCCTTTGCCGAATTCGGCGACACGCTGTCGGCCGTCACCGGGGCCCCCGGCCTCTCGCTGGCGCTCGAAGGCCCCTTCGCGAGCGCCCTGTCCCCGCAGGCACCTGACGCCTCGACCGGGGATAACCTGGTGCTGCGGGCCGTGCGCGCGCTCGCCGAAAACCTCGGCGGAGGTCCTCCCTCCCTCGCCTTTACCCTCGACAAGCGCCTGCCGGTCGCCTCCGGCATCGGCGGCGGCTCGGCCGACGCCGCCGCCGCGCTGCATCTCGCGTTTGCGGCGATGACCGGCCGTCCGGCGGGCGCGGGCGACATGGCGCGGCTGGAAAAAATTGCGGAACGGCTCGGCGCCGACGTGCCGATGTGCCTGGCCTCGAAGCCGGCGCTGGTCTCCGGCACCGGCACCGAAGTCGCATCTCTTCCCCGCTTTCCGGGCCATGCGGTGCTGCTGGCAAATCCGGGCTTACCCGTTGCAACGCCTGATGTTTTCGCCCGTCTGGCCTGCCGCGAGAACCCGCCGCTCTCCCCGCTTGGCGAGAGCGATCTCGCCTCCTTCGACGCGCTGATTGCCTGGCTCGAGGGCAGCCGCAACGACCTCGAAGCGCCGGCGCTGACCGTGGCGCCGCAGATCGCCGAGGTGCTGGCCGCGCTGCGCTCGGCGCCCGGCGCGCGCCTTGCCCGCATGTCGGGATCGGGCGCGACATGCTTTGCCCTGTTCGCGGGGATAGAGGAGGCCGAGCGGGAGGCCCGCCGCTTGGCTGCGCGTCATCCCGCATGGTGGGTGCAGGCCGCACCGGTCGCTGCGGTCGGCTGAGCGCCGGGCCGCGATATCCTCCCCGTCGCAAATCTTCTCCCGCGCGCCGTTTTTCGGAATGTCCCCGGCGCGCGATCGCGACAACACTTGGACAACCCGCGACACTCCGCTATCGCGTGGACCTGTTTTCCTCGCAGCCGGGAATCACCGCCGATGAGCGCCTTTGCCCTGACCGTCACCTGCCGCTCGACCCGTGGCATCGTCGCCGCCATCTCCACCTATCTGGCGGAGAACGGCTGCAACATCACCGACAGCGCCCAGTTCGACGACCGCGAGACCGGGAATTTCTTCATGCGCGTCAGCTTCAACAGCGAGACCGGCGCGACGCTGGAGACGCTTTCAAGCGGCTTCGCGAGCCGTGCCGAGGTCTTCGGAATGGACTTCGCGTTCCATGACGAAACGGCGCAAATGAAGGTTTTAATTATGGTTTCTCGGTTCGGGCACTGCCTGAACGACATTTTGTACCGGTGGCGGATCGGGGCGCTGCCGATCGATATCGTCGGCGTGATCTCCAACCATCTGGACTACCAGAAGCTGGTGGTGAACCACGATATCCCCTTCCACTACATCAAGGTGACGAAGGACAACAAGGCGGAGGCCGAGGCCCGCCAGATGGCGATCGTCGAGGAAACCGGCGCGGAACTGGTGGTTCTGGCCCGCTACATGCAGGTGCTGTCGACGCGCATGTGCGAGGAAATGGCCGGGCGGGTGATCAACATCCACCATTCTTTCCTCCCCAGCTTCAAGGGCGCCAACCCGTACAAGCAGGCCTTCGCGCGCGGCGTCAAGCTGATCGGCGCGACCTCCCACTATGTCACCAGCGATCTCGACGAGGGGCCGATCATCGAGCAGGACACGGTGCGCGTCACCCATGCCCAGTCGCCCGAGGATTACGTCTCGCTCGGCCGCGACGTGGAGAGCCAGGTGCTCGCCCGCGCCATCCACGCGCATATCCACCGGCGGGTTTTCCTCAACGGAAACAAGACGGTGGTCTTCCCGGCGAGCCCGGGCAGCTACGCCTCGGAGCGGATGGGCTGAGAGGATAACCAGCCCCGACGGGGCTGGTGCCGCCACGGGGACAACCTGCCCCGCGAAGGTCAGCGGGGCGGTTGCAAATTTCGAGACGGATTTTGCAAAAAACCGTCTCGAAATCGCTCAATTTCGAGAATCGCGTCTCAAAAACCTCAGTTGACGCGGGCGATGCAGAAATCGACCGCCTCGGCCAGCGCCTCGCGCTGCCCGCTCGCCGGTAATCCCCGCAGCGCCTCCAGCGCCTCAGCCCCGAAGGCACGGGCCCGCTCCACCGTCTCGGAGAGCGCCCCGGTCTCGCGCATGATCGCGATAGCGCGGTCGAGATCGCCCTCGCGCACGTCGCGCTCCTCGAGGCAGCGCGACCAGAATTCGCGGTCCTCCGGCTTGCCCCGGCGGATGGCGAGGATAACCGGCAGGGTGATCTTGCCTTCGCGCAGGTCGTCGCCGGTGTCCTTGCCAAGATCCGCGGCCGAGCCGCCATAGTCGAGCGCATCGTCGACGAGCTGGAAGGCAAGGCCGAGCGCCATGCCATAGGCGCGGGCATGGGCGCGGTCGGCGTCGGAGGCCCCGGCGATCACCGGGCCGACCTCGGCGGCAGCGGCAAAGAGCGCCGCCGTCTTCGCCTCGATGACCTGCATGTAGCGCTCTTCGGTGGTCTCCAGGTCCTGCGCCGCGCCGAGCTGCATCACCTCGCCTTCGGCGATGACGGCCGAGGCGCTGGCCAGGATCCGCAGCGCCTCCAGCGAGCCGACATCGACCATCATCTTGAAGGCCTGGCCGAGCAGGTAGTCGCCGACCAGGACGCTTGCCTGATTGCCCCACAGTTTGCGCGCCGCCAGCTTGCCGCGCCGCATGTCGCTCTCGTCGACGACATCGTCATGCAGCAGCGTCGCGGTGTGCATGAACTCGACGCTGGCGGCGAGCCCGACATGGCCCTCGCCCGCATAGCCGAACATGTCGGCCATGGCGAGGGTCAGCATCGGCCGCAGCCGCTTGCCGCCCGACGAGATCAGGTGGCGGGCGATCTCCGGGATCAGCTCGACATTCGACCCCGCCTTGGACAGGATGAGCTGGTTGACGGCCTCCATGCCGCCGGCGGTGAGGTCGACCAGGGTCTGGATGCTGGCCGGTTCTGACCGGGTTTCGCGCAAGGGAACCACCACGCCCACGTTGAACAACCTCGTATAAGGTAAGAGACGGGCGGGACAATAGGTCCGCCCCATGCCCACGGCAAGCCGTCTTTCGCAAGAAGCACTGTTGACCAAACCGGCCGGATGCCGCACAGGCGGGGAGCCGGCAAAGGTCGCTTCGCGCGGTCCGGTCCTGTAAGCTGCGGCCCCTGACCGCCCCAACGACCAAGGACGACATGGTTCCTCTGCTCAAGACCAACGATATGGTCCTGATTTCCTATGTCGAGGCGCTTCTGGACGAGGCCGGCATCGGCCATCTCGTGCTCGACGGCAACATGAGCATCCTGGAAGGCTCGATCGGCATCATCGCCCGCCGGGTGATGGTCACCGAGGACGACCTCGATGCGGCCGTTCGCCTCATGCGCGAGGCCGACCTTGCCCATGAACTGGACGCCGACACGCTGGCCCGCCACGCAAGGGCCGGCGGGAGCGAGGCCCCGTGAGCGGCGACAGTCAGGACGCGGCCGAGGTCGAAGCCCCGCCCGCGCCGGGGTCCATTACGCCGGGACCTGTCGAGCAGGCCTTGCAGGAGAGCGCGGAGATCACCCGGGACGCCTTTCTCGGCGGGCTGGTGCAGGTGCTGCAGCCGGCGCGCGGCGCCCACCGCGCCGGGCTGGACGCGGTCTATCTGGCGGCCGCCGTGCCCCCGGCCACGCGCGGGCGCGTCGTCGATCTCGGCTCGGGCGTCGGCACCGCCGGCTTTTGCCTCGCCGCGCGCCTGCGCGAGGTGGAGGTGGTGCTGGTCGACCGCGACCGGGCGGCGCTCGATCTGGCGCAGCAGGCGCTAGCCCTCCCCGACAATGCCGGTTTCGCGCCAAGGGTCACCATCCTGGAAGCGGACATTGCCGCGCGCGGGCGCGAGCGCCACGCCGCCGGCCTGACGCCCGGCCTTGCCGACCATGCCATCATCAACCCGCCCTACTATGCCGACGGGCGCTTCCGCGCCTCGCCCGCCGCCCCGCGCGCCGGGGCGCATGTGCTGGACACGCGCGGGCTTGAGCCCTGGGTGCGGGTCGCAACCGACATCGTGCGCGAGGGCGGCACGCTGACCATGATCTTCCGCGCCGACGGGCTGGCCGAGATCCTGCAGCTCCTGCCCGGCCGCTTCGGCGCCATCGACATCATTCCGCTGCGCCCGCGCCCTGAGGCCGCGGCAACCCGCATCCTGGTGCGCGCCGTGCGGGCGAGCCGGGCGCCGCTGCGCCTCTTGCCGGGCTTCGTGCTGCACGAAGGCGCCGGCTCCGATTTCACCCCCGAGGCGCGCGCGATCATGCGCGACGGCGCCGGCCTGCCGCCGCCCCCGCCCCGTTGAGGGGACCGACGCCGACGGGGTGCCGATCCGTCAGTGGATCGGGAACTCCGCGTCGAGGATGCGCCAGTCGCTCGGCCCGATCAGGTCGCGATGGGAAATGCGCACCGAATGCAGCCGGCCCTCGATGTCGCGCTCCCAGAACCGCAGGAAGCGGCTGAGCTCGGGGAAGGTCGGCGCCTTGTCCAGCGTCTGCCAGAGGAAGGTCTGCAGCAGCCGCGGATGGTCGGGCATGTGATAGAGGATCTGGGCCGTGAGCAGGCCGTAGCCCTCGAGCTGGCGGGAAAAATCCGATGAGATCATGACCGGAACCTTTCGTAGCCTCTCCCTGCGTCAAGTGTCCGCAGGTGACGGTTAAGGGAGGGTTAATTGGGGGGTTAACCCAAGCGTTCCGCCGCCAACCCTCCCCCTTGGCCCTAAGGACACCTGACAAGCCCGGCCCGCCCGCACTATGGTGCGGGAAACAGCCCGGCGCGAAAGACGCGCGGGCACGCAAGGACCAGGAGCCCAGATGACCGCGCAGCCCCTCCCGGACACAATCGACGCGACGCGCGCCCTGCTCGACGGCCAGGGCTATGTCGCCGACCGCTCGCTGGCGACCGTGCTGCTGCTGGCGCTCAAGCTGAAACGGCCGCTGTTCCTGGAAGGCGAGGCCGGCGTCGGCAAGACCGAGATCGCCAAGGTGCTGTCGCAGGCGCTGGGGCGCGAGCTGATCCGCCTGCAATGCTACGAGGGGCTGGACGTCTCCACCGCCGTCTATGAATGGAACTACGCCGCGCAGATGGTCGAGATCCGCGTGTCGGAAGCCGCCGGCGACACCGATCACGATGAATTGTCCAGATCGGTCTTCGCCGAACGCTTCCTGATCAAGCGCCCGGTGCTGAAGGCGCTGGAGCCGTCGCTCGCCGGTCCGCCGGTGTTCCTGATCGACGAGCTCGACCGGGCCGACGAGGCGTTCGAGGCCTTCCTGCTGGAAGTGCTGTCGGACAACCAGGTGACGATCCCGGAACTGGGCACGATCCGCGCGCAGGAGCCGCCCATCGTCATCATCACCACCAACCGCACCCGCGAGATCCACGACGCGCTGAAGCGGCGCTGCCTCTATCACTGGGTCGACTATCCGGACGCGGAGCGCGAGCTGGAGATCGTCCGCCGCAAGGTGCCGGGCGCCGGCGAGCGGCTGGCGAGCGAACTCGTCGCCTTCGTGCAGGCGCTGCGCACGGACGAGGACCTGTTCAAGCAGCCGGGCGTTGCCGAAACGCTGGACTGGGCGACCGCGCTGACCGAGCTGGACCAGATCGCGCTGGACCCGGACATGGTCTCCGACACGCTGGGCGTGCTGCTGAAATACCAGGACGACATCGAGCGCGTGCGCGGCTCGCGCGCCCGCAAGATGATCGAGGACATCCAGCACGCCTATGACCGCAGGGCAAGCGGGCAGGACTGAGCCGATGACCGACGACCTCGCGACGCTGCGGGAGCAGGCCGGCGGGCGCATCGCCGACAATATCGTGCAGTTCGCCCGGACCCTGCGCCGCGCCGGCCTGCCGGTCGGCCCGGCCAGCGTCGTCGATGCGGTGCGCGCGGTCGAGGTCGCCGGCCTGCGCAGCCGCGAGGACCTCTACTGGACGCTGCACGCGGTCTTCGTGCGCAAGCGCGAGCAGCGCGCCGTCTTCGACGAGGCCTTCCGCATCTACTGGCGCTCGCGCGGGCTGATCGAGAAGCTGCTGTCGATCCTCTCGCCGGTGGCGCCGGCGCGCGCCGCGCCGGACAAGCCCAAGGCCGGCCAGACCCGCGTCGCCCAGGCGTTTCAGGCAACGCGCGAGCGCCAGCCGCAGCACGAGCGCGAGGAAGTGGTGGTCGACGCCCGCTTCACCGTGTCGGGCCGCGAGCTGCTGCAGCGCAAGGACTTCGCCCAGATGAACGCGGCCGAGATCCACGCCGCCAAGGACGCGCTGCGGCGCATGGTGCTGCCGATGGAGAAGGTGCGGCTGCGCCGGCTGGTCAGCGCGCCGCGCGGGCGCATCGACCCGCGCCGGACCTTGCGCGCCTCGCTGCGCACCGGCGGCGACATGATCGAGCTGCGCCACCGGCGCCACGACCTGAAGCGCCCGCCGATCGTCGCGCTTTGCGACATTTCCGGCTCGATGAGCCAGTACACCCGCATCCTGCTGCATTTCATGCATGCGCTGACCGAGGAGCGGCGCAACGTCCACACCTTCCTGTTCGGCACCAGGCTGACCAATGTCACGCGGCAATTGCGGATGAAGGACCCGGACGAGGCGCTCGCCGCCTGCACCCAAGGGGTGGAGGACTGGTCCGGCGGCACCCGCATCGCCACCGCGCTCGCCGCCTTCAACCGGCACTGGTCGCGCCGGGTGCTGTCCGGGGGCCCCATCGTGCTGCTCGTCACCGACGGGCTGGAGCGCGACAGCGACGAGGACCTGGAGCGCGAGATCGACCGGCTGCACCGCTCCTGCCGGCGGCTGATTTGGCTGAACCCGCTGCTGCGCTTCGAGGGGTTCGAGGCGCGGGCGAGAGGCGTGCGGGCGATGCTGCCGCATGTCGACGAGTTCCGCGCCGTGCATTCGCTGGAGGCGGTGGCGGACCTGTGCACCGCGCTCAGTGGCGGGCGCGGGCGCGGCGGCCAGATGACCGATCCGCGCGCCTGGCTGCGCCGGGCAGACGCGCATGCGGCGCAGGACGCGGCGCGGCTGGCGGCGCCCTGACCCGCTACCCGAAGACCCGCTACCCGAAGACCCGTTACCCGAAGATCAGGCGCCAGACCAGCGGCACCAGCAGCGCCGTGGCGATGGCATTGAGCCCCATGGCAAGGCCGGAAAAGGCGCCGGCGGTCTCGTTGACCAGCAGCGCGCGCGAGGTGCCGATGCCATGGGCGGCCGTGCCGATGGCAAAGCCGCGCGCCCGCCAGTCGCGAATGCGCGCCAGATCCAGCACCAGGGGCCCGAGCGCCGCGCCGAGGATGCCGGTGAGGATGACCAGGACGGCGGTGAGCGAGGGCAGCCCGCCGAGCGGCTCGGCAATGCCCATGGCGACCGGCGCGGTGGCGGATTTCGGCGCCAGCGAGGCCAGCGTCTGGCGCGAGGCGCCGAGCAGCGAGGCGACCGCCAGCGCCGAGAGCGCGGCGGTGAGCGAGCCGGCCAGCAGGCTGACGCCGATGGCCAGCGCCGAGCGGCGCACCCGCGCGAACTGGCGATAGAGCGGAATGGCGAGCGCCACCGTCGCCGGCCCCAGCAAAAAGTGCACGAACTTGGCGCCGTCGAAATAGACCGGATAGGCGGTGCCGCTGACAAGCAGCACGGCGCCGATCAGCAGCACCGCCACCAGCACCGGATTGACCAGGGGGTGAAAGCCGGCCCGGCGGTAGAGGAAGAAGCCGAGCTGATAGGCGGCAAGGGTGAGCGTCAGCGCAGCAAGCGGGCTCGCCGAGAGATAGACCCAGATCTGCGATAGCGGCTCGCTCATGGCGCGCCTGCCTCGGGACCGGAGGGGCCGTCCGCCTCCCGCCGCGCCAGCCGGCTCATGACAAGGCCGGTGACCAGCACCGTCAGCAAGGTGGAGACGACGAGCGCGGCGGTGATCGCCAGCCCCTCGCGCCCGATCAGGCCGAGATGCACGACGACGCCGACGCCGGCCGGCACGAAGAGCAGCGCAAGGTTCTTGAGCAGCGCATCGCCGACCCGGCCGAGATCCTCCCCCACCCCGCCGCGGACGGCGAGCAGCAGGAACAGAAGGATCATGCCGAGCACCGGGCCGGGCACCGGCAGCCCGCCCGCCGTGACCGCAAGTTCGCCGGCAAGCTGGCAGCACAATATCAGCGTCAGGGCCCCGATCATTCGCCCGATCCCCCAATCTTCGATCCGCCCACAGTGCCCCCACAGTGCAGGCCCGCCGTCCCGCCGGCAAGGCCCGCGCGCGCGGCGCACCGCTGTCGCAGGGGAAGCGGAAGGTTCTCGGGAAAATTACGTAAATGTGAACAGTCGAGAGAAGGCAGAGCCGGGAGAAGGACTTGATCGCACCAAGACCGTCGCCATGTCTTTTTCAGCGAAAGCGGAGAAAGCGCAGACAGATCGCTGGACGGACGAGATGCGACTGACCGAGCCCCATGACCCTGCCCGACCCCGGCGCGCGAGGATGCTGCTGCCGGCGCTGATCGTCTTCGTGCTCGGCGCCGCGACCTTGATGGTGCTCGGCGCCGGCCTCGTCGACATGACGCGCAAGGACGCGACGCTGGCCCGGCCGATGGAGACGGCGCCCCCGGCGCGGCTCGGCTGACGGAAGCGTCAGTTGACCGCGATCAGTTGACGGCAATCACTGGCGTGTTGACGCCGACCCGGCGGAACAGGTCGGCGATGTCGCGATTGTGCATGCGGATGCAGCCATAGGACACCGGACGGCCGATCGAGTCCGGCCGGTTGGTGCCGTGGATGGCGTATTCGCCCCCGGCGAGCGTCATCGCGGCAACGCCCATCGGATTGTTCGGCGCCCCGCCCGCGATCACCGCCGGCAGATGCGGCAGGTCGCGCTTGACGTCGGCGGGCGGTGCCCAGGCCGGACGCACATGCATGCCGGTGATATAGGTGCGGCCCGCCCAGGCCTTGCCGCGCTTGCCCACCGCCACCGAATAGCGCAGGGCGGTGCCGCCCGGCTGCACCAGATAGAGCCGCTTCTCGCTGTTGCGGATGACGATGGTGCCCGGCGCGACACGGACGTCGGCAAAGGCGACGACTTCCGGCGCGGCCCATGCCGAATGGCTCCACAGCGCCACCCCGATCGCCATGTAGATGGCGACCATCCCCCAGACCACCTTGCCCATCGCCCACTCCGGTATTGGTTTACCGAATATTTACGCATTGGCGCTGGCGGTTAAAGGGTTTGCGGGAATCGCCGCCGCGAATCGATTCGCATGGTTACCGGTTAAGGTTTACGCGCCGGCCGAACTTGAGGTCCGAAACACGAAAAACCCCGCCCGGACGAACCGGGCGGGGCGAAAATCAGCAGTGAGCCGAAAGGCTTACTGCATGTAGTCGTAGTTGCCGTCCTTCCACTCGTAGAAGACGTAGCCCGGCAGGGTCACGTCGCCGACGTCGTTGAAGGAGAGGTTGCCGAGAACGGTGGCGAACTCCATCTCGTTCAGCTTGCCGACCACCGCGTCGAAGTCGGTGGAACCGGCGGCCTTGGCGGCCTCGGCCCAGGCCTGGATCGCGGCATAGGTGTAGAGCGAGTAGCCCTCGGCGGTGCGGCCGGCGGCCTCAAGCGCGGCGACGACCGGCGCGGCAACCTCGCTCTTGCGCGGATCCGGCGAGAAGGTCATCAGCGTGCCGGCACCGACATCGCCGGTGATCGACCAGTACTCGTCGGTGACCAGCGCGTCGCCGGAGACGAGGATGGTGGCCATGCCCTGCTCGGCCATCTGGCGCTTGATGAGGCCGGCTTCCGTGTGGTAGCCGCCGACATAGAGCACGTCGATGTTCTCGGACTTCAGCTTGGAGACGAGCGCGGTGTAGTCCTTCTCGCCGGCCGTATAGGCCTCGTAGAGGGCTTCCTGCTTGCCGGCCTCGTTCATGTACTTCTTGGTCTCGTCGGCAAGGCCTTTGCCATAGGCGGTCTTGTCGTGGATGATGGCGATGTTCTTGTCGCCGAACTTCTCGGCGAGGAAGGCACCGGCCACCTGGCCCTGCTGGTCGTCACGGCCGCAGGTGCGGAACACGCCCGGACCCGGACGCTCGTCGGTGAACTTCGGGTTGGTCGAGGCCGGAGAGATCTGGACGATGCCCTCCTCGGCATAGACCTGGCTCGCCGGGATCGACGACCCCGAGCAGAAGTGACCGGCGACGAAGACGACGCCCGAGCCGACGAACTGGTTGGCAACCGCCACGGCCTGCTTCGGATCGCAGGCATCGTCACCGACCTGCAGCACCAGCTTCTCGCCGTTGATGCCGCCCGCCGCGTTGATGTCCTCGATCGCCTGCTCGGCACCGGCCTTCATCTGCGCGCCGAACGAGGCGTACTGGCCGGTCATCGGACCGGCGGTCGCGATGACGATGTCGGCCATCGCCGCGCTCGACAGGCCGAGGCCCGCGACGGTGGCAACGCTCGCCAAAAGAAGCTTCTTCATAAGGTACTCTCCCCTTGCTCCAGATGCATTCCCGGTCCACCCCGGACCGGTGCTGAACCACTCTGGTCGTGCGGGCTTTGCGCCCGCTGCCGCCCCTTCCGGAGCGGCCATGTACCGAAACACTATCGCCTTTTTCGGCAAAGTCGAGCGTTTCGGATTCCGCGGCGGAAAGGCGCACCCTCCCGCGAAACGTGCCCTGTCAGGCGATGCTGTCGTCCGCCCCCGGACGCAGCCGCCAGCCGAACGGGCCGGTCTTCTCGTAGAGCCAGCGATACTGGCTGGTCATCTGGTTGGTGCGCGTCACCCGCCAGCCGGCGAGCGCCAGCGCCACCAGATAGACGAAGGCGATCAGCCAGTGCTGCACCGACAGCAGCGTGCCGCCATACAGCGCGAAGCTGAGGAAGCGCACCGCCAGCGACAGCAGGAAAATGAACCAGACCAGGACGAACAGCGGACGCCAGGTCAGGGCACAGGCCCGGCCCGTCGACCAGGCGGCGGCGCCGCCGAGCACCAGGGTCAGGATGATGAACCCCGCAAGGGTCGTGTCATAGAGGAATCCCATCAGGACCTCCCGTTGGCCGCCGGCCCGGCCCCATGGGGCGCAGGTGCCGGCGAGAATGAGAACACGGGTTCGGGCCGCCGGGCCGAGGCGCCGGCGGCCGCCGGATCAGTGCCGGCCGCCTTCGAGATAGGCCGCCTTGACCTCTTCCCTCGACAGCAGCTCCTTGCCGGTGCCCGACATGGTGATGACGCCGTTGACCATCACATAGCCGCGATGCGCCAGCTTGAGGGCGTGATAGGCGTTCTGCTCGACCAGGAAGACGGTGAGGCCCTCCTTGCGGTTCAGCTCGGCGATGGCGTCGAAGATCTGCTTGACGATCAGCGGCGCCAGGCCGAGGGACGGCTCGTCGAGCAGCAGCAGCCGCGGCCGGCCCATCAGGGCGCGGGCGATCGCCAGCATCTGCTGCTCGCCGCCCGACAGCGTGCCGCCGCGCTGCTCCCGCCGCTCCTTGAGACGGGGAAACAGGGCGAAGACCTTTTCCAGATCGCCGGAAAAGTGCTTCGGGTCGACCACCGCCGCGCCCATCTGCAGGTTCTCCATCACCGACATACGCGGGAAGATGCGGCGACCTTCCGGCGACTGGGCGATGTCCATCCGCATGATCTCGTGCGTCGGCATGCGGGTGATGTCGATGCCGTTGTAGTGGATCGAGCCGTTGCGCGCCTGCGGCGTGCCGCAGATCGTCATCATCAGGGTCGACTTGCCGGCGCCGTTGGCGCCGATCAGGGTGACGATCTCGCCCTCGTTGACATCCATGTCGACGCCGCGCAGCGCGACGATCTTGCCGTAATAAGTCTCGACACCGCGAATCTGGAGGAGGGGTTGGTTCTCGCTCACAGGCCCACCTCTTCTTCCACCTGTTCGACCTCGTCATCGGCAACGCCGAGATAGGCGGCAATGACCTTCGGGTCGTTCTTCACTTCGTCCGGCGTGCCGTCGGAGATCTTCTCGCCATAATCAAGCACCACCACATGGTCGGAAATCTCCATGACCACCGACATGTCGTGCTCGATCAGCAGCACCGAGGTCTTGTGCTCGTCGCGGATGTAATGCAGCAGCGTGTTCAGCTCCGCGCTCTCGCGCGGATTGAGGCCCGCCGCCGGCTCGTCGAGGCACAGCAGCTCCGGCATGGTGCACATGGCGCGGGCGATCTCGAGCCGCCGCTGGTCGCCATAGGGCAGGTCCGCCGCCGGCGCGTCGGCCCGGTCGATCAGGTTGGTGCGCTCGAGCCAGTACTTGGCCCGCTCCACCGCGCCGGCCTCCGCCTTGCGGAAACCGCCGATGCCGAGCAGGCCGCCGACGGTGTAGCCGGAGGCCACCATCAGCGGGTTGTGCTGCGCCACCATCAGGTTTTCCAGCAAGGTCATGCCGCCGAACAGACGGATGTTCTGGAAGGTGCGCGCGACCCCGGCCTCGGCCGAGATCTTGAAGTCGGGCATCCGCTCCAGCAGGTAGTGCTCGCCGGTGCGCCGCTTCATGGTGATGCGCCCCTCGGTCGGCTTGTAGAAGCCGGTGGCGCAGTTGAAGACCGTGGTCTTGCCGGCGCCGTTGGGTCCGATCAGGGCGGTGATGTCGCCGCGCCCGACATTGAACGAGAGGTCGTGCACCGCGATCAGGCCGCCGAAGCGCATGGTCACGTGTTCGATGCGAAGAACGGGATCGTTGTTCCAGCGGGTCATCCGTGGCCCTCCTGAACCAGATCGGCGGAAATGCCCTTGGCCTTCTTGCGGTCAAGCGCGATGGAGGGAGCGCGGGTCGAGATCAGGCCGCGCGGCTTCCACACCATGATGACGACCATCAACAGGCCGAACACCAGCATCCGGTACTCCTCGAACTGACGGAAGAACTCGAAGCCGCCGATCATCACCACCGCGGCGATGACGACGCCGATCTGCGAGCCGAGGCCGCCGAGCACGACGATCGCCAGGATCACCGCCGATTCGATGAAGGTGAAGCTCTCCGGCGACACGAAGCCCTGGCGGGTGGCGAAGAAGGAGCCCGCGAAGCCGCCGAACATGGCGCCGATCGCGAAGGCGGTCAGCTTGGTGTTGGTGGTGTTGATGCCGAGCGAGCGGCAGGCGATCTCGTCCTCGCGCAAGGCCTCCCAGGCCCGCCCGACCGGCAGCTTGCGCAGCCGCATGGTGACGAAATTGGTCACCAGCGCCATCACCAGGATCAGGTAGTAGAGGAAGACGATGCGGTGGATGGAGTTAAACTCCAGCCCGAAGAAGTGGGCAAAGCCGCCCTCGCCGCGCTCGAACTCCAGGCCGAAGAAGCTCGGACGGGGAATGCCGGAGAGCCCGTTCGGCCCGCCGGTGAACTCGTACCAGTTGAGCAGCACCACGCGGATGATCTCGCCGAAGGCCAGCGTCACGATGGCGAGATAGTCGCCCCGCAGACGCAGCACCGGGAAGCCGAGGATGATGCCCCAGAAGGCGGCGAGGATGCCCGCGAGCGGCAGGCAGATCCAGAACGAAAAGCCGAAATACTGGGCCAGCAGCGCGTAGGAATAGGCGCCGACCGCGTAGAAGGCGACATAGCCGAGGTCGAGCAGGCCGGCGAGGCCGACCACGATGTTGAGCCCCCAGCCGAGCATCACATAGGTGGTGACGAGGATCGCCAGGTCCAGATACTGCCGCGAGCCGCGCGTGCCGAGGAAATACATCAGCAGGAACGGCAGGGTCACGGCGAGCAGGAACAGCAGCGGCGTGATCAGGTGGGAGAAGCGGGAGGCGGACGCCTGGCTGGGCACCAGCCCGCTCAGGAAGCCGGTGACCGGCCTCTCGCTCTTCCAGACGAAGAGATTGAGCGCCAACCGGCCGAAGAAGACGATGCCGACGGCGATGGCGACGGCGCTCCAGCGGTACTGGATCGACAGTCCGCCGATCCCGACCTCGGTCTTCATGCCGATGAGCATGGCGAACAGGCCGAAAGCGACCAGCGCGCCCAGGGCGGCGTCCTTCACGGAGCCGGCGAGCAAATCCTGTTTCTGTGCGGCCATGGTCTCAGACCTTCTCGACTTCGGGTTTGCCCAGGAGCCCCTCGGGCATGAAGATCAGCACGATGGCAAGGATCGAGAACGCGGCGACATCCTTGTATTCAAGGGAGAAGTAGCCGGACCAGAAGGTCTCGATGAGGCCGATCAGCAGACCGCCGAGCATGGCGCCGGGCAGCGAGCCGATGCCGCCGAGCACGGCCGCGGTGAAGGCCTTAACGCCGGCCAGGAAGCCGATATAGAAGTCGATGACGCCATAATAGAGCAGGAACATCAGGCCGGCGACGGCGGCCAGCGACGCACCCATGACGAAGGTCAGCGAGATCGTCCGGTCGACATTGACGCCGAGCAGCGCCGCCATCTTGCGGTCCTGTTCGCAGGCCCGCTGGGCGCGGCCGAGCGGCGTCCTGGTGATCAGGAAGGTGAAGCCGGCCATCAGCAGCACCGTCGCGACGATGATCAGGATCTGCATATAGCTGATCTGGACGACGAAATTGCCGCCGG
Organism: Stappia sp. P2PMeth1; assembly: GCF_900185735.1. NCBI lineage: Bacteria > Pseudomonadati > Pseudomonadota > Alphaproteobacteria > Hyphomicrobiales > Stappiaceae > Stappia > Stappia sp. P2PMeth1. Next base: position 7,798 of record NZ_FYAW01000008.1, on the reverse strand, counting down.
GACCGACCGTCTCCCACAGCTTGATATTGCCGCCCAGCAGCGGCTGCAGCGGCTTGGTGCGCGCGCCCTGCGAGATCTGCACGAAGTTCTGCAGCGCGATCGAGGCGCCGATGGCGGTGATCAGCGGCGCCAGACGGAAGGAGCCGCGCAGCGGCCGGTAGGCGATCCGCTCCACCGTCCAGCCCCAGACGGCGGTCAGCGCCATGGCGATGACCAGCACCAGGCCGAGCGCCAGGATCAGCAGCAGCAAGGGCGTCGCCGCGGTGATGCCGAGCGCGATGATGACGATGAGCGCGATGAAGGATCCGACCATGAAGATATCTCCATGGGCGAAGTTGATCATGCCGATGATCCCGTAGACCATCGTGTAGCCAATGGCGATCAGGCCGTAGATCGACCCGAGCGTTACGCCATTGATCAATTGCTGGATAAAGTAGTCCATAGGCCCTGTGGTCCCCCTGAAGGACTGGCGGCTTCGCCGTTCTCAGTCCGCAGCACCGCCGACAGTGCGGCTGTGCATGATGTCATTTCCTTACCAAGCCCCTGTGGGCGGCACAATTCCCCTCGAAATCCGGCACTTAGAAAAGAACATCTTTCCTCTTGCCCGGCAAACGGAATGCGATTGTTCCTCCACTGCGCCGCAAGGCGTCCCCGCGCGGAAAATACCGTCCGGCGACGCGCCGCGGCGCGCGAGGCGCGCCCGGCAGGAAGCGGACAGATCCATGGCGGGATATCGAAGCGGCTGCGTGGCTCCTCCCTGCGCACCGTTAACGTTGGGGAAAAAAGTCACAAGGAAACGACAGTTTCAATTGAAACTTACCGACATGATCGTTAGAAAATCTAACAATGAACATCGGCAACCTCCCTCCCCTCAATGCGCTCAGGGCCTTGGCCGCCCTCGCCCAGACCGGCCGGGTCGGCCTGGCCGCCGACGAACTCGGCGTCACCCATGCCGCCGTCAGCCATCATCTGCGCAATCTGGAGGACTGGTTCGGCGTCGCCTTGGTCCGGCGCGTCGGACGCCGCGTCGAGCTGACGGCGGAGGCCGAGCGCATCGCCGACGCGACCCAGGGCGCGCTGCAGCGCATCGGCGAGGTCTGCCACGACGTGCTGGAAACGGTGCGCCGGCCGGAACTGTCCATCGCCTGCGTGCCCTCCTTCGGCACGCGCTACCTGATCCCCCGTCTCGTCGACTTCGCGGAAGTGGCGCCGAACCTGCGGCTCAGCCTGCTCTACGCCCAGCACGGGCTGGCACAGGACGCCGACATTTCGATCGACTGGTTCGACACGCCGCCGGTGGCCGAGCGCTACGCGGTGCGGCTGCGGCTCCTGTCCGGCCACACGCGGCCGGTCTGCAGCCCGGCGCATCTCGCCGCGCACGGCCCCTTCGACACGCCGGAAAAGCTCGCCGGCGCCCGCCTGCTGCATGACGAGACCCGCAAGGACTGGCGCGACTGGCTGGCGGAAAACGGCCTGCCGCAGGACCTCGCCGGCCAGGGCCCGGTGTTCAGCGACTTCAACCTTTTGGTCAGCGCCGTCGTCGCCGGCCACGGGGTGGCGCTCTGCGTCGAAACGATGATCGAGGCGGAGCTGCAGCGCGGCGACCTGATCCCGCTCACCGACACGCTGGGCAGCCGCGACCGCGGCTACTGGCTGACCGCCACCCAGCCGCCGGGCCCGGCCGCCCAGAGCTTCATCGCGTGGATCGCCGAGCGCATGCCCGGCGGCGTCGCCGGCACGCCGGACCCCGGACGCGCCGAAAATCCGCACGCCGCCCCGTGAAACCACTTCGAAACCGCCCTAGGTTAGCATCACGCTTGAAAGGCGCAGGCCTTGGCGCAGCAACAGGGACGGGCACGGTCGGGCCATCAGCATGGCCGCTAGGACCGGAGGGGACGACATGACGAACAGCTCGGCCTTCAGGACGGGAGGCATCGGCGGCGACGGCGCGCAGCCGGTCGACCGCTTCGCCTTTCGCGAGGCGATGAGCCGGCTCGGCGCCGCCGTCCACATCGCCACCACCGACGGGCCGGCCGGACGCGGCGGCACCACCGTCTCGGCCGTCACCTCGGTCTCCGACGCCCCGCCGACGGTGCTGGTCTGCGTCAACCGTCAGGCCCGCATCAACGCGGCGATCAAGGCCAACGGCCTCTTCGCCATCAACACGCTGCCGGCCGAGGCGCAGGAGCTGTCCGACGCCTTCGCCGGCAAGGGCGACCTTGGCTTCGACGACCGATTCGCGCTGGCCGACTGGCACAGGCTGGTGACCGGCTCGCCGATCCTGCGCGGGGCGCGCGTCGCGCTCGACTGCCGGGTGACCGAGGTCAGCGAGATCGGCACCCATTCGGTGATCTTCGGCGAGATCGTCGGCATCGAGCTCGGCGCGCGCGGGCCGGCGCTGATCTATCTCGACCGCGCCTATCACCGCATCTGACGCGCCCCAACCGGACGAGGCTTCCTTGCGCAACCTGATCACCGACGTGCCCGGCCTTGCGGTCGGCAATGCCGCCTGCGAGCGCCTGAAATCCGGCGTCACCGTGCTTGTCGCCGACGCGCCGCTGCGCGCCTCCGTGGCGATCCATGGCGGGGCGCCGGGCACCCGCGAGGCGGCCCTCCTCGATCCGCGCTTCACGGTGGAGAGCGTCGACGCGCTGGTGCTGTCGGGCGGCTCGGCCTTCGGGCTCGATGCGGCCTCCGGCGTGCAGATGGCGCTGGCAGCGCAAGGGCGCGGCTTTGCGGTGGGCACGGCGCGCGTGCCGATCGTGCCGGGAGCGATCCTCTTCGACCTCTTGAACGGCGGCGACAAGGACTGGGGCGACACCAACCCCTATGGCGCGCTCGGCCGCAAGGCGCTGGCCGAGGCCGCGCCCGACTTCGAGATCGGCAGCCATGGCGCCGGCGCCGGCGCGACGACGGCAACGCTGAAAGGCGGCCTCGGCTCGGCCTCGGCGACGCTGTCGTCAGGGGCGACGATCGGCGCGCTGGTCGCGGTCAATGCGCTCGGCAGCGCGGTGCTGGGGGACGGCCCGCATTTCTGGGCCGCGCCCTTCGAGAAGGGGAGCGAATTCGGCGGCCTCGGCTGGCCGGCGGCACTGCCCGCCCTGCCCGACCGGCCGCGCACCAAGCTCGACGGCCTCAGCGAGGGGGCCAACACCACCATCGCCATCGTCGCGACGGACCTGGCGCTCTCCAAGGCCGAGCTGCAGCGGCTGGCGGTCGCGACCCATGACGGCTTCGCCCGCGCCCTGTGGCCGGCGCATACGCCGCTCGACGGCGACCTGATCTTCGCCGCCTCGACGGCGGCGCGCGAGATGCGCGATCCCCTCGCCGAGACGGTGGAGATCGGCGCGGTGGCCGCCGCGGTGATGAGCCGGGCGATCGCCCGCGCGGTCCATGCGGCCAGCCCCGCCCCCGGCGACCTGCTCCCGACCTGGGCTGAGCGCTTCGGCGGATAGAGCGAAAGGAACGCGGCGGATTACTCCGCCGCCTCCAGGATCGGCGCGCCCTCGCCCTGCGGCGCAAGCTGGGCGAGCAGCGCCGCGCGCCGGGCCATCGCCTTGGCGTGGTTCGCCTCCTTCACCGGCCCGAAGCCGCGCACCGTATCGGCAATGCGGGCAAGCTCCACCAGCAGGCCGTAATTCGCCGTGCCGACGAGGCCGGCGATGCGCCCGGCATCGGCAAGGCAGAGGCTGGCGAACTCCCGCTCCATCCGCCGCTCTTCGGTGCGGCCGAACGGATCGAAGGCGGTACCGCGCAGGCGCTTCGCCCTCGCCAGCAGGCGGAAGGCGGTGAAGATCCACGGGCCGAAGGCGATCTTGCGCGGACGCCCGGTGCGCGCATCGAGCGTGCGCGAGATCAGCGGCGGTGCCAAGAGCACCTTGAGCTTGCGCGGACTGTCGAACTGCGCCTCCAGCCGGGCGCGGAAGTCGGGCTGCGAATAAAGCCGCGCGACCTCGTACTCGTCCTTGTAGGCCATCGCCCGGTAAAGCCCCTCGGCGAGCGTGCGCGTCAGCCGCAAGGTGCCGTTGCCGGCACGCTCGTCGGCGGCGCGCACCTTCGCCACCGCCTCGCGGAAGCGCTGCGCGTAAGGCCCGTCCTGATAGGCGGCAAGCTCATTGCCGAGGAAGGCGATCCGCGTGTCGAGATCCATCTCCTTCGCCGGATCGACGGCATTCGCCGCCGGCAGCGCCGACAGGATCTTCTCCGGTGCTGCGAACAGCACCCGTCCGGCATGGAAGGCGGCAAGATTCTTGTCGACCGCCGCGCCGTTGAGGCGGATCGCGGTGTCGAGCGCGGAGGTCGAGAGCGGCAGGCGGCCGGCCTGATGCGCCATGCCGACCAGCATCATGTTGGCATAGATGGCATCGCCGAACAGCGCCTCGGCGATGCGGGCACTGTCATGGCCGGCGAACAGCGGGCAGGCCTCCTCCAGCGTCTTCAGCATCCGCGCCTCGTCGAAGGACAGCGTCTGCTTCATCACGAATTCGGCCGTCGGCGCGACCCGCGAATTGGCGAAGCCCGCCGTGCGCTGCCGGTCGATCAGCGCAAGCTGCTCGGCATTGGTCGCCACCACCATGTCGGAGGCGAGCAGCACGTCGAGGCTGGCGGTCGGGATGCGCGGCCCCTCGATGGCCCGGTCCGCGGTGGAAAAGCGCAGATGCGAGGTCACCGGGCCGCCCTTCTGGGCAAGGCCGGTCATGTCCAGCGTCGAGGCCTGCTTGCCGTCGACATGCGCGGCCATGGCGAGCACCGCCGCCGTGGTGGTGACGCCGGCCCCGCCAATGCCGGCGATCAGCAGGTTGAGCGTCGTCTCCAGCCCCGCGACCTCCGCCTCGGGCAGGTCGGCGATGAGCGCTGCAAGATCGAGCCCCGCCGCCGCGGCCCGGCGCAGCGAAGCGCCCTCCACCTCGACGAAGGACGGGCAGAAGCCCTTGGCGCAGGAAAAGTCCTTGTTGCAGGACGACTGGTTGATCCGCCGCTTCTCGCCGAAGGGCGTCGCCAGCGGCTCGACGGAGATGCAGTTCGACTGCACCGAACAGTCGCCGCAGCCCTCGCAGACCCGCTCGTTGATAAAGAGGCGCATGTCCGGATCGGCAAGGCTGCCGCGCTTGCGGCGGCGGCGCTTTTCGGCCGCGCAGGTCTGGTCGTAGATCAGCACGGTGACGCCGGCGACCTGTTGCAGCTCCTCCTGCACGCGCATCAGCTCGTCGCGGTGGAACACCTCGCTGCCCGGCGCAAGGTCATGGCGGCCGAGATAGGCGTCCGGCTCTTCGCTGACGACGACGACGCGCTCGACGCCCTCGGCCTCCAACTGCCGGGTGAGCTGCGGCACGGTCAGGGTGCCGTCGACCGGCTGGCCGCCGGTCATCGCCACCGCGTCGTTGTAGAGGATCTTGTAGGTGATCGGCACCCTGGAGGCGACGGCCTGGCGGATCGCCAGGATGCCGGAGTGGAAATAGGTGCCGTCGCCGACATTGGCGAAGACATGCCTGTCGCGGGCGAAATCGGCCTGGCCGACCCACAGCACGCCCTCGCCGCCCATGGCGATCTGGCCGTCGGTGGTGCGGCCCGGAATCTCGGTCATCGCATGGCAGCCGATGCCCGGCATGGCGCGCGCGCCCTCCGGCACCACGGTGGAGGAGGAATGCGGGCAGCCGGAACAGAAATACGGCACCCGCGCGGCCCGCTCGGCATGGCCCTGCGACCACATCACCTGCCGGTTCATCCGCTCGGCGACGGCGCGCATCTCGCCGGTGACGAAGTCATGCGGCAGGAAGGCGAGCAGCGCCGGGATGATCTCGGCGACGGCGAGTTCCAGGAGGTCGGAGAGGAAGGGGCTGCCATGCGGCGTCATCTTGCCCCAGATCGCCGGACGGGCATGGTCCGGCCAGCCATAGGCGATCTCCTTGATCTGCGGCTCGAGGAAGGCGCGCTTGTGCTCGACGACGAGCAGCCGCTCCAGCCCGCGGGCGAAATTCGACAGGCCGATCGGCTCCAGCGGCCAGGGCATCGCCACCTTGTAGAGGGCAAGGCCGATGTCGCGGGCCCGCTCCTCGGTGAGGCCGATCAGTTCGAACGCCTGGCGCAGGTCGCGATAGGCCTTGCCGGTGGCAACGATGCCGATGCGCGCCCGGCTGGCGCCGAAGGCGACGCGGTCGAGCCCGTTGGCCCGCACATAGGCGCGCGCCGCGGGAATGCGCACGTCGCGCAGCAGCCGCTCGGTCTCGAGGCGATTGCCGAGCAGCATCACCCGGTTGAGATCGTCGTGCCGGCGCGGGTCGCGGTCCTCGGGAACGACGAAATCGAGCCGCGTCGGATCGACCGAGATCGTCGCCGAGGCGTCCATCGTGTCGGCAAGGCAGATCAGCCCGCTCCACAGCCCGCTGAAGCGCGACAGCGCCAGGCCGTGCAGCCCGTAATCGAGCACGTCCTGGATGTCGGACGGGTTGAGCACCGGCATCTCGACATGCTGGAAGAAGAATTCCGACTGCGCCGGCAGGATCGAGGACTTGGCGAGATGATCATCGCCCGCCAGCGCCAGCACGCCGCCATGGGCCGCCGTGCCGCTGGCATTGGCCTGGCGCAGCACGTCGCCGGCCCGGTCGACGCCCGGCGCCTTGCCGTACCAGATGCCGAAGACGCCGTCATAGTCGCTGCCCTTGCCGTGATGGGCGACCTTCTGGCTGCCCCACACGGCGGTGGCGCCAAGCTCCTCGTTGACGCCGGGCTTGAAGATGATATCGCAAGGGGCAAGGTGGCGCCTTGCGCGGGTCAGCTCGGTGTCGAAGCCGGCGAGCGGCGAGCCGCGATAGCCGGAGACGAAACCGCCGGTCTTCAGCCCGCGCGCCCGGTCGCGCCGGGACTGGTCGAGCGCGAGGCGCACGAGGGCCTGGATGCCGGTCAGGTAGACACGGCCGCGATCGGCCACATATTTGTCGTCGAGGGAGACAGAGCGCGTGATGGCGTTCATGGGACGGCCTCCTCTTCCGTCGGGGTGGGTCCGCGCAAGGGGGCCGAAAGGCCCGCGCCCGGCGCAGTCTTCTACCCTCCAATATGCTCCTTCTTCCGGTGAAATTCTGTGCTATCCTGCCGCAAACAACCCATATAACGGCACGGAATTTCCCCTCGACACCACATGAGCGAAAAAAACCTTCTGGACCCTTCCGACATCCGCGTGCTGCAGATCCTGCAACGCGATGCCTCCCTCTCCATCGCCGAAGTCGCCCGCGAGGCGGGCATGAGCCAGACCCCCTGCTGGCGGCGCATCAAGAAGCTCAAGGAAAGCGGCGTCATCCGCCAGATCGTCGCGGTGGTCGACCGGGAAGCGGTCGGCCTCGGCTTCGTCGCCTATGCCTTCGTCAAGCTGGCGGTGCCCAGCCGCGAGAACATGGAAACCTTCGACAAGCTGCTGCAGCGCTGGCCGGAGGTGGTGATCTGCGAGCGCATCACCGGCGCGGTCGACTACCTGATCAAGGTCGTCGCCAGCGACATCAAGGCCTATGACGACTTCCTGCGGCTGAAGCTGCTCGACAACACGCTGGTTTCCGACGTGCAGTCGCGCATCGTCGTCAGCACGGTGAAGCACACGGTGGCGCTGCCGATTCGCGAGACGTGAGCGGCGGGGCTGCCGTTGCGGGCGGACGGGGAGAAGGGTCGGTGCGCCCTCGCCGACGCTCTGGCAGCCAATGGGCACTGGACTTGCTTCGCAAAAGTGGAGAGGGGTTTTGTTATCCGCCCATTTTTTCGAACTGGACGGGGCTGATGTATCCAAGCGCCGAGTGGCGTCTTGAGGGATTGT